>VBCY01000592.1 GCA_005882995.1 Betaproteobacteria bacterium
TGTGATTCGCGGCTGGCGATGCACTCTTGCATGGTACGGAACGCCGCCCCCAACTCTTGGATTTCCACCACGTTGGACGGGGGCGCCGTGGTTAAATAGTCACGTGCAGCGATTCGGTGCGCGATACTAGCAAGTTCCCGCAGCTGCCGCGCGAACCGACGCGCGATCGCCACGCTGAATAGGGTGGTCAAGAGCACCCCAGCGAGCGAGATGAACGCGAGCAGGCGCTGCAAGTGCCGAAAAGGCTCAAGCGCCAATGAAAGCGACTCCTGCAGCACGGCGACGGCGCGGTCGTCGTTGAGCGTGGGCAGCGCGATGATGCGCGTGGCTGTTTCGTCGGGGTACCCTGCGTCGCCTTCCCAGTCACTCTTCGCGAGACGCTGAGTGCTTAGGTTGGACAGCAGCGCCGCGCGATCTTGCTCGGAGAGCGTGCTGGCTTGCAGCTGCCAGCTGTCGCTTGCTTGCTGGCTGAAGAATGACACGTCCAGCCGCGTCAAGCGCCCCAGATTCTGGGCGAGCCGGTCGTTGACATTGAACCCAATCACCACCCATCCGATCGATCGGGGCGCCAGCACCGGCGTGACCACGAGCTGATAAAGCTCGCCGCGGATCGCCACCATGGCGGAGCCCTTCTGCGAGGCTCCCGCTTCCGTAATCAGCCTCGCAAACCCAAACGGTTTGCCAGTCGCGATGTTGAGGGTATCGCCAAGCACTCGCTGATCCAGGCCGACGATCATCATCAACGACGCATCGATCCCTTTGCGGTGCTTGTCGAGCACTGAGGCGATCGTGGCATGATCGCCAGTGGCGATCGCTTTGCGAAGCGTGTAATCGGACGAAATCGAGCGCGCAGTTTGCACAACGCTGTGCGCGTTCTGGTCGAGCAACTGATTGAGAACACGCTCGCCTCTGCCGAAGTCATCGGCGACGGATTTATGTGCGGCTGTCAGGCCCACGGTGTTGATGAGCGCGGAGCCGCCCACCTGGACTAGGATCGTTAGCGGAAGAAAGAGCGTGAGGATGCGGCTCTGCAGGCTGTGCGGCTGCACGGGCCAGTGTGGGACGCGTCGAAGTGACGGCCATGCAGCCTGCACGCATTTCGTAAGTAGCTCAGCCGACATAGATCCCGCTCTCCCGGCCAGCGCTTCTGGAACGCAAAGGCGGCTCGGGGAGTGCGCGGTAGCCGCGCGTCCGATCCGTTGCCTCGCCGGTGGACGAACAACTACCAGACCCTGCTTTGTGAGGCGTCACGCGCGCTTCTTCACACCCGTCCAAGGCGAATCTCGCCGCTCGATCGCGAGTCGGTAGACTTCCAAGGCCGATAGTTCTTCTACTACTTCGGGTGGGAATCCTTTGCGGTTTCTGCGCTTGTCCGTGAGCAGCGATTCCATGTACGTCTCGAAGGCTTCCAGATCACCCCACGTGGCAGCGATCAGGTTGGCAACTCGCGCAAACTGACGCATTAGGGCCATCGGTCGGACCCGTGGCGGAAGACTTTCAATCCACTCCAGCGTGCGTCGCAGAGGTATGCTCGCCGGGGTCGTCTTGCGCAAGTGCTTATATTGGTCCTCACCTAAGCGAATTGGCGGCGTTGGCTGCCGGGCCAGTGAAGCCTTCATGCTCTCAATCGCATACACGTCGCTCGGAATGTCGTTAGTGTTTCGAACCAACGGAGCGAATTTTCGATAGGCCGACATTGGTACACCTGGAAGAAATTCTTAACGACGTGGCCGACGCAAGGACAGTGCCAAATCAATTTCCTGCCGGCGGCGACAGCTCGCAAGCTTGCAGGAAACTTGCACCGTGGTACGTACCTTTACAATGCAATGACGTAGACCCATCCGCGACTTGTTAACCCTTTGATCGTGCTAGCCGCGATCGGCGTGGCATACATGGTGCTCACCTCAAGCCAGCGCGATCACGTGGTACTGAACTTACCCCCGCGCAGACGCCAGTCCTCAACATTTCTGGTCAGATTGGTCGGCGAGCGTCAATATGCGAAGGGGGAGCGCACGGCCAACAACAACGATGAGACGGAAGCGCTCGACGAATTCCTACGCCAGGAACTCCGCGACTAAAGAGGCAGAGCCCACCGAGGACTAGGTATTCCTCGGTAGAGTCATCGCGGAACATCGCAACTGCGCTTGGCAGCGGTCATCCAGGCGATCGCGCATCTGTCCCGGAAGATGTGAAGAGCGGCTCTGACTACGACTGGATGAGCTGATTCAGTATCCGTAAAGTCCCGATCCCTCAATCGCTGCTACTGCGCGCGGACGAGGTCATCCAGTAGTCGACGAATCGCTCTGATCGCCTGCCTTTGGTCGTGAGTTCGAACGACCGGTTTCGGCAGATTTCCAACGTGCCGTCGAAGGACCGGAGTTGGCCGAGCGCGCCAGTTAACGAGCCGCGACTGAATGGCAGCTCCTGCGCTTGGATTCAACCCGTGGACGCAACGGATTGGCTGAATCGCTCAGTGGGTGTTTCGTAGTTTAGGGTCTTTCTGGGGCGATCATTTAGCTTCCTGGCTACCGCATTGAGTTTGGCTTGCGAGTAGCCAGAGAGGTCATTCCCCTTGGGG
>VBCY01000593.1:0-243 GCA_005882995.1 Betaproteobacteria bacterium
CAATGCCCGATCTTCAGTCGTGGCCGGACGCTCACTGATCGACACCGCGTCAGTGATGGAGCTTACCCGCCACGACGCTGGCCAAGTTTCGATTCTTAACCAGCTTACAGGTCTTCGGGCGCTGCGCCCTGTCCCACGCCGCCTGATCAGCTTGACTCGCCCGATAGCATTGCGGGCCACCGTTGCGCTGGATTTCTCGGCTGATGGTGGATGGCGCTCGTCCGAGTAGTGATGCTGTCGACC
>VBCY01000593.1:539-873 GCA_005882995.1 Betaproteobacteria bacterium
CCATCGTTGGGGGAATGCGAACTATCGACGCAAACGCGACATTGCCCTCAACAAAAAAGTACGCGGCAGCGTATCTTGACGCTCTCCTGGCTACGGCGTAGCGTCGCCACCAAGATTGGGGAGGCTCAGAGCCGCAGGTGCCTGGCTTCACGAGCTCAATGCTGGCAAGGTGCTCCGCTAGGATGAGGTGATCGGGTGAAGCGGCGGAAGTTTCTGTCGGGACTATTGCTCGTTTCTGCGGCCCGCTTCGCGCCAGCGCAACGGCCCGCGAAGATTTACCGAATCGCCATAGTCCACCCCTCACGCCCTACTGCAATGTTGACCGAAGATGGGG
>VBCY01000594.1 GCA_005882995.1 Betaproteobacteria bacterium
GTAACCCTGCAATTTGCGCTCGACCGCAGTATCGATGCCGCCGCACAGGACGTGCAGTCGGCGATCGCTGCCGCGGCGCGTTCGCTGCCCTCGACGCTGCCGACGCCGCCGACCCAGCGCAAGGTCAATCCGGCCGATTTTCCTATCCTCAATCTCGCCCTCACCTCCGACACCCAGCCATTGTCGGTTGTCGACGATTATGCGGAGAACCTGCTCGCGCAGCGGATTTCAACCATCAGCGGCGTCGCCCAGGTACAGGTTTACGGAGCGCAGCAGTACGCCGTGCGCATCCAGCTTGATCCGAACGCGCTGGCGACGCGCGGCATTGCGCTGACGGAGGTCGAACAGGCGGTCGGCAACGCCAATGTCAACTTGCCCACGGGTACGCTCTACGGCCGCGACAAGGCCACCTATGTGCAGGCGACAGGCCAGCTCAACGACGCGCTAGCCTACCGGCCGTTGATCGTTGCGTATCGCAATGGCGCACCGGTACGTCTCGAGCAACTGGGGCGAGTGTTCGACAGCGTGCAGAACGACAAGGTCGCCGCCTGGTACAACGGCACCCGCGGTGTGGTGCTCGCCATCCAGCGCCAGCCCGGCACCAACACGATCGAGATCGTCGATGCAGTGCGCAGGGTCCTGCCGACTTTCGAAGCGCAGCTCCCGCCGTCGATCAAGCTCTCTATCCTCTACGACCGCTCCTTGTCGATCCGTGCCTCGGTGCGCGACGTCCAGGTCACCCTGCTGCTCGCCTTCGGGCTCGTGGTCGGAGTGATCTTCGCGTTTTTGCGCAGCGCATCCGCGACCGTCATTCCGAGCCTGGCATTGCCGTTGTCGATCATCGGCACCTTTGCGCTGATGTATGTATTCGGTTACAGCCTCGACAACCTTTCGCTGATGGCTTTGACGCTCTGCGTCGGCTTCGTAGTCGACGATGCGATCGTGATGCTGGAGAACATCACGCGACACATGGAGATGGGCAAGTCACGACTGCAGGCGACGCTGGACGGCTCCAAAGAGATCGGCTTCACGATCGTCTCGATGACGATATCGCTTGCCGCCGTCTTCATTCCGGTCCTGTTCATGGGCGGCATCCTTGGCCGGCTGCTCAAGGAATTTGCCGTCACCATCATTGTCGCGGTGCTCATCTCGGGTGTCGTGTCGCTGACGCTCACGCCCATGCTTTGCAGCCGCATGCTCAAGGTGGAGCGCGAGCAGCGGCATGGACGGCTCTACGCGCTCTCCGAACGCGTGTTCGACGCGCTGCTCAATTCCTACCGAGCCAGCCTCGCATGGGTGATGCAGCGCCGTCGCCTGACGATGGTCGTCTTCTGTGCCATCGTCGCCGGGACAGCGGCGCTGTTCTGGTACATGCCTAAGGGCTTTTTGCCGGGTGACGACGTTGGACAGGTATTCGTCATCACCGAGGCCGCCCAGGATGTCTCCTTCGACGCGATGTCGAGCCTCCAGCGGCAGGTCTCGCAGGTCATACGCGAGAACCGCCACGTCAAGGACATCATGGCGTTCGTCGGCTCCGGCGGACCGACCCAATCGCTCAACAACGGCCGTATCTTCGTGACGCTGCAGCCGCGCGAAGAACGCCCTTCGGCCGATGCCGTCGTCCAGGAGCTGCGCCCGACACTGCTGCGGGTGCCCGGCGTACGGGCGTTCGTGCAGAATATTCCCGCGATACGGATCGGACAACTCACCAAGAGCGCGTACCAATACACGTTGCAAGGCGCTGACACCGAGGAGCTATATCGCTGGGCGCCGCAGGTAGAGGCCAAGCTCAAGACGCTGTCCGGACTGGTCGACGTCACCAGCGACTTGCAGATCGCCCTGCCGCAGGTCACGGTCGACATCGACCGCAACAAGGCCTCGGCGCTCGGCGTCTCCGCCCAAGCCATTGAGAACACGCTCTACGATGCCTACGGGCAGCGCCAGGTGTCGACCATCTATGCGCCGACCAACCAATATTGGGTGGTTATGGAGCTTGAGCCGCGCTACCAAACCGATCCATCGGCGCTCGGGTTGCTCTACGTGCGCTCGAACACCGGGGCGCTGGTGCCGCTGAATTCAGTGGCCACGCTGAGGCCGACGGTCGGCCCGCTGGCGATCAACCACCTCGGGCAGCTTGCGTCGGTGACGATTTCCTTCGATCTGAGACCCGGGGTGTCACTCTCGCAAGCGCTTGCGCAGGTCAGTAAGGCAACCTTCGAGATGCGCCTGCCGGCCACCATCGTCACCACGTTCCAGGGAGCGGCACAGGCGTTCCAGGCCTCGCTCCAGGGAATGGGTGTTCTGCTGATATTGGCTATTTTCGTGATCTATCTCGTGCTCGGCATCCTCTACGAGAGCTTCATCCATCCGCTGACCATTCTTTCGGGTCTTCCAACGGCCGGCTTTGGCGCTTTGCTGACGCTGTGGCTGT
>VBCY01000595.1 GCA_005882995.1 Betaproteobacteria bacterium
CTTGAACGATGCCGCAGCCCCCGACGCGATTGTTCCGCATTCGGAACAAGTCCCGGTGCCGGACCTGCCCGAAGAAACGCTACTCTTCCTGCATTCGCCCAACACGTTTGACGAGCTTCAGGGTATGGACCGATGAGGTGCGCGCCGGTTGAGTCAAATGGACTGTGAGTGCGGTAACGCACAGACGTGCACAGCAACTTCGCGCATCACGCCACCATTGATTCAAGCATCTCTTCACCTTCGACTCGATGCGGAGCTACTGAATAATGCCGGCACGTCAGCGCGGTCCACTGCCCTTAAGGAGCGAGATTCTCGCGTCTCCGCACCCAGCCGGGCACTCAGAGGAACTCATTAACGCATCTTTACGACGCAAAACGTCCATTCTTATGTGCCCGAGCTGCGGTGCTTTGCTGTCCGTCTCACCAGATATCGAGCGTTTCGCCTGCAAACACTGTGCTGCCGAGCAAGTTGTCGTGCGTCAGGGTGGCACTACTGCTCTAAAATGCGTTGCTGAAACCATTTGATGCGTCCGGATCAGATCGCCAATTCTTAGACTTCGCGTACAACCGGGGTTCTGCGCCCGGACTTAAGGCCTTGAGCATCCTACCGAGGAATTACTCGGCCGCTCGCTTATCCCGCCGCGGTTGCACCAGAATGTCGAAGACTTCGCCGTCCTGGTGAGGCTCGACGAATTGGGCAGACTAATAGCTAGCGGAACGTCGCGGGCTAAAGAGAAAGTCCCGGTTACGTGTCGCAAGCACATAGGGCGTCGTCGCACGTTTCCGCGCGCGATCCTGGGTCATCAGCAGCGAGCGGGCAAGTCGCACCTCGACCACGTGGAAGCGCGTACAGGCTGCCGTCTGCGCGAGCTGACTCAAATGGACCACACATAAGTTATCCAGCGCGACGGATTAGTCGCAAATCGAGAGAAGATCCGAGAGCTACTTTGCGAGGTACGGCAGGAGACGATCGAATTCCGTCTTGACTACCTGGTAACACTCGCAGACTCGAGCCTCCAAACGCGGGCGATCGAGCACGCTGATCCGGCCTCGACGGTAGCGGATCAGCCCGGCGTCCTGCAGCTTCCCGGCGGCCTCGGTGACGCCTTCGCGGCGCACGCCCAGCATATTCGCGATCAATTCCTGCGTCATGGAGAGATCGTTCGTTTGCAGCCGATCGAGGCTCAACAACAGCCACCGGCACAGTTGCTGATCGACCGAATGGTGCCGATTGCAGACCGCGGTCTGCGCCATCTGGGTGATCAGCGCCTGGGTGTAGCGCAGCAGGAGGTGCATCGTCGGACCAAAACGCCCGAACTCATTCTTGAGCAATTCGGCTTTGAGCCGGAAGCCGTGTCCGGCGCTCTGCACCACCGCGCGGCTAGGCGTGGTGTCGCCGCCCATGAACAAGGCAATGCCGAGCATACCCTCGTTACCTACGATGGCGATTTCAGCGGATGCGCCATCTTCCATGACGTACAACAGCGAAACGATGGAAGTCGTGGGGAAATAGACGTACCGCAACTTGATCCCCGGTTCATAGAGGACGTCACCGAGCCTCATCGGTATCAGTTCCAAATGGGATGCAAGCCGCTCGTAGTCGACGCGCGGCAGGGCGTCGAGCAAATGATTCTGATGGGGACTGTGGCGTTCAGACGTAGCCGTGGGCGACCTGCCCCTCAAGGGCAACGATGACGCTTTGCCCAGGTTGCGGGCCGTTGTATGAGCTGCCATCGGGGTAGTCTAGACCTGGGCGCAGCTCCCCTGTCAAATATCGCCTCCCGTACTGATCTCCGATCTAAGATCGCCCAGGGTGACCGCCTGCAGACTTGCTGGGTAGCCGCAGGTCATCTGTGTGCCACCGCACCGATCGCCGTCGCAGCTTTGTGTATCCTTCTCGCACCAGTGGAAGATTTCATGAAACCGCAAACGATCATTGTCCCGCTCTTCGCCGCCGCCGCTCTAGCGAGCGGATGTGCAAGTACCGAAGCCCGCGACGGCAGCAACGATTTTCGGAACGAGTCGGTGCGTTCGAACGAAGGCTATTACGCCATCATCGATTCGATCGAGTTCGGCCAGACTGCCGACGAAATCAGCAAAGCGAAGGGACGGCAAGACGTCTATTTCATTCGCGTTCGATTCGACGGCAGGAGCTATCAAACGGTGCCGCAGGCCAGCCTCGATGGCCTGCGCGTCGGCGACAGCGTGCGGATCGAGCACAATCGGGTCCGCCGTTACTAGCGTTTTACGCGCGCCGGAACCGGGGTCGCGGATGAAAGATAAGACGCGATGCCGGGCAGGTAAAAGGACAGCTGCGTGAGCTCGGCCAAGTCAGCGTACGGATAGTAAGCGCGCTGACGGGTCACTTGCAGTGATCACTTTAATGCCGCCTCGGCCGCACTCTTTTGGCGCCTTGCTCCCTCATGTGACAACGTACGCCAGCGTACCGACTGGATGAGGATATTCCAATAAACTACACTTGTTTGGTTGAAAGCTCTGTCCAATCGTGAAACCAGGTAGGCATATGAAGCGCGCGCAACTGATGTTTTTCCACTCGCTTTGGACCAAGTTGTTTGCCCCTAATGGAGGCGCGGCCTGCGGCTCGAGGCTGCGTCGCAAAAGCTACAACCAGAAACGCGCGTACAAGGCCGAGCGTTATGGATCTGAGAATGAACGCGGAAATCCGGCGCCACCTCCACGAGCGCGCGATGCCATCGTGACCACGGGTTCAGCCTGAGGGCTTGCGGATCCGCGGCAGCGATTGGCGGAACGGCGCTCTCATTTCAGTTTCCCTCTCCAGTGAGCCGGATGGCTCAATTCAGCAGAGAGCGGCGGCTGTGACCTACTGATGACCTACTGCATTGGTGTAATGCTCGACAAGGGGATGATTTTCGCCTCCGACTCCCGTACGAATGCCGGGCTCGACAACATTGCCAAGTTTTGCAAGATGACGGTGTTCGAGCGTCGTAGCGACCGCGTTATCGTTCTATTGAGCTCCGGAAACCTCGCCGGAACTCAGGCTGTAATCGGCGTGCTGAACCAGCGCTGCGCCATCGGAGACAAGGCCGCGAACTTGTGGGGCGCGCGGACGATGTTCGACGTCGCAATGCTGGTCGCTGATGCGATGCGTGACGTCGAGCGACGCGACGGTGAGTATCTGCAAGAGAACGAGATCGGCTTCAATGCATCGTTCATCGTCGGCGGGCAGATCAGCGGCGAACCGTTACGGCTGTTCAGGATCTACTCCGAGGGCAATTTCATCGAAGCCGGGATCGACACACCTTACTTTCAGACCGGTGAGACCAAATACGGCAAGCCGATCATCGACCGCGTGATCACGCCTCTTACGCCCCTTGCAGACGCCACGAAGTGTGTGCTGGTGTCATTCGATTCGACCATGCGCAGCAACTTGTCTGTGGGCATGCCGATCGACCTGATTTGTTACGAACGAGACAGCTTCGAAGTACAAATGCGGCGCCGATTCGACCAAGGGGACGCGTATTTCACTGCACTGAGCCGTGAATGGGGCGAAGGTACGCGACAGGTGTTTCGCGAACTGCCCGAGTTGCGCTGGTGACCGGCCGCAGCGATCGACGCTAGCCCATGTCGGAAGAAATACCGGAGATCCACCATGCAGATTCGCGTCGGTTTCGAAATGATCTACACGTCCACTTCACGCGCGTTTCCGATCTTGTCGGACGCGACGACTTAGTCGTTGATCCGCCGGTGTCAATGGAGGCCTATCGCGATAGCTTTGGCAACTGGTGTACCCGCATCGTTGCGCCGAAGGGTCGCACCCGCGTCTCCGCGGACGCGATCGTGAACGACAGCGGTGCGCCTGACGTGTTCGTTCCCCAGGCGCAACAACTCTCCGTGTCGGATCTGCCCGAGGAGACGCTGCTGTTCTTGCTGGGAAGCCGGTACTGCGAAACCGATCGGCTTTCAGAGACCGCGTGGAATCTCTTTGGTCAGGCGCCTAAAGGATGGGGCCGCGTCCAGGCGATCTGCGATTATGTCCATCGGCACATTACGTTCGGCTATGAGCACGCGCGTATGACACGGACGGCGCTCGAGGCTTTTTACGATAAGACGGGTGTGTGCCGCGATTATGCACACCTCGCCGTTACGCTTTGCCGCTGCATGAACATCCCTGCACGCTACTGCACCGGTTACCTCGGCGACATCGGTATGCCGCCGCCATACGGCCCGATGGATTTCGCTGCCTGGTTCGAGGCCTTCCTCGAGGGGCATTGGTACACCTTCGACGCGAGAAACAACACGCCGCGCATCGGCAGGGTGCTTATAGCCCGAGGCCGCGACGCAGCCGATGTCGCGATCAGCAGTACATTCGGCCCCAACACGTTGACGAGCTTCAGGGTATGGACCGATGAGGTGCGCGCCAAATGATGCAACTGTTGTCTTGACGGAACCCGGTGCAGTCCTGAGAAAAAGGCCCCGTTACGTGCGACACCGCACATACGGTATCGAGAATCTCGCCCATTGTCTTGAGCGAGTGTGAGTCCAGCAACTAGCAACTTGCATTCTCGCCCTCAAACCTTCAGGGGTCTTTCCATTTTGCTGGGGGACCCGGCTGAGTTCGATCCCATTGCTTTCGGGGATTGCGCCGGTGCTCTCTTTCCCGTTCATCGAAAGGTATTGCCATGAAAATCCCAGTCGAAACGAAACCGGTTCTCTGGGGTGTTGTAGGCGGGGCGATCGCATTGGCCATCGTAGGATTCAAGTGAGGCGGATGGGCCACCGGAGGCTCGGCCGAAGCCGACGCGACACAACGGGTCAACGCTGCCGTCGTAGTGGCTCTCGCACCGGTGTGCGTCGAAAAATTCCAGCGCGCTGCAGACGCCTCTGCCAACCTGGTCGCGCTGAAGAAGGTCGATTCGTGGATGCAGGGCGACTTCGTCGAGAAGGGCGGCTGGCAACCGTGCCTGGGTCGAAATCTACCGAACAAGTCTCAGCGGTAGCGAAAGCGTGCGCACTTCTGCTCGGCAGCGTGTAGCTGAAGCTAGATGAGCTGGTATACGACATCGACTCCGGGTCAGCCTGACTGGATTCTGCTTCTCGAACCGCTGTAAGATGAACTAACTCTAGTCGAGGAATCCTGTGGTTCTTACGGCGAATTCTCGGCTGCAGCGTCCTGAAACGTTCAGCGTTGTTGCCTGTCACGCCGCGACGATTGTCTCCGCGGCTTTCGCGTAGGTACTCCCTCGCGGTAGACCAAGCGATGCGCACACAGTGCTTGGCAGTATCTCGGTGCAGGCTCGCAGATCGCTGCACATGCGGCGCAGCGCTGAATAATCGTCGGCATCGAGTGCCTTGAGGAACTGCTTACGCAATGCAGGTGAAGATGTGCTGCCAGGACGTGTCGGCTCATCTTTCATGGCCCGACCCAGGTAATCTGATAGGCGAAGGCTCCAGCTTCCGAGTCTGTCGTCCGCCACCGGTGTCGCGGTGCGGCTCTTACGACGACCTTTAGCGTGTTCCGAAGTCTTAGGATGGAGTTCGTCATGATTCACTCTGACCCTGCCAATCCTGACCGCGACCCGGAGGTAGTCGATGCGTTGGCGCGCTTACGGTGAATTGCAGTAATGTCCCCAATGGGCTCGTCTCCAGGACGCTGGATCGGCTCCTATCACGCCTGCCAACGAAGATTTTGATCCGACAAGGGCCGACTGCCTGTCTGCGGTACGAAATGCAGCGGGTCCCTGAGGTTCTGCAATTCCCGGTAGTAGTAGAGCGGCGTTGGTCGCTTCCCTTTGACCTTCAGCCGTTTTAGAAATTCGACCTCCTCCGGGCTCATGTTAGCGCTGAGTAAAGCATCTTCAAGGAATCCTTTGAGCCCCGGCTCGCCCCCAAGGGGTTGGTCGGGTTCTATTTCAACGAACTCAAATCGCTTCGAATGACCAGGGGCCAATCTTCGGTTAAGCGCAATTTGCATAGCGAAGCCAGATAGGTCGATATCCCAAGACTCGATCAGCGGATCAAGGAAGGAAACGCAGTTCTCCAATGACACGTGGAAGACGTCCGTGTCCAGAAACTCGAGGATCACGACCCGCATCTGCTTATAGCTCCGGCCGCTGAGTCGAGCCACCGAGCGGAGCCACTTCTCATTTTTCAACTCCTCTCGGGCGACTCGCTTGATCACGTCCAAGAGCTTTTGTGTGACGAGACGTTCGAGTTCACCAAACGGCTGCTTTTCAAAAATCGCTCGTATCTCGTGTTGTTTTTCCGGCGTGCACTTGCGGAGCACCAATTCTCGCACTTCATGAAACAAAGGCGCAGGCGGGTCTTCAAAATTTCTCTTCAATGCTTCCCTGCGCTGGACTTCAGCTAACTTCGCCAGCTTGCCGCTCGACAGCTTGAGAAACTTGCCCATCTTCTCGTAGATGTCTGTTCGATCGGCCGCAGGGGGCAATTTCTTCCGAGTCAGCAGCTGAGAGATGTAGGACTCGGTGACTTCAGTGGCCGCCGCCAAGTCCTTCTGGTCGACGCCCAATCGTTCCAGCCGTTGCTTGATGACTAAACAGACATCCACGGGACGCCTCCAATAATTCACCGCAAAAGATTAAGCATTTGCGATATTCCAAGATAATGCTTGACAGGTCAAGTTAATTTACCTATTCTTGTTAATGACTGAGGGAGTCTTCCAGACTCATTTACCAAAGATGGTTATCTGCTACACCCCCTTGGCCATCACAACCAAGGAGATCTCTATGTATGCACGTCGCGTATCCATGAAGTTGAAACCCAACAGCACGGTCGAGTTCACTCAGCGGTTGGAAAAGGACGTCATCCCCATGCTGCGAAAACAAACCGGGTTTAGGGATGAGATCACGTTCGTTGCCCCCGGCGGAACCGAAGCGTTCGGCGTGAGTTTGTGGGATACCAAGCAAAACGCCGACAACTACAATCACGGGGGTTACGCACAAGTGACCAAGATCCTGGAGAAGGTTATTGATGGAGCTCCTAAACTCGAAACCTACGAGGTTGCCAACTCGACTTTCCACAAGATCGCCGCTGCTGCGACTGCAACGGCGTAAAGGCGACGGCAACGACGTAAAGGCTGTAGGTAGCCTGATTCGGCACCGGGGAAGAAACAACGCTAACGATTACCAACGTGGCGAGTGCCACTTGCTTTATCTCTAGGCAGTGGCCCGACTCTCATCCGGGCCATTTCTTTTGCTGTTCAGTAACACCTTCCTCAAACCAGACTCATTGGTTAGAGGTAGTAATTAGGACTAATTTGAAAGGCAGGCATTATGCAAAACCTCATCTCTTACGATCCACGCACCGACACCGGTTTCGACGAACTGTTCCGCGGCTTCTTCAAGCCCGTGCGCTTGGAAGGCGCACCTACCCCGGTAACGATCAAGATGGATGTGATCGAAACCGAGAATGGTTACCGGGTCCATTCCGAAATGCCGGGTGTGAGGAAGGAAGACATCGACGTCGCGATCGAGGGCAATCAGGTCACCATCACCGCCGAAGTAAAGCGGGAATGGGATCAGAAAGAAGGCGACCGGCTGCTCCGCAACGAGCGGTATTTCGGCAACGTCTATCGTAGCTTCACCCTGCCCGCGGAGCTGGACGAGTCGGCGTGCGAGGCAAAATACGACAATGGTGTCCTCGAACTGAAGCTGGTGCAGAAGGCGGCGGCACCGGGGAAGAGGCTGGCTATCCGGTAACCGACAGCACACTGAAGGGATTACGTTCTTCCGATAGTGGCAGGTTGCCGCACATCGCTTTCGCGTGGCCGGCAGTTTGCGACATCGGGTGGCGGGGGACATCAGAATAGTCGGCGCACATTGATCCGGGCGAGTCAGCGTCGTGAGCTTCGTCAAGAGTCTGGTGTGTGACCGGGGCTCTTTTTTTCCACGGTAATCAATTGTGCTACCGCACCGACCGCAATGGCCGCCGCGACGAGAATCATGGAAGTGCCGATCTTTGCACTATGCGAGTACGACATGCGGCAAAGCTTGTTGGGCTTCACCGCACCGTTACTTTCATGGAGCACTACTCATTGAATTGAGGTAGTTATGAATATTGCCATCCGTTGGACCAAGTTGTTTGACGCTTGTGGAGGCGCCGCCTTCGCCTCGCGGCTGTGGCGCAAGCGCCACAATGAAA
>VBCY01000596.1 GCA_005882995.1 Betaproteobacteria bacterium
CACGCCGCTGTCGCGACGAGCACCAGCGCGCCGGCGAACGCGGCGCAGGATTTGCGATTGAGCATCTCTTCCTCCTCGTGAATCCTTGTTGCAGCCGTTTGAGTTGCAGCGCAAGCAACTCGTCCCGGCTGGCGGTCTTGATCGGCTCCAGGGCCAGCGGTATTTGCAATCGGCTGTTCGTAGCCTCTAGTATTCAGTCGCGACGCGGCTCGACAGTCATGGCGATCCCAAGCCCAACACCGTTGCACACGGTGCAGCGCGTGGCAGCCACCAGCGCAGTGCAGCGGATACGTTGCGGTCGTAAGCAGACCTGCGCCGCTCGCGCCTAACGGGTGTCCCATGGCGATGCCGCCAGATTGGGATTCACCTAGTTGGCGTGGTCGGGCAGGCCCAAGTTCCCTAGGACAGCCAGCGCGTGTACGGCCAATGGCGACGCAGTACAAACTCCGCGTTGCAAACACTGGTGCAACTGACTCACGCCGCATCCTGTCCTGTTAAGAATCGTGACACCGGCGCGCAGAAGCAGGAACCGAGAGCTCTCAGGGAATCGCCACAGATGTCGGCGGATCGCCAAGTGGCTGGCCGCCGGGACCTGCCGAATAGGTAGCCCATGGCGTCACTGCCACCTGGCCCACGCCAGGCTTGCTCCAATCGCAAACGCCGCCGGGAAATACCGCAGCCAGTCTCGCTTTCTGGTCCGAAGTAAAGGAGATCCCGGCGTAGTCAGGGCTGGAAAAATCGAGCCCTTTCAATTGGCACTTGAAGATGTTCTCCGCCCTCGGCGCGCCCGCAACTTGATGCGGTGATGCGTAATATTTAACCGGGCACGCGGGATCCATCAAGCCGACCCGAACGCCGCCGGGCGTAACTTCACAAAAATCCACCGTGCCGACAGGTTTGTTGGTCACCACTTTCATCTCGATGGGGTTGCTGCTGTGATCGATTTCCATGTTGGCCAGCCATGTGTCCATCGTCACGAAAGCCTCCAGCGCGAAGTTGCCGCCATCCGTCGCCCAAATCACTTGATTGTCATGACCACCATGGTCTCGATCCAGCCTATCCCTGGTCTGCAGGGAACGCCAGGTCATATGCAGATTGCCCTCGGGTGGTTGCTGGGGACGCATGTCGACGATCGGCAACTTGGCGAGTTGCCGACCATCGGTGACTATGGCGCCGCCGTTGTAATAGTTGTGCAGCGCCGCTGGGTCCGCCTGCATGCGGCTAGGCTGCCAGACGAAATCCGCGTTATATCCCCCTACCCCTTCATTCAATTGCAGGAATTGTTCGGGGTTAATGGCAGCGGGATCGTTTTGGTTCGCCGCCCACGCCTGCAGCGGCTTCAAGCCGTATTGCACTCCGACATTGTCCCTCGGCGGGTTTGCCTTCGTGACTCCATCCGAGTCGACAAAAGTTCCAACGAGTCCGGAGATCTGTTCATGAACGCCGCAGCGAATCCCGGTCGGGTTCGTCGCGGGGCTATAGATCAAGGCGGCCGGGAACCCCGAACCGCAATTGTTCTGTGCGGGATTGCTGAACCCGAGGAATGACGTGATCCACGCATTGCAGAAGCCAAGTTTCGACGCGCCCGTGCTCGCTGCGTGACCATTGATCGCAACTTCCTGGTCTTCGCGGAGTGAGGATTTCGGATAGTAAACGTTCTGGAGCAAGCCGCAGTCGTTGACCTCGATGAAGATGGGCTGCATATCCGGGAAACTGGCACCTGGCATGATGCCATTCAACAATCCCGGATACCCGGACGCAATGGAGTGCTGCATGACCGAGCCGCCCGAGCTACCTTCGCTCATGGTGTAACGGATTTCACCATAACTCTCGATGATGTGTTCCTTGATCATCATCAGTGTCTCGGCTGCCAGCGTGGTGTTGATGTTGTTGCTGCCATCCATTAGGGAAGCGCTGGCGACCATGAATCCGCGCGACAGCGACTTCTCGTCGATTATGGTGGCGACGGAGGGAATCGTCTCGAAACGGCTGAACCCGCCGCCGGGCCCATGCTTCGTGTAGAGCTTGCCGTTCCAACCTTTTGGCGGCGCCCAAGGGAGGTTAGCATCGCGTGGGTCGTACAAGGTCACGAGCTGATAGATGCCGCGATTGATCGAGCCGCGCTCCACCCGGATCAGATACTTGACCGTATCCCCTCTGTCATTCGTGAAGTCTGCGGCGTCCGCCGGCACCGTGGCCGGGCTGTCAGGCGTATAGGCCGTGAAGCAGGCGTTGGCCCCGGCCACCGCGAACGTGCAGTTGCCCGGAGCGGCAGCTTTCCTGTAGTAGTAGGTGTAGGTAGGCGGCGTGTCGCATTTCGATACGCCGGCCGGATAGTTCACGACTGGGTCCGAGTTCAGCAGGCTAGGATTTCTGGTCGTTGCGGTCGCAATCTGGCCTGCGTTGCCCGTGACGGGTACTGTCTGTGCCGACATCGTTGCACAAATCCACGGCTCCAATTGCGCTCCGGAGAACACGGGTCCGCCAATCGGATGATTGTTGATGGTGATCTGCGAGTACGCTCCCGGAACCCGCGCAGTCAGCACGTTGTCACCCACGCTCAGGCCTGTAAGCAGACCCATGTAGCGACCATTGGCGCGCTGCGCGAACATCGAGTTCACGTTGACACCGTTGACGGCGATCTTCGCGAACGCAACAGGCGCGCCGGCCGGCCACTTGATCTCAACCAGCGCGTCACTCCCGGAGATCAGGTCGGCCCTGTTCGATAGCACTCGAATCTCCGGCAGTGCGGCGACCGCGATCGACGCAAAGATCCCCGCTGCGAGCGCGGCAATCACCGTTGATGTGGTTGCAACCTTTGCGCCACGTCCGGCGCTGTTGTAACGGTTCGGCTTCATGACTCCTCCTGTCGCGTAGCGATCGTTTTAGCGAGATGCCCGATTGAGCGATCGGCACAGCGCTCGCGAACATTAGCAGTCGGTTTTCGTCGATGCAATACATTTTCCTTCGTTTTATGCACAAATATGTATCTCGTCGTATTTCACGTCGACACAACTATCTGTATCATGTTGAAGGCGTAAAACTCGACGCGTTCCGTCAAACCCTGCTCGGTTCCATACTGAAGTCCCGGTACCTATCTACGTCAAATCGCTTCAAAAATATCGTCACCGT
>VBCY01000597.1 GCA_005882995.1 Betaproteobacteria bacterium
GGTGACACGCCGATAGATCGGCATACAGCACGCCAGGCTTCGAGCGCTCCATCAGGCGCAGGCCATTGCCCGTCATCCAAAGGCCGGGCTGCTGATTGCCTCCGATTTGATGCCCAGGCGAAAAACTCCACTCGGTGATCATCTCGTAGGCGACGTGATCATCGGCTCGCGCCGCCGCCAGCAGAGTCTCCGAGACGGGCATGGGGACCGAGGGCGCGAGCAGCGCGAGCTTGCTGACGCGCTCGGGATGGCGCCCTGCGGCGTCGAGCGCGGCCAGCGAGCCCATGCTGTGACCCACCAGCGCCGCGCGCGCGATTCCGGCGGCATCCATCGCCCGCACCGCCCAATCGGCGATGGCCGGTACCGAGTCGAGTGCTGGCCCATCGCTGTGGCCGTGTCCCGGCAGATCCACTGCGAGCACGTTCCAACCATGATGTGCGAAATATCGGGATTGCAGCATCCATGCACTGTGGTCCTGCGCTGCGCCGTGAAGGAAAACCACCGATGGCAGACGGACGTCGAAGGTTCTCGCACCGCTGTATACGTACGCTTCGAAGCCGTCGACGAAGAGGTTCAGGCGAGCCTCACACTTTGGCTGCTGAGTGCAGCGCACGGGACAGGTCTTCAATGAGATCTTCGGCGTTCTCGAGGCCGACAGAGAGTCGAATGGTGCCCTCGGTGATGCCTTGAACCTTCAAGTCTTCTGCAGAAACGCGGAAATGCGTCGTGCTCGCCGGATGAATCACCAGCGACTTGGCATCACCGACATTAGCCAGGTGCGAGAAGATACGCAGCGACTCGATAAAACGCCGCCCCTGGTCGCGCGTGCCGCGAATGGAAAAGCTGAATACCGCGCCGCACCCCAATGGCAGCAAGCGACCGGCGAGTGCGTGATCGCGATGCGTTGGCAGCTCGGGATATCCGACCGCTTCGACCCCCGGATGCCGCGCAAGGAAGGCGACGATCTTTCGCGTGTTGTCGACGTGACGCGCCATCCGCAACGGCAGCGTCTCGATGCCTTGCAGAATCTGGAATGCAGTCATTGGCGCCATGCAGGCGCCGAAGTCGCGTACACCTTCCCGACGGGCGCGCAGCAAAAACGCAGCCGTCGTCGATTCCTCCACGAACACCATGTCGTGGAAGCCGCTGTAAGGCTCGGTGAGCGTCGGGAATTTGCCCGATTGTTCCCAAGCGAACTTGCCGCTGTCCACCAACAGACCGCCTATGACCACACCGTGCCCCGAAAGGAACTTGGTGGCCGAGTGGTAAACGAGATCGGCGCCGTGGTCGAACGGGCGCATGAGGTATGGCGTCGTGAACGTCGAATCGACGAGTAGCGGCAAGCCATGCTCATGGGCGAGCGCCGCTACGCGCGGGATGTCCAGTACGTCGAGTCCGGGATTACCAAGCGTCTCGCCGAAGAGCAGCCGCGTGTTCGGCCGGATGGCCGCGCGCCAAGCGTCAATGGCGTGCGGATCGACGAAAGTCGTTTCGATGCCGAAGCGAGGCAGCGTGAAATCGAGCAGGTTGTGCGATCCGCCGTAGAGCGCGCGCGACGCCACGATGTGCGAGCCCGCTCCCATCAGCGTCGCGATCGCGAGGTGCAATGCCGCCTGGCCGCTCGCCACGGCGATGGCGCCTACTGCGTCTTCGAGGGCACTGATTCGCTCTTCGAGGACTGCGCAAGTCGGGTTCGAGATGCGCGAATAGACATGACCCGCACGTTCCATGTTGAACAGCGCGGCCGCGTAGTCGGTATCGGGAAACACAAATGACGTAGACTGATAGATAGGCGTGGCGCGAGCCCGCGTCGCCGGGTCTGGATGCGCGCCCGCGTGAAGCGTCAGCGTGTCGAAATGCGCCGTCTTGGCCTTGGTCATGGGAGTCTCGTCGAGGAAGCGGCCGCTGGTATGGTAGCGCATCGCCGGTCGGTCTCTTGAGCGAGCCTTTTCGCTTGGCCGCGGGCGCGCACCGGCATAAACTCGTGCCTGTGGGAGGGCATTGCAAGATCGGGGGATCGACATGCAACGCAAAGCTTCGGCTCGCTGGCAGGGCACCGCAAAGGAAGGCTCAGGCTCGCTCAGCACGCAGAGTGGCACGCTCAAGGACACGCCCTATTCTTTCGTCGCTCGATTCGGTGACGGTAAGGGTACCAATCCCGAGGAATTGCTCGGCGCGTCTCACGCGGGATGCTTCACCATGGCGCTGTCGTTCATGCTGAACAACGCAGGTTTCACGGCCGAGGCCATCGACACCGAAGCGGCGGTGACGCTCGACCAGGTCAACGGCGCCTGGACCGTCACGGCGATCCATTTGACGACGCGGGCGCGCGTACCCAAGATCGACGCGGCCAAGTTCGCGGAGATCGCCGGAAACGCCAAAGCCAACTGTCCGATTTCGCGGGTGCTCAACGCGACAATCACCATGGACGCCAAGATGGTGGGCTGAGGATGGCATCGCACTCGACTCCACCGCTCAAAAGCCGCGGCGCGAGCAGCGAGTCAGGTCCCACTCGCGAAGCGAGTGGGGTGCGAGCGACCGCGAGTCGCAGCGGCGGCCGACACGATGACCCAACGCCTCGCG
Organism: Betaproteobacteria bacterium; assembly: GCA_005882995.1. GTDB lineage: Bacteria > Pseudomonadota > Gammaproteobacteria > Burkholderiales > Casimicrobiaceae > PALSA-1003. The sequence continues at coordinate 2,584 of VBCY01000597.1, forward strand.
TAACCCTGCAAAGAGGCAGCGGCGCGAGCAGCGAGTCAGGTCCCGCTCGCGAAGCGAGTGGGGTGCGAGCGACCGCGAGTCGCAGCGGCGGCCGACACGATGACCCAACACCTCGCGTGACCTTGCAAAGAGGCCGCGGCGCGACTTTCAATCCGGCAAATCGCTACCGCCGAGACACGCGGGAAGCCGTTGACGACGGCTGGACTGAAGCCGCCGGCGCGCTCGCCGAAGATGATCCGCCTCCGCTCAAAACCTTCGTCACCATCCAGCACGCGCGAACGATTATCGCGCGCAACGATTCACCCGACATTCCCTTCACGCAGTCGATCAATCCTTATCAGGGCTGCGAGCATGGCTGCACCTACTGCTACGCCCGGCCGACCCACGCATACCTCGACCTGTCTCCGGGACTGGACTTCGAGACCAAGCTCTTCGCCAAGCCCGACGCCGCAGCGCTTCTGAAGACCGAGCTTTCGAAGCCCGGTTACGTTTGCGATCCAATCGCGATGGGGACCAACACCGATCCCTACCAGCCCATCGAGCGTGACTGGAAGATTACGCGGCAGATCCTCGAGCTTCTCGCGGCGTGCGATCACCCAGTCGCCATCGTCACCAAGTCGGCATTGGTCGAGCGCGACATCGACCTGCTCGGCCCGATGGCTGCGAAGAATCTCGCTCGCGTTTTCCTTTCGATTACCACACTCGATCGCGAGCTTGCGCGAAAGCTGGAACCACGCGCGGCCGCGCCACATCGGCGCCTGGACGCGGTGAAGGCGCTCGCTCAGGCCGGGATTCCGGTCGGCGTCATGGTCGCTCCGATCATTCCACAGCTTACCGACAAGGACCTCGAAGCGATCCTGGAGGCCGCCGCTGCCAACGGCGCACGGTGGGCGGGTTGGACCATGCTGCGTCTGCCCTATGAGGTGAAGGAGTTGTTCCGGGACTGGCTGTTGCAACACTACCCGTTGCGAGCCGGTCACGTGATGAGCATCGTTCAGCAGATTCGCGGAGGTCGCGACAACGATCCCAACTTCGGCTCGCGAATGCGGGGCAGCGGGCTTTTCGCCGACTTGATCGAGCGCCGCTTCGAGCTCGTATGCAAGCGACTCGAGCTCAATCACGCTCGCGCGCCGCTGGATACGTCGCATTTTCATCCGCCACGTGACGAAAAGCAGCTGTCCTTGTTTTGAATGCGGCGGGGCGTGTCGGACCTCAACGATCGTCTGAGGGCTTGCTACACCGGCGCGGTGCACGATGTGCTGCGCGGAATGGGTGTGGAGCGCTGTGTGCTGCCGCCCGAAATCAAGGCCATCGCGCCGGGAACAAGGCTCGCAGGGCCGGTGTGGACGGTGTCCGGGCACATCGATCGCACCAGGACGCGCGATCAGACTCTGCTCGCATGGTGCACGCTGCTGTCGAAGGCCCCTTCAGGTAACGTGGTCGTCTGCCAGCCCAACACGCTCGAGATCGCGCTCATGGGCGAGTTGTCGGCGCAGACGCTGGCGGCGCGCGGCGTGCTGGGCTATGTCGTCGCCGGTGGCTCCCGCGACACTGATCTCGTACTGGCACAGGGCTTCCCGGTCTTCTGTTCGTTCCTGACGCCGGCGGATGTGGTCGGACGCTGGATTCCGGACCACTATGGCGAACCAGTGACCATCGGAGAAGTGACCGTCACGACCGGCGACTATCTGCTCGGCGATCGCGACGGTGTGGTGGTGATTCCGCGTGCCCTCGCGGAACAGGTGGTCGCCAAGGCCGAAGAAGTCGTTTCCACCGAGAGCTCGATGAGGCAGGCGCTGATCGGCGGAATGGATCCGGTCGCGGCCTACGAAAAATATGGCAAGTTCTGATTCTCCTCGCATTGCTGCATCGAGAGCACGAGGGTCGCGGCGCTAATGTTCGCAACCCACGACTTCGCACTGTTCGTCGTCTCGGGGTTGCTGCTCAACTTCACGCCGGGGGCGGACACGCTGTACATCGTCGGGCGCAGCACGTTGCAGGGCGCTCGCGCCGGCGCCGTCGCTGCGCTCGGCATCGGAGCGGGTTGCTGCGTGCATATGCTGGCGGCAGCGCTCGGCTTGTCGGCGTTGCTCGCCGCGTCGGCGACGGCTTTCACGGCAGTCAAGCTGATCGGTGCGGCTTATCTCATGTATCTCGGGGTGTCGCTTTGGCGCTCGGGCCCGCGCACGCACGCGGCCGGCCGCGCCCCGGCGCCGCGAGCGCCCATGCGTGTCGTCTTCGCGCAGGGCGTGCTGACCAACGTGCTCAATCCCAAGGTCGCACTCTTTTTTCTGGCGTTCCTGCCACAATTTGTCGATGCAGGCTCGCCTCACAAGCTGCTTGCGTTCATCTTTCTCGGCCTGGTGTTCAATGTGAACGGAACGCTTTGGAATTTGTTTGTAGCCTGGTCTACGGCGACGGTCCGAAATCGCATCGCTGTTCGCGGCCGCCCGGCAATTTGGTTGTCCAGAGTGGTGGGGACCGCATTCGTCGCCTTGGGAGCAAAACTCGCGTTGAGCGAGCAATAGGAGCCTGTCGGGCTTACTGTCGCGTATGCGACGGAGGCGCTTTGGTGGGCAGTCCCAGGCGCCGGCCGCGCCGCAGTGCCGGCCCACTGCCAGCGGCCGGCAACAACGGAATTGTCCCCAAAGCGCCCCGTCCCTCCGGGTTGCGGCCAAACGGCGCGCCTGCAGCGTTGCTCGACTTGCGAATAAGCCAAGCTATTCGCTGCGCCGAGCGCCTCGCATTCATCACCGTTTGGCCGGCAACGCACACGTGAGAGCAAGCCCGACAGGCCCCTAGCGTCGTAAGTGCGACGCTTCCAGCAGGCAGCCGAATTCCCGCGCGAAATCGATCGAGACCCGGGCGTGCACCGCCCCTTGCTTGTCGAAGAACCGCTGCTTGCCGCGCACCGCAAAGGCGCCCTCGTGCCAGACATTGTAATGAATGTAGAGTCCGCACGTCCCATCGAAGCGAAAACAGACGAAGTCCTCGGGACGGACGTCGTCTCCGGGCAGTGCGAGCGGAACGATGAAAGGCGCGTGATCGAGGGGGAAGAATAACTGCCCGCCGTCGGGGTGATAATTGGCGTGCCAGAGCAAAAGGCGGTCAGGGTCACGCCGGTGACTACGATCGGCTTCTGCCGGTTCGGTCCCGTATCCCAGAATGTAGTGGCCATCCACGGCTTCGTTGCGACCGAACAGAACGTCGCCTTCCCATTCGGCGACGAACACGCCTTCGGTTGTGCCGCCTTGATCACCCGTGTCCTCGTCGACCGGCCGCCAGCCCGAAGCCGGCCAGCGCGCAATCTCGATACGGCAATCGCCGGGATGCCTGACAAGGCGGCCGTAACCGCGCAGGGCCTCATCGGTGGCCTCGAGGATTGGCATTTGGATCCGGCGCAGGCCTGCCGGCACGTCCGGTTTCAGATAATCGAAAACCGGCATGGAACCCCGGAGCGGCTACGACTGCGGCAGTTTCTCGTCGGTGGGCGCTGGCACCGCAGTATCTCCCGGCGGCGCGACCTGATCGCGTTCCTGCTTGCGCAGACGCTTCTCCTCCTGCTTGCGCTTCTTCTCGAGTTCCCTCTGCCTTTTCTGATACTGGAAATTGGGTTTTGCCAACGCGTCACCTTTATCGATAGGAGTTTGCACTGCAAGCCGCGGCGGCGCCGAACATCGGCCTGGATGCGGGACGAACCCCATTGTAGGGGCACGACATCGCTACTCGCCAGCGATTTCTAGCTACCTCCGGCCACCTAAGCCAAACTTTCGCCGGGCGGGTTCATCCCGGCACCGTTGTGTCGCAGTCCCCAGACGTCCTTCACGACATCGATCAACGCCCGGATCACCGGGTCATGTTCGCGAGAATGCAGGTAAATGAACCACAAAGTGGTCGCCACCCGAGTGTCCCGCCACAGGCACACTTCACCCGCTTGCTCCATTTTCAAGGCGACGTCCTCGCGTATCAGCGCCACGCCGAGCCCCGAGGCGACCAGCGAGCTGACAATGCTCTCGTGGTCCGCTCCGATGGACTTGAGCGGCGCAACGCCGTGACTTTCCAGCAGCGCATGGGCCATCTGATTGTGAGTACTGACTGCGGGCGGCATGATCCACGGTTCAGCAGCGATCTCGCTCCAACCTGCTTGTGCGATTCGCTCGTGCCATGCGGCAGGCGCCGCGACCCGGTAGCCGATCTCGCGCAGCGCGATGGCCGCCACCTGCAACTGGCGCATCTCGCCGTAATAGAAGCTGCCATCCAGAGCACCCTCACGCACGTGCTCCAACGCCATCCCGGTGATCTCGTGCTGGAACTCGATCTTTAGCAATGGGTAGCGTTCCAGCGCTGCCCCCATGAAGTCGCCGACCCGGATGAATTCGGGATCGGAAAGCGTACCGAGCTTGACCACACCCGCGATCTCGCCCTTGAGGGAGCGCGCTTCGGAGCGTAACGCTTGAGCGGCTGCTAGTACCTTCTCCGCCTCGGTCAGCAAGCGTCTGCCGGCTTCGGTAAGGGCCATGCCGCTGGGAGTCCGGTCAAAGAGCGAGAGGTCGAGCTCGTCCTCCAGCGCTTTGATCTGGGCGGAGAGCGCCGGCTGGCTGATGTGCAACCTTTCTGCGGCTCGGGTCAGGTGTCCGGCTTCTGCGACCGCCGCAAAACTTCTGAGGCGATTGAGTTCCATGCCGCTGATCATACGCTAATTTGTGCAGTGCAGCAACCCATCCGTTCGAGCTATGAAGCGCATCGAAACCGGTGATTGGATTTCGCGGGCAACCGCCCCTATCCTCTTATTGTGCGATGCAGCATGTCGCTTTATTGGATCCGCCCAAAGTGAAGCCTATCCGTCTTGTTCCAGATCTGCTGGCGTCGATTACGGCCGAAGCACTGGTTCGTGAGCGACCAAGCGGATCAAGTCGAGAGGGTCGGAAGGCCCTTTCGAGGCCGTGGAGAAACGTTACAGGAGCCGCTATGAAGACCCTATCCCGAATTCTTTCCTGGTTAGATCAGGCCGCTGAAAATGCGCAGCGCAGGCGCTACGAGCAGTATCTGGGACAAGCTACCGACGTGGTTGATCTCGAACATCGCATGCAGGAATTGGACCGGAACGCCATCGCCGAATGGCGTGGATGGTGAAGTAGTGTTAGAGCAAAACGGGCTAGTGGCTCTCGCGCCCGACCTTCGCCCCCGAGTTGCCCACCAGGAAGTCTAGGTCAACGCCCTGGTCAGCCTGTAGCACCGTGTCACAATAAAGCTTGACCCAGCCCCGGTCGGAATGGGGCTGCGGCGGCTTCCAGCGCTTCCTCCGTAAAGCTAGCTCGCCGTCGGAAACGTGCAGCTGAATGCGCCGCTCGTCGACGTCGAGCTCGATCAGGTCACCATTCTCGACCAGCGCCAGGGGGCCGCCAGCCGCGGCCTCGGGCGCTGTGTGCAACACCACCGTGCCATAGGCGGTGCCCGACATCCGCGCGTCGGAGATGCGCACCATGTCCGTGACCCCCTTCTTCAGCAGTTTTTCGGGCAGCGCGAAGTTGCCGACTTCCGGAAAACCCGGGTAACCCTTCGGCCCGCAATTTTTCAAAACCAGAACGCAGGATGCATCGACCTCGAGCTTCGGGTTGTCGATACGCTGGTTGAGATCATCAATGTCCTCGAAGACCACGGCCCTGCCCTTGTGCTTCATCAACGCAGGCGTGGCTGCCGAAGGCTTGAGTACGGCACCCAGAGGCGCGAGATTGCCGCGCAACACGGCAATGCCCCCGTGGGGCTTGAACGGCTTGTCGAGTGAAGTGATCACTTCGGTGTTGTAGTTGGTTGCGTCCTTCACGTTCTCCCAGATAGTGCTGCCATTGGCGGTAGCAGCGTGCTTGTGAATGTACTGGCCAATCTCGCGGATGACGACTGGCAAGCCGCCCGCGTAGTAGAAATCTTCCATCAGATACTTGCCCGACGGCATGAGATTGACGAGGCACGGCATGTCGCGCCCCAGCCGATCCCAGTCATCCAGCGTGAGCTTGACCCCGAGGCGGCCGGCGACCGCGATCAGATGGACCACCGCATTGGTGGACCCGCCGATCGCTCCATTGACCAGAATTGCGTTCTCGAAAGCATCCTTGGTGAGGATCTGCGACATGCGCAGGTCTTCGCGAACCATGTCGACAATGCGCCGTCCCGCCATGCGAGCAAGCACCCTGCGGCGTGAATCGACCGCCGGAATGGCGGCGTTTGTCGGCAAGCCGATGCCCAGCGCTTCGACCATGGACGCCATGGTGGATGCGGTGCCCATCGTCATGCAGTGTCCCGCCGAGCGCGACATGCACGCCTCAGCCTCCAGCATGTCGGATTCGTGCATTTCGCCAGTCTTGAGCATCTCGGTGAACTTCCACACGTGCGTGCCGGAACCGATGTCCTCGCCGCGAAATTTGCCGTTGAGCATCGGGCCGCCGGAGACGCCGATCGTCGGCAGATCACACGAGGCGGCGCCCATCAGCAGCGACGGCGTCGTCTTGTCGCAGCCCATGAGCAGCACGACGCCATCGAAGGGATTGGCGCGAATCGACTCCTCGACATCCATCGCCGCCTGATTGCGAAACAACATGGTGGTCGGACGCATCAGCGTCTCGCCCAGACTCATCACCGGGAATTCGATCGGGAAACCGCCGGCATCGAGCACACCGTCGCGCACGTGCTGCGCGAGTTCGCGGAAGTGCGCGTTGCACGGCGTAGCTTGCGACCAGGTGTTGCAAATACCGATGACCGGACGCCCATCAAACTGATCGTGCGGGATGCCCTGATTCTTCATCCACGACCGATGCACCAGCGCGTCACGGTCATGACGGCCGAACCACTGGACCGATCGCAGTTCGGAAGGCTCTTTCGGCGGCTTTTTGGTCATGCTGCCAGCCGCTGCCCTGTCTTCTGATCGAACACGTGGACCATGGCCGGCTCGACGGCAAGACCGACTCGATCGCCTGGATTCACCTGCGGCCTGCCGTGCGTCACGAGCACGATCTGCGCTTCTCCGGCTTGCAGCAGGAGCTCGGTTTCGGCGCCGGTGGGCTCGACGACCGTGATCTCGGCTGGTACTGCGGCAGGCGCCTTGGCATCGGTGAGCGAAAGATGCTCCGGCCGGATGCCGTACGCCACACTCTGTCCCTCCGCGCCTGCCGCCGCGCCAAGCGGCCAGCGCACGCCGGAGTGCGACAGCACGTGGCCCGTGCCATTCTCGCGCTTGATCGTCCCTTCGACGACGTTCATGGCCGGCGAGCCAATGAACTGCGCCACGAACAGGTTGCCGGGATGGTCGTACAAATCGAGCGGCGTGCCGATCTGCTCGACGCGCCCGTCGTGCATCACGACGATGCGGTCGGCCATGGTCATCGCCTCCACCTGGTCGCGCGTGACATAGACCGTGGTCGTCTTGAGACGCTGATGCAGAGCCTTGATTTCGGCGCGCATCGCGACCCGCAGCTTTGCGTCGAGATTGGACAACGGCTCATCGAACAGGAAGACCTTGGGATCGCGTACGATCGCCCGGCCCATCGCCACACGCTGGCGTTGCCCGCCGGAGAGTTCTCGCGGGTAGCGCGCGAGGTAAGGCTCGAGATTGAGAATCTTCGCCGCCCGCGACATGCGCTCCTGAATGACCTTGGCCTGCGCCTTCCTGAGCTTCAAGCTGAACGCCATGTTGTCCGCCACCGTCATGTGCGGATACAGCGCGTAGCTCTGGAACACCATCGCGATATCGCGGTCCTTCGACTCCACGTCATTCACCACCCTGCCATCGATCGCTATCGTGCCTGCAGAAATCTCTTCGAGTCCCGCCAGCATGCGCAGCAGGGTCGACTTGCCGCACCCGGATGGCCCGACGAGCACCATGAATTCGCCGTCACGGATATCGAAACCGATGCCGTGGATGACCTTGGTGCTGCCGAAGGACTTCTCGACGTTGGAGAACGTTACCGATGCCATTTGTTCACAACCTCCGACGCTCTAAGCGCCTTCATACTCAACTCTTGACTGCCCCGGCAGTGAGCCCGCCCACCATGTAGCGCTTGAATACGTAATAGATCGCCGCAGGCGGCAGCGCGTAGATGAGGCCGGTCGCCATGAGCAGCTCCCATGGAGAATCGTCGGCGGCGAGGAAATTGCCCAGCGCCACGCCCAGCGTGATCTGTCGATCGTTGGAGAGCAGCAGGAAGGCATATAGATATTCGTTCCAGGCTAGAAGCAACGCGTAGGTTCCGATTGCCACCAGCGAAGGCGTCATCAGCGGCAGATACACGAGGCGAAAGAGCTGCAAGGGCGAAGCGCCATCCATCTTGGCGGCTTCGTCGAGCTCGTAGGGCAGCTTGTCGGATGCCTGCTTCAATACCCAGATCGAATAGGGTGCGGCGATAGTCAGCATCGCCAGGATCAGCGCCCACTGATTGTTGAGCAGGCCATAGTTGCCCATTGTCTTGTACATCGGCACCGCCAGGAACGCTGCCGGGATGAAATAGGTGAACAGCGCAAGGTTCATCACTGCTCTGCCGCCCTTGACCTTGAGGCGGCTGATCGCAAACGCAGCGCAGGTGGCCACGATCAGGGTGAGCACGCCGACCGTGACCGCGATCAAGAGGGAATTCCACAATTGCAGCCAGAAGTGCGAGAGATAGTAATGCTTCTCGCCGAAGACGACCGCGAAGTTGTGCAGAGTCGGGTGATCCGGCCAAAGATTGCCGGCGAACGCGGACTCCTTGGGCGAGATCGAGAACAGAAACAGGTTGTAGACGGGCAGCAGCGTCCACACCAGCACCGGAATTCCAATGAGGAGCAGCTTTGCCTCGGTGGTGACTGTGCGCAGCGAGATCGGCTTCATCGTGACAACCGTTTCATCATGAAGTAAACGAGGGGGAGTACCAGCGGCAGCGCGCAGACGATGGCCGCCATGGACAGGTCGACCTGATCGAGCCGCAGGTAGCGGATGCCGAGGGTCGCCAGCACATGGGTGAGATCGGCCGGCCCTCCTCCGGTCAAGAGATAGACGCTGTTGAAATCACCGAGCGTCCAGATCATCGACAGGATGCTCGAGGTCAGATACAGCGTCTGCATCGACGGCCAGGTGATGAAGCGGAACTTCTGCCAGCGTGAGGCGCCGTCCACGGACGCCGCTTCGTAGAGCTCGCCCGGGATAGCGAGCCTGCCTGCGATCAGGATCAGCGTCCAGAACGGCAGGGATTTCCAGATGTGCATCAGAATTGCCATCGACAGCGCGATCGTTGGATCGTTGAGCCAGTTCGGTCCGTCTTCGCCCGTCAACTTGAAGATGAGGTGATTGATGACGCCCCACTCCGGATTCAGCATGAACCGGACCGACAGGATGGTGGGTATCGAAGGCACCGCCCACGGCAGGATGAACACCAGCGACAGCCACTTGATCCAGGTGCGCGCCTGAATAAAGAAACCGGAAAGCAGCAGCGCGACGATCATTTTCAGGTTGATGCCGATGACCAGGAATATGAGCGTGTTGACGACCGAGCGACTGAAAATGGGATCGTCGACCAGCCTGACATAGCTTTCGGGATGTCTCGCCAGGAGGAGGCCGTACCCCACGGGGTAGAACACGAACACGAGCAGAACGAGGATGTAAGGCGTGAGGAGGATCAAGCCCCATGCCTGCCACGGCGAAAGGCGCTTCTTCGGACCTGCCGGGAGGACAGGTTCGACACGCGGGATGGCGACGGTCGACATGTCGCGACATCATACGTCGTCCCCGTGAAAGCGGGGACCCAGTGACTTTTCGCAACGACACTGGATTCCCGCTTCAAGCGGGAATGACGTCTGGGCGTTATCCCGCGATCGCCTTGATGCGAACGATCATCTCATCGACCGCCTTGTCGACCGGCACTTTTTCGTTGACCACGCGATTCATCGCCTTGGCCCACACGTTTTCATTGTTGATGATGGTGAATTTGTAGTTCTTGGTAAATTCGAAGGGCACCGTCCCGGCGTGGAACTGGTTGTACACCGCCGTGCGGTGCGGATCAGCCTTCCAGAATGGGCGCTCGGCAGCCGCCTTGGTCACCGGATACCAGCGTCCCAGCGACCCCTCGACGTAGGGAGTGAGGACCTCATCCTGCAGGAAAAACGCGACGAATTCCTTCGCACGCTTCTTGTTCTTCGCACCTTCGAAAACGACGCCGGTCTTGATCGCTGCCCGATAGACCATCTTCGATCCGTCGGGCTTGTTGGGGAAGCCCGCCGTGCGGATCAGCTCGTAGTAGTTTTTCTTGGCTTGAGCCCGCTGCTCCGGGGACAGCGTCTCGTTGTTGGCATCGTCGAGCCACTTGGCCGCGATCGAGATGGTCGCGTTATGCGTCATCACCGTCGTCTTGTTGTGAAATGCAACGTTGTTGTCCGGATCCTTCCACGAAGTCGACGACGGTGGCGTGCATCCTTTGGTGTAAACCGCAGTGTAATCGGTGAGCGCACCGATCAGGCCTTGACGCACCTTCGGATCATCGACCACCAGCTTGCCATTGTCATCGACCAGCTTGACGTTGTAGGCGTCGGCGAAGGTCAGAAACGAGTAGAAGGAATCGCTCGAATCGACCCCCATCGGCTGCCCGATGCCGTAGGTGCGCTGACCGGTCTTCGACCTCGATGCGGGCTGCACCTTGTCGCACCAGAACGCCCAGTATTCCTTCCACGTCGTCGGAATGTCGGATTCCTTGAACCCGGCGTCACCCAGCATGTCGAGCCAGTACTCGATGTGCATTGTCTGCTGCTTGATCGGGAAAGCGTAGTAGGCGCGCTTCTTGGTCTTATCGTTGTAGAGGTAGACCGTCTCGATGGTAGTGGGGAGGAAGAACGGCTTGAGCGGCGTAAGAACGTCGGTGAGATCCTCCAGCTTGCCGTCGAAAGCCCATTTGCCGGTCACCTGGAAATCATAGACATCCGCGAAGGCCACGTCAGGAACGGTCCCCGCGTCGAGCGCCGAAACCGTCTTCGGGATCATGTCCTGCACCGGGTACTGCGACAGCTCCACCTTGACTTTGGTCTTGTCTTCGAATTTCTTGATCGCCGCGAAGAGCGCATCGTCCTCCGACTTATAGAAGCCCTTCACCCACCAGACCGTCAGCGTCTCCTGCGCCATTGCGTCGGTGATGAACGCCAGCGCGCATCCGGCAATGATGCCGGCCACTAACCTCTTCATGAAATTCCTCCTCGGGAAAAGCGGTTGTATGAATTGCTGCCCGGCTCTCCTGCAGAGTACGAGCCGCCCTCGCGGCTGTCAATTGGTGAACGCTTACATCAGTGAACGTCTGCTACATCACGGCTCCCAAATACCACGGCACGAATTCGTTCTGCCCGTAGCCATGTTGCTCGCTCTTGGTCTTCTTCCCGGAAGCGGTATCGAGCATCATTCGAAAGAAGCGTTCGCCCATCTCATTGACCGTCGCCGTGCCATCGACGATCTCGCCGCAATTGATGTCGATGTCCTCTTCCTGGCGTTGCCACAGCGAGGTATTGGTAGAAAGTTTGAGCGAAGGCGCGGGGGCGCACCCATACGCCGAGCCGCGTCCGGTGGTGAAGCAGATCATGTTGGCGCCGCCGGCGACCTGGCCGGTTGCCGACACCGGGTCGTAACCGGGGGTATCCATGTACACAAAACCTTTTGCGGTGACCGGCTCTGCGTATTCGTAGACAGCGACCAGATTAGTGGTCCCGCCCTTGGCCACTGCGCCCAGCGATTTTTCCAGAATCGTGGTAAGTCCTCCCGCCTTGTTGCCCGGCGAGGGATTGTTGTTCATCTCGCCGCGATTGCGCGCGGTGTACTCCTCCCACCAGCGGATGCGTTCGATCAGCTTTTCACCCACTTCACGGGATACGGCACGGCGCGTGAGCAGATGCTCAGCGCCGTAGATTTCCGGCGTCTCGGACAGGATGGCCGTGCCGCCGTTGCGCACCAGAAGATCGACTGCGGCGCCGAGGGCAGGATTGGCAGTGATTCCCGAATAACCGTCCGATCCACCGCACTGCAGGCCGAGAATGAGATGACTCGCGGGGACGGGCTCGCGAATCAGCTCGTTGGCTGACGGCAGCATTTCCTTCACCATCGCTACACCCCGGGCGATGGTCTTGGTTGTTCCGCCGGTGTCCTGGATGCTGAAGGTGCGCAGCAATGGGCCCTCCTCCAGGTGCTCGGCGCCCAGCAGCGCACTGATCTGGTTCGCTTCGCAACCCAATCCGACGATGAGCACACCGGCAAAATTAACGTGGCGAGCGTAGCCGCCGAGCGTGCGCCGCAGCACCTTCATGCTCTCGCCCTGGACGTCCATGCCGCAGCCGCTACCATGAGTGAGCGCGACGACGCCGTCGACGTTGGAAAATTCGGCGAGCGCCGAGCCCTTGAACGCGTCCGCAATGCCGTGCGCAACGGTCGCCGAGCAATTCACCGTCGAAAGGATTCCAATGTAATTTCGCGTGGCGACGCGGCCGTCCGGCCGGATGATGCCATTGAAGACCGCTGGCGTTTCGATGAACGCGGTGGGTTTCACGTCGGCGCCGAATGCGTAATCGCGGCTGAACTCTCCCATCGCCAGGTTGTGCAAATGAACGTGCTCTCCGGGCGAGATATCGCGCTTGGCGAAGCCGATGATCTGGTTGTAGCGCTTGACAGGTTCGCCATGCCGGATCGCTCGCGTTGCCACCTTATGCCCCGGTGGGATCAAACCCGAAATCTTCACCTCCTCGTCGAGCAGCGTGGTGCCGGAGACCAGCTGTTGTCGCGCAATCACGACGTCGTCGCCTGGGTGCAGGCGAATGGTGAGAGAAGTCTTGGTCAGCATCGAAGGCTCCTGGCCGCGTCAGTAATGCGGCGACGACAAATTAGATTGCAGCCGAGGGCGCGGGTTCATGAATAGAACAGCCGTGGCAGCCACAGCGATATAGAGGGAACGTAGGTGATCAGAATCAAGCTGATCAGCAGTGGAATCAGCCACGGCAGAATCGCCATCGTCGTCTTCTCGACCGACAAATGTGCGACGCGAGCAAGTACGAACAGCACCATGCCCATGGGTGGATGCAGCAGTCCGATCATGAGATTGAGTACCATCACCAGTCCGAAATGCACCGGATCGATGCCCAATTGCTGAACGACTGGCATCAGCACCGGCACCAGAATGAGAATGGCTGCGGTGGGTTCCAGGAAGCATCCCACGAACAGCATGAGCAGATTCACGAGCAGCAAAAACACCCATGGGCTGTGAGTGAACGCGAGGACCCACGCCGCGACGGCGTCGGTGACTCGGGTGGCGGTGAGAAGCCAGCCGAAGATCGATGCCGCCGCGACGATGAACATGACGGTGGCGGTGGTCTCGATCGTATCCATCGAGACCTTGACCAACATTTTCCAGGTCAAGGTTCGATACCAGAGCAGTCCCAGGAACAGCGCCCAAACGCACGCGGCGATCGCGCCTTCAGTCGGCGTGAAAACGCCGGTGGTCATGCCGCCGATCAGCAACACCGGCGTCATGATCGGCAACACAGCGTCGAATTTCCATTTGAGATCCGCAATCAACAGGCCCGCAATACACAGGCCGAACGCATAATTGAATGCCACGCCGGCGAGCACCAATGCCCACATCACCAGGGGAAACCCTATGACCAGACCGAGCTCGCCTATGGCCTTGCCGACCCGCGCCCATTCGAACCTGACGTCGCCACCCCAGTGGAACTTGTGCGCGTAGTAAGCCACCGTAAGCATCATCAGGATCGCCATCACCACCCCGGGCACGATGCCGGCGACGAACAGCTGTCCGACCGAGACGTTGGCCATCATGCCGTAGATCACGAAAGGCAACGAAGGCGGGATGATAGGCCCCAGGGTTGCAGAGGCCGCAGTCACTCCGACCGAAAATCCGAGATCGTAACCCTTGTCCTTCATTGCCTTGATCTCGATCGTGCCGAGTCCCGCGGCATCAGCAATGGCGGTGCCCGACATGCCGGCGAAGATAACCGAGCCGATGATGTTGACGTGGCCGAGCCCGCCCTTGAGCCAGCCAACCAGGGCGAGCGCGAAGTCATAGATGCGATTGGTGATGCCGGCGTGATTCATCAGGTTGCCCGCCATGATGAAGAACGGCACGGCCAATAGCGGAAAGCTGTCGATGCCACTGATCATGCGATGCACGACGACGAAGGGAGGCAGGTCCCCGGTCAGCAAAATATAAACGAGTGCCGAGCCGGCCATGGCGATAGCCACCGGCACGCCGGCCGCCATCAGTCCGAGGAACGAGCCCAGCAACGCAGGCGTCACGCCGACACCTCGAAGGTCCGCAACATCGTCGAATGCGGCTTCAAATACCGCCCTCCATCGCCGCTTCAGGACGTTCCAGCACGCTGTAGCCTTGTCGCCAATGGATCACCAGCACCTGGACGGCGCGCAGGCAGGCAAAGGCAAAGCCGACGAGGCAGACGCCGTACACCGTGTTCATCGGCAGGTCGATGATCGTCATCTTGTAGCTGCCCATCTTTTGCATCATCGCCCAGGTGAGATAGACGGCATACCCGAAGAAGATCACCCGGATCACGTCGACGAGGGTCGACAGAATGCGGGCGGCTGGCTCCGGCAGCAGGCGATAGAAGAAATCCACGTGAATGTGCCGGTTGGTCCGCACGGACGCAGCGATCGCGATGAAGACCACGCAGATCAAAAGGTAGCGGGCGATCTCCTCAGTCCATGCCGCCGAATCGTTGAGCGCGTAGCGCGTGAAAAACTGGTAGAAGATGTCGGCCGCAAGCACCCAGAAAAACGCGAACGCAAGCCACGCTTCAAAGGTGTAGTGCGCGAGGTCGATAGGGGCGTCGGTAACGTGCATGTGCCCGGAGGCGTCCAGGACGTGTTCCTCGCCGATGGCTGCAGTAGCGGTTGTTGTGTCGGGTGGCATAGGAGTGGATGAGTCAAACGGTGTGTGTATTCCAACTTCGTTCCCGCGAACTATCGTCGCCCCGGTGCAGGCCAAGGCCCAAGTTCGTTGCGGTGGCGCATCGTCTCATGACCTTGGATCCCGGCCTTCGCCGGGATGACGCCTATTGTCATCGACAACCAATGTCGTCGTTCCCGCGCAAGCGGGAACCTAACATCGTACATATATCAACGACACTGGATCCCGGCCTTCGCCGGGACGAGGCGGCTATCGTTGACGCAAAAGCGGGCCCACGTTGCCATGGTCGCCCCGGCGCAGGCCGGGGCCCAAGTTGCCGCATGCAGCGCGTTCGTCTCAGAAACTGGGATCCCGGCCTTCGCCGGGATGACGCAAGCGTTTCCAATCGCGCTGCGGCTACGCCTTGCGCTCTTGGACGCTTGCGTCACTTTATTGCCTCGATCTTGTCCCAGTCGGCCTTGGAGTACCCCATCGATTCGAACGACACGTTCTTCATGATCGCGTCCTTGAAGGAAGTCTTGTCGACTGCGGTCACGGTGAGCCCCTTTTTCCGGAATTCATCGGCCAACTCGCCTTCGCGCTTCTGGATGTCAGCAGTTGCGCTGGCCGCTGCTTCCTGCGTGACCTGGGTAAAGATCTGCTTCTCCTGATCTGTGAGCTTGTTCCACACGTGCGGCGCGATTTGGGTCGCCAGCGAGTCGACGATGTGGCCCGTGAGGATGATGTACTTCTGCACTTCGTAGAACTTCTTCGCCTCGATCGTCGTCAGCGGGTTCTCCTGCGCGTCCACCGTACCGTTCTGCAGTGCAAGGTAGACCTCGGCGAAGGCGATCGGGGTCGGATTGGCTCCGCATGACTTGGGTAACGCCAGATACGCAGGGACGTCGGGCACGCGCATCTTGAGCCCTTTCATGCCTGCGCAATCCGTGAACGGCTTGTTCGACGTCGTCTGGCGTATCCCGTAATACGTCATCGCCGTGATCTGAATGCCGCTCTTGTTCCGATACTCGTCGACCAACCCTTTGAACACATCGCTCTTGGCGTATTTGAGCAGATGCTCGCCGTCGCGGAATGTGTACGGGTAATAACCAACGCCGATGCGCGGCGTCGTCCGCGCCGCGAAAGACAATCCGGAAATGATGATATCGACAGTTCCTAGCGCCAGGCCCTGGTTCAAATCGGATTCCTTGCCCAGAGTGGACGCGGGAAAGACGTCGATATGGAACTTGCCGCTGGTGCGCTTCTCGATCTCGGCGGCCGCCCACACCGACCACTTGTGGTACGGCTCAGAGGTCTCATAGACGTGCGCCCATTTGAGCTTGGTCTGCTGCGCCAGGGCAACGCCCGACGCCATGCATATCGCCGCGACCAACAGGATCGCTCTTGCTGACCACTGCATGATGTTCCTCCTCATTCGATTCGTTGAAATCAAGCCGCGATCAACTGCACCTTGGTACTTTGAGATTTGTCTTTCGCCAGCTGGAACGCCTTGACCGCCTCCTGCAGCGGAAACTGTCCGGACAAAAGCGGTCGTACATCGACCCGGCGCGACGAGATGTATTCGACCGCCCAGTCGAACTCGATCCCCCAGCGGAAGGCGCCCTTGAGGTCGAGCTCCTTCACCATGACTTCATTGACGACGAATGGAAGCGGCTCGTGCGGAAGGGTCCCGACTTGCACAATGGTCCCGCCGCGCTTGACCGCAGAAACGCAGGCTTTCAGTGCGGCAAAGCTCCCTGACGCTTCGAAGGCGACATCGTATTGCGCGTCGGCGAGCGCATCCGCGTCACGATCGGCGCGGATCGTGCGAACGGCGCCGACCGCACGCGCCGCCTCGAGCGGACGCTCGAGCACGTCGGAAACCGTCACTGACGTTGCTCCGGCCAGACGCGCGGCGATGACAATGAGGCAACCGATCGTCCCACCGCCGGTCACCAGCGCGCTCTTGCCCAGCAGATCGCCGGCGCGATTGACGGCGTGCAGCGCGACGGCGAGCGGTTCCGCAAAAGCGAGTTCGCCAAGGCTCACATCTCCCTTCACCGGATAGCACTGACGCTCATCCATGACGAAATATTCACAGAACATTCCCTGAACGTGCGGATACAGACTGGCGCTGCCAAGGAAGCGCATGTTGCGGCATAGATGCTCTCGTCCGTCGCGGCAATAGTCGCAGCGGCCGCAAGCGTGCGAGGGACTCACTGCCACCTTGTCGCCCATTTCGACCCGGGTCACGCCGCTACCGACGCGAGCGACGACTCCCGAGGCCTCGTGTCCGGGGACCAATGGCTCGCGGATGACGAAGCTTCCGTTCCTTCCCTCGAAGTAATAGTGCAGATCCGATCCGCAGATGCCGCCAGCGCCCAGCCGGATCAGCACCTGACCCGGCGCCACCGGAGGCTCATCGACGGCTTCGATGCGCAAATCGTCCTTGGCGTGAATACGGCAACTCAGCATGTCTCATCTCCTAGTGCGTCACGACATAGTCCGGGTTGTGCACATCACGTGCGAAACCCGGGAGTAACGTCTTAATCGTTGCCACGGGCACAGGTTTCGCCTACAGCTCTATCCGGGCTACTCGCATTTTCGCCAGGTCTGCTCCGGATTTCGCTTTCGGCTCGTCCCGGCCTGCCGCGTCCCAACCGCTGCTGAAGCGCTTGTAAGCCTGATTCAAATGCCTTTGCATGGCACTGCGCGCCGCGGCGCCATCGCGTAGCGTGATCGCCTTGAGCACGGCTCGGTGCTCGGCGAGCGCAGCCTCCCACAACTGCGGCGAGTCGTAATGGTCCTCGAGCTGCTTGTATAGAGGGCCGGTTCGCTCCTCCCACAGCATTCGGACAATGTGAACGAGCGCGCCATTACCCGTGGCTTCGGCGATGCGCAGGTGAAAAAGACGATCAGCGCCGAGCGGCTGCTGGCC
The DNA here is from genome assembly GCA_005882995.1 of Betaproteobacteria bacterium. Taxonomy (GTDB): domain Bacteria; phylum Pseudomonadota; class Gammaproteobacteria; order Burkholderiales; family Casimicrobiaceae; genus PALSA-1003. The sequence continues at coordinate 20,428 of VBCY01000597.1, forward strand.
ATCCGCCATTTCCCTTTGCATCAGCTCGAGCGCCTCTTCGATCGCTGCGATCTGCGTCTTGTGCGCTGACTTTGCCGCCAGTGCGGCGCATTCGCCCTCGATTACCCAGCGCGCGCGGAGCAACTCGAAAGGTCCCGATGCGGCCTCTACTTCAGCGCGACCCTTTGCACCGCGACTGCTGCCCAGCACGTAGATCCCCGAGCCAATCCGCACATCGACCAATCCTTCGACTTCCAGCGCAATGAGAGCCTCCCTCACGGAGGGACGCGACACACCCATCTGCCGCGCCAAATCGCGTTCCGGGGGCAGGCGCGCGCCGGCAGGAAACTCGCCTGAGCGAATCAGGCTGCGGATCTGATCGGCAATCTGGCGATACAGCCTCCGCGGTTCTATGCTGTGGATTGGCACCCGTCGCTCGATTGATCCGCGATCGGGTAGCTAAGCAAAATCCATCGAATTGGTCAAGTGGTTTTACCAATTCAAGGCGGCCTTGGTACACTTAGCGGACCCGCAGAAAGGAGCGTTGCAGTGAGTGGGAGACTTGCAGGCAAGCGTGCCCTCATCACCGCTGCGGGACAGGGCATCGGCCGGGCGGCAGCATTGGCGATGGCGAGCGAAGGCGCGCAAGTCATTGCGACCGACGTCAACGCCAAGCTGCTCGAAACGCTTTCAGCAACCGCGGGCGTCACCACGCGCACGCTGGACGTGCTCGACGACGCAGCAATCAGACGGACGATGGACGAAGTACCTCCGCTCTCGGTTTTGTTCAACTGTGCCGGCCTCGTCCACAATGGCAGCATTCTTGAATGCTCGCCCAAGGACTGGGAATTCAGCTTCAACTTGAATGTACGGGCGATGTACATCACGATTCAATGCGCCTTGCCCAAAATGCTCGATGCGTACTCCAAGACTGGCGTCGGAGCCAGCATCATCAATATGGCTTCGGTCGCCGCGATCAAAGGCCTGCCGAATCGCTTTGTCTACGGCGCCTCGAAAGCAGCGGTGATCGGGCTCACCAAAGCCGTGGCGGCGGATTTTGTCGCCAAGGGAGTCCGCTGCAATGCGATTGCCCCCGGCACGGTCGATACGCCGTCGCTGCAGGATCGAATCAATGCCCTTCCCGATCCTATCGAGGCACGTAAGGCGTTTATTGCCCGGCAACCGATGGGACGCCTCGCCAAGCCGGAAGAGATCGCGCCGATCGTCGTTTTTCTTGCCTCGGACGAGTCCGCGTTCGCCACGGGAAACGTCTACTCCGTCGACGGCGGCATGACGATCTAAGCCGGTGGAAGGCTTTGCATAACGCTATTTCATCAGGAGCAACAACATGAAACTGGTACGCTACGGCCCACCCGGCCGCGAGAAGCCCGGCCTGATCGACGACGACGGCAAGCTGCGTGACCTGTCACGCAAGGTCAAGGATATTGACGCCATGGCGCTGGCACCGGGCGAACTCGCCAAGCTGCGTAAGCTGGACACCGCAAGGCTGCCTCTGGTCAAGGGCCGCCCGCGTCTCGGCCCCTGTGTGGCGGCCCCGCCCAAATTCATCGCCATCGGCTTGAACTACGTCGATCATGCCAGGGAATCGGGTAATCCGATCCCCGAGAATCCGGTTCTGTTTTTCAAGGCGGAAACATCCATTGTCGGCGCCAATGACAACATCGTCCTTCCGCCGGAGTCGACTCACACCGACTGGGAAGTGGAACTGGGTGTCGTGGTTGGACGCGTCGCGCGCTATGTACCAGTGGAGCAGGCCATGAAGTACGTTGCCGGCTACTGTATTGTCAACGACGTCTCGGAACGGGAATATCAGATGAAGCGCAGTGCGACACAGTGGGGCAAGGGCAAAGGCTGCGACACCTTTGGCCCAATCGGACCATGGCTCGTCACCACGGACGAGATCAAGGATCCGCAGAATCTCGATATGTGGCTCGACGTCAATGGAGAGCGTCGGCAGACAGGCAACACTCGAACCATGATTTTCGGCGTCGCTGATCTGATTGCAGACCTGTCCCGGTACATGACGTTGCTTCCCGGTGATGTCATCACGACCGGCACGCCGCCGGGCGTCGGCATGGGCATGAAGCCAGAGCCGCAATACTTGAAGGCGGGCGACGTCGTAACGCTGGGTATACAGGCTCTGGGCGAACAAAAGCAGAAAGTCGTTGCCTATCGGAAAGGTCGCTGAGACTCCCTCCGATATCCTGATCATCTGGTGGCATGGCAATGCGCACGACGAGGTCGCCTGGCCGTGAAGGCGCGACCCGCCTGCTGTCGCGCGACGACGTACTCTATCCTCCCATCGCGCCACGGCGAAGCGGCCGACTCGCGCTTGACTCCCTGCACGTGATGTATTGGGAGGAGTGCGGCAACCCGCGCGGCGTGCCGCTGGTTTTTCTTCACGGCGGCCCGGGCGGAGGCAGCTCACCCGATCATCGGCGCTACTATGATCCCAGGTTCTACCGGATCATCGTCTACGATCAGCGCGGCGCAGGCCAGTCGGCGCCGCTCGGCTCGCTCAAAGACAACACCACACAACACCTCATCGACGACCTCGAGCGGCTTCGCCTGCATCTGGACGTCAAACGCTGGCTTCTGTTCGGCGGCTCATGGGGTTCGACGCTGGCGCTCGCCTACGCCGAAGCCCACCCGGATGAGGTCTTGGGGCTGGTGCTGCGCGGCATCTTCCTTTGCCGCCCGCTCGAGATACGCTGGTTTCTCCATGAGATGCGCAGTTTCTTCCCCGATGCATGGCGACTGTTTGCCGGATTCATCCCCGAGGGGGAGCGTGACGACCTGCTTGCCGCCTATTACCGGCGTCTGACCGATCCGGATCCGGCAGTGCACATGCCGGCGGCGCATAGGTGGAGCCGCTACGAGGGCTCGTGTTCGACCTTGCTTCCCGATCCCGAGCTGGTCGCGCACTTCGACGAGGATTCGGTGGCGCTGGCGATTGCGCGCATCGAGGCGCACTACTTCATGCACCGGATGTTCCTGCCTGGGGACGCCTTGCTCGCTAATGTCGGGCTGATCCGTCACCTGCCCTGCGTCATCGTCCAGGGCCGCTATGACGTCGTCTGTCCGATACGCTCGGCCGACGACCTGCATCAGGCGTGGCCGGAAGCGCGATACGTGGTTGTGCCGGACGCCGGACACTCCGCGCGTGAACCCGGCATCGCGCGCGAACTGGTGGCGGCTACGGATTATTTTCGAGAGCTGCTGCGCTGAAGAATTCAAGCCGCCATGGCGATCGTCGAACGCGTCGAGATCACGTTCCTTGATCTCAAACCCAAGGTCAGGCGCACCGATGCGATCCAGTCGTTCATCTCCCAGGAAACGCCGATCGTGCGCATATTCGATCGCGACGGAGCCGTAGGCTGTGGTTACACCTACACCATCGGCACCGGCGGCTCGTCGATTCTGGCACTTCTGCGCGACCACTTTGCCCCGCGCATCGTCGGCCGTGACGCCAATGCGATCGAGTCGATCTGGCGCGATCTGCTTTTTCACAGCCACGCGACCAGCGTCGGCGCGATCACATCGTTAGCCTTGGCCGCGATCGACACCGCGCTCTGGGATCTGCGCTGCCGGCGTGCCAATCTGCCGCTGCACATCGCCGCCGGCGGTGCCAAGGATTCATGCCCGCTCTACACCACGGAAGGAGGATGGCTGCACCTCGAGCCTCAGGCGCTCGTCGATGATGCTCTTGCCGCCAGGGCGCAGGGCTTCGGTGGATCCAAGATCAAGATCGGACGTCCTCACGTCGCCGAAGATGTCGAACGCCTTTCAGCGGTGCGCGAGGCGGTGGGTGACAGTTGGGACATCATGACCGATGCTAATCAGGGATTCACGCTCCCCGAGGCGATCCGCCGCTCAAGGCATATGGCGAGCCTAGACGTGGCATGGCTCGAGGAGCCGCTGCCCGCGGACGACGTCCACGGACATCGCGAATTGTCGTTGCGCAGCTCCGTCCCGATTGCCGTCGGCGAATCGCTCTACAGCATGAGTCAGTTCAAGGACTATCTTCACGCCGGCGCGTGCTCGATCGTCCAAGTCGACGCGGCTCGCATCGGTGGAATCACGCCATGGCTCAAGGTTGCGCACCTGGCGGAAGGCTTCAACGTTCCGGTGTGCCCGCACTTCCTGATGGAGCTTCACGTTGGATTGTGTTGCGCGGTGCCCAACAGTCGGTGGGTTGAATACATCCCGCAGCTCGAGGCGATCACCCATACGCAGCTCCCGATCCGCGATGGACGCGCGTGGCCGTCAACCGACGCCGGACTGGGAATCGACTGGAACTGGGACGCAATCATCCGAATGCGGGCAGCCGAACCGCTGGTCATTCGATGATGGCATGCGCCCACTACGGGAGCGCCGCGACTCGGCGCGGCCATCCCTACGCTGAGACCACCCCTATGTTCCAGACCGGCTGCGTCGCTACTCTCGGTAAGCCTCGATCGGCAGCGTAAGCCGGACGTCGTCACTGGACGACTTCGGAATTCCGCTTTTCATGCCCCATTCCGAGCGCTTGATGGTCGTCGTCGCCTCGGCGCCGCACATGGGCTTTTTGTTCAGTGGGTTGTCACCGCACATAAAGTTCGCGACCTTGAGCGAAACCGGCTTGGTCACGCCGAGCATGGTCAGTTCGCCGTCCGCGCCCACCAATCGATCGCCGTCAAACGCCAGCTTGGAAGACTTGAAGGTCATGATCGGATACTTCGCCACATCGAAATAGTCCTCACCCTTCAAAACGCTGTCCAGTCTTTCATTGAAGCTCCTGATCGAGGTCGTGTCGATGGTCACGTCGATCGAACCGTTCTTGGCGGCACGGTCAAGGGTGACCTTGCCATTGACCTTGGTGAACGACCCATGCTGCGTGGAGAAGCCCATCATGTGCTGGACGTCGAACATGGGCTGGGAATGGACAGGCTCGATGACATAGGTCTCTTCCGTCGCATGAGCGGCCACAGGAAGAGCAAGCGCGCAGAGAAGACAAAACGGTCGGATCATGTTTGCTCCTGGTTGCGATTCCGGGAGGCGTCGCCGGCGCGCATGGCTAACACCACGCGTAAAACTATTATTCCAGTTGGCCGGTCATTTTACCGGCGGCAGCACCATCCGGACCCGCACAATGACTTCGTTGGCCACCGTCTCGGGGTCGGCCCATTCGCCCTCGCCGATCTTGTAGTCGAGTCGCTTGATTGTGAAGCTACCTTCGGCGAGGTTGTTGCCCGCGGCATCCTTCTTCAAGGTTAGCGGCACGGTTGCGTCGTGGGTGATGCCTTTGATGGTCAGCGTGCCGGAGACCTCATAGCGATCCGAGCCGAGGTCCCGGATCGAGCTGGAGACGAACTTAGCGATGGGGAACTTCCCAGTGTCGAACCACTGCGGACGCTTGACCTCGGTTTCTGACTCGTCGCTCGCGAGGTCGATGCTGGCGAGATCGACGTCGAGGTCCGCCTTCGATCTGCCAAGCTCCTTGGGCAGAAACACGATGTTCGCTTTCCATCTCCGGAAGCGGCCTTCGACATTGACCCCCATCTGCCTGGAAATGAAGCGGATCTCGCTCTTGTCGATGAGCACGCCCTGAGCAGCCGCCTGACCGGCAGCAAGCAGCAACGCACCCAGCGAAGGCACAAAAGAGCGCAACAACACCATGGTCAGGGATTCCTCGAGCCCGGCAGCATCCGGGTTAGCACCGAGTCGCGATCGACGTAGTGATGCTTGAGTGCCGCTGCCGTATGCACACAGACCAGGGCAAGCAAGGTGAAGTTCAACGTCACGTGCACCGCCCTTAGCACTACGGCCAATTCCTTATGCTTCGGCACCAGATCAGGCAGCGGAACCCATCCCAGGTAGACGACCTGTACCCCGGTCGCCGAGCTGTACAGCCAACCGGAGACGGGAATGACCAGCATCAGGGCATAAAGCAACCGATGCGAGATCGTTGCGCTGCGCTGCTGCCAGGCGGGCATTTCCACGGGTGGCGGCGCTCGGTAGCGGGCGCGCCATCCGAGGCGCGCGCAGGCCAGCAGGAACACCGTGATGCCGATCCATTTGTGCCAGGCATACCATTGGAGCTTCTGCCGGGAAATCGGCAAATCGACCATCGACAGCCCGAGGGTGAAGCCACCGACGATCAATAGCGCGGCCAGCCAGTGCAACGTCATGGCGGTCCGCGTGTATCGTTGGACTGTTTCGTTGGCTTTCATTCGTTCGTTCGTCTTTCAGAGAACGGGCGTTTTAGGGTGACATCCGGCGGCTTGTCAAGTTGCCGCTACCCGTAAACATGCATCGCCGCCGCTATAATCTCTCGCATGTGGGATGAGCTTCCGCGGCGGCAATGAGTATCACGCGGTGCGGGACGTTGGTCATCGCGTGGTTGATCGCCAGCACCGCAGCAGCGGCGCTCCCTCAGCCGGTCACCCGTGCCTTTATCGAGCAGGGCATCCCTTCAAGCGCGATCGGCGCCTACGTTCAGGAAATCGGCGCCCTCTCGTCGTGCATCAGGCGACCAAGCCGATGAATCCGGCTTCGACGATGAAGCTGCTGACGACCTTCGCCGGACTCGAGTTGCTCGGCCCGGACTATCGCTGGCGCACCGAAGTCTACGCGGACGGCCCGATGTCCAGCGGCGTACTCGCGGGCAATCTCATGCTCAAGGGCTATGGCGACCCGAAGATTACGGTGGAACAGTTTCAGGAGCTGATCGAGCGCCTGCGTGCAACCGGGCTCACGACCATACGTGGCGATCTCGTGCTGGATCGAAGCTATTTCGCCGCCGCCAAGCATGATCCGGCGGCATTCGACGGCGAGCCTCTTAAACCTTACAACGTCGGACCCGATGCGCTCCTGGTCAACTTCAAGAGCGTTCGCTTCGTCTTCTCGCCAATCGCAGCAGGCGATGCGATCGATGTTCGGACTGAACCGGCACTGGTCAATGTCGCCATCCGCAGCGAGCTGCTGGCAGCGTCCGGCGATTGTGGCGAATGGCGCCGCGGTCTGCAGGCGATGTTTTCTGACCGGGCGGGCCATGCTGACGCGGTTTTCGCAG
>VBCY01000601.1 GCA_005882995.1 Betaproteobacteria bacterium
TCCTGGGCATTGTTCCGAAGGACTACAAGGTGACGCCATTCAAGGGCATGACGTGGGTGAACGACGCGCACTATATGGTGATTCCGAAAGGAGTACCGCCGGAGAAGTTGGGTGCGATCCTCGATCTCATGGCGTATTTGCTGACGCCGGAAGCGCAGGCGTATACCTACGACAAGGGTTACTTCTATCCTGGCCCGGCAGTGAAGAATGTATCGCTGTCGATGGCGCCCAAGGAAAGCCAGGATGCGATTAAAGAGTTCGGCCGGCCGGAATATGAAGGCTGGCTCAAGGAGTTTCCTCACACGCAGTCGCTCGAGCCCAAGGCGCAAGTCGAGGCGTTCCGCATCTGGGATCAGCAGGTGGGCGCACAAAAGACGAAGTGAACCGGATGTCCGAGAGCAAGAAGCGCAGCCTCGCGGCGATAGGCAAGCCGCCGCGCGAGCCCGCGGCGTCGCCGGTCGCCCCATGCGCAAGCGTGGAGATCGCGCGAAGGCGAGTCGCGAGCGCTGCTGACACTGGACAGTCGCGTATTCACGATGATGGAACAAAGAGGCAGCTGCGTCATCCCGGCGCGCAGGCCGGGATCCAAGTTCGGTTTGCGCTGAATCGTTGCAACTTGGGCCCCGGCCTAAAGCCGGGGCGACACCGACTCGGGGTCCGTCTGCGTCGGATTGACACTGACTCTGTGCCATGAAACACGACTTCCAAGCTCTCAGACTCGACGCGGTGACGCGCCGCTTCGCAGGCGCCGGAGGCAAGGCCTTCAACGCATTGCAGGAGCTCACGCTCACCATCAAGCGCGGCGAGTTCATCGCGCTGCTCGGTCCATCCGGCTGCGGCAAATCGACGGCGCTCAACTGCATCGCCGGATTGTTGCCGCTCTCCGGCGGAAGCATCTGGCTCGACGCGACGCGCATCGACACCTTGCCGCCGGAGAAGCGCGGTTTTGGAATGGTATTTCAGAACTACGCGCTCTTTCCGCACATGAGCGTTGAGCGCAACGTCGGTTTCGGGCTGCGCATGCGCGGTGCCGCGGGCTCCGAGATTGCGCGGCGAGTCGGCCGTGCGCTCAAGCTCGTCCAGTTGATCGGACAGGAACACAAGCTGCCGGGCCAGCTCTCCGGTGGGCAGCAGCAGCGCGTCGCGATTGCCCGCGCCATCGTCATCGAGCCGCCGCTCATTCTGATGGACGAGCCGCTGTCGAACCTGGACGCCAAGCTGAGGCTCGAGACACGTTCCGAGATCCGGCGCATCCATCGCGAGCTCGGCCGCTCGACGGTCTACGTCACGCACGACCAGGACGAGGCGCTTTCACTCGCGGACCGCATCGTGGTGATGAAGGACGGCGTGGTACAGCAGATCGCCTCGCCGCAGGAAGTCTATGGTGAGCCCGCGAATCTGGCGGTAGCGCGCTTCATGGGCTATCGCAACGTGCTCGACATGGCGATCGAAGCGCAGAACGGCGATCGAGTTACGCTTGCCGCGGGAAATATCAGGCTGATCGGCGCACGCAAGCAGGCGCTCGTAGGCGAACGCGCTTCGGTGGCCATCCGCCCGGAGGAAATCGCCCTTGGCGAGGGGCCAGGCGGCGAGAACACCATCGCTGGCCATGTCGACAACGTGGAGTATTGCGGTCGCGACTCTTTGATCGACGTGATGACGCCTTCAGGCACGCGCCTGCATGTGCGCGCTCCGACGCATATCGCTCTGGGCGAATCCGTGCACGTGCACGTGCCCGTCGAACGGGCGCTCGTATACGCTGACGAGAGCGCATGACACAGGCCCACGCGCTTGCGCGCGCGCCGTTCGATCGTACGCTGCTGCTGGTTGTGCCGGCGGCGGCCTTCATGCTGCTGCTCTTCATCTATCCGTTCCTCTATGGGCTGGGACTCTCTTTCGAGCCCAAGGAAGGCGGAGCACTTGGCAACTATTCGCATTTTTTCACGACCGACAATCTCTGGCCGACGATCTGGACCACGCTTCGTCTGGCGCTGCCGGCCACCCTGATAAATGTCGGACTTGCGCTGCCGATCGCCTACAAGATGCGCATCAAGACACGTTACCAGCGTTGGATCACCACCATTCTGGTCGTGCCGATCACATTGGGGACCGTCCTGATCGCCGAAGGCGCGCTCACTTACTTCGGGCCGAAAGGCTGGCTGTCGCAGACGCTGCAGCTCTCTCACATTTATGACGGCCCAATCCGCCTGACGCACAACTACTGGGGCGTGCTTATTTCACTGGTGATCTCCGGGTTTCCGTTCGCGTTTCTGCTGATCCTGTCCTATATCACTGGCATCGACCCGGTGCTGGCGCGCGCTGCGGCAACGCTTGGCGCAGATCCGGCAGCGCAGTTTCGCCACATCTATCTCCCGCTTCTGGCGCCTGGACTGGCGATGTGCTTCTGCCTCGCCTTTGTGCAGGCCTTTTCGGTGTTTCCTTCCGCCGTGCTCCTGGGCTCGCCCGCCGGGCCGACGCGGGTCATCTCCATCGCGGCGTATGAAGCGGCGTTTGAGCAATACGATTATTCGCTCGCCTCGGCGATTGCGATGATCATGGGCTTCGTGCAGTTGTTGATTGTCGCGGCGGTGCTCGGACTACGAAACCTCTTTTATCGCGGGCCTGTCGTGGGAGGCAAGGGATGAATCCCGGCGTGCGAGCCTGGCTCGATCGTGCATGGCGCGGCCTGCTTCTGGGCACGATGACGCTGTTCGTCGTCAACGTCGCTTTGATGATCGCCGCAGTGGCAACCAGCTCTTTTGCGAGGCGCTGGCTCGGCACGTGGTTCCCCGAGGGCTGGACGACCAACTGGTACACCGCTGCGTGGAAGGAGTTCCAGCTCGACTCGGTGCTGTGGGTGACGGTGGAAGTCGTGTTCGCCGTCGTGCTGCTGGCGCTCGTCATCGGCGTCCCTGCGGCATACACGCTGGCGCGTCGCAATTTCCTCGGGAAGAGGGCGCTGATGCTGCTGTTCCTGCTGCCGCTGATGGTACCGCCGATCACCTACGGCATCCCGTTGGCAACGGTTCTCTACAAGGCGCAGCTCGCCGGCACCATTTATGGCGTGATACTCGCCAACTTGATCCCCGCGGCGCCGTTCGTGATCCTGGTAATGACGCCGTTCATCGAACAGATCGATCCCAACCTGGAGTCTGCGGCACGGGTATTCGGCGCCAACACCGCGCGCATGTTCTGGCACGTGCTCGTCCCGCTGCTCGCGCCCGGTATTCTGGCCGCGTCATTGCTCGTGCTGGTGCGCACCATCGCCCTTTTCGAGCTCACGTTCCTGACGGCGGGGCCTGATTCACAGACGCTGGTCGTCGCGCTGTACTATGCGGTGTTCGCGGCCGGCGTTCGAGCGCCGCAGTCGGTTGATGCCATGGCAATGATCTACATGATTGTGACCCTTGTGTGGCTGCTGATCGCCTTGCGCTTCGTCAACCCGACGCAGCTCGTCTCTCGCGTCAAGGAACAGCCACTGACGGCGTGACCCGGCGTACAACATGAGACGCCTCGGCTTTGCAGCGTTGCAAGCGCTGCCTGCAGCGGTTGCCCGGCCTCAATACGAAGCACAGAGCGTTGGCATCGGCATCGTACATCTCGGCATCGGCGCGTTTCATCGCGCGCAGACGGCCGTCTACAGCGACGACGCGCTGGCGCTGGAGCGCGGCGACTGGGGGATCTGTGGCGTGAGCCTGCGCTCGTCCGATGTCCGCGATCGGATCGCGCCGCAGGAAGGCTTGTACACGTCGGTGGAGAAAAGTCCCTCTGGCGAGCGCCGCCGCGTGATCGGCAGCGTACGAGAAGTGCTGTTTCTGGGAGACCAGCGACACGAGATGCATAGTCGCCTCGTCGACGCTCGCACACGAATTGTGACGCTCACCATCACCGAAAAGGGCTATTGCCACGATCCGGCTACCGGCCGGCTCAACTTTTCGCATCCAGATATCGGTCACGATCTGGCTGACGCTGAGCATCCGATCAGCGCCGTCGGACTGCTCGCCGCTGCGCTTGATGCGCGACGCAGCTCGCACGGACGGCCCTTCACCGTGCTTTGTTGCGACAATCTTCCGCACAACGGATCACTGGTGCGAGGGCTCGTTCTCGCCTATGCCGAGCGCCGGGACCAGGGCCTCGCTCGGTGGATCGGCAAACACGTGACGTTTCCTTCGACGATGGTGGATCGGATCGTTCCTGCGACGACGCGCGAGGATGTCGCTGCCAATGACGCCGCGCTGGGCGTGCACGACGCGGCGCCGGTTGTGCACGAGCCTTTCCGGCAATGGGCCATCGAGGACGACTTCTGTGCCGGGCGGCCGGCATGGGAGCGCGCGGGCGCACAGCTCGTGGACGACGTCGCGCCTTTCGAAGCGATGAAGCTGCGACTGCTCAACGCCAGCCACTCCGCATTCGCTTATCTCGGTTACCTGTCGGGTCATGAGTACATCTACCAGGTTGCCGCAGAGCGCGACTTCGTCGCCTACATGCGCGGCCTCATGCGCGACGAAGTGTTGCCCACGTTGAGCATTCCCGCTGGCGTCGATGTGGCGGCGTACCAGAATGCGCTGGTCGAACGCTTCGGCAATCCTGCGCTCCCGCATCGGACGCAACAGATCGCAATGGACGGCTCCCAGAAATTGCCGCAACGCATCCTCGCCACGGTGCGCGACAATCTCGCCGCGGATCGGCCGATCGATTGCCTCGCGCTCGCCGTCGCGGGATGGATGCGCTATGCCGAAGGGGTTGACGAGTCGGGACGCGAAATCAAGGTCTCCGATCCGCTATCATCGGAATTCGCTCGCGTCGCCGCCGCGCATCGGAGCGATCCACAGGCGCTCGGACGAGCGCTCCTCGGGCTGCGCGCCGTATTTGGCGAGGACTTGCCCGCAGACGCGCGCTTCGCCGACAAGGTGATCGACTGGCTCAAGGCGCTTCACGCCGACGGCGCGGCTCGCACGGTCGCCCGTGCAGTGGGAGCCTTCTCGAATTATTGAGCGTTTCCTGCGTGACATCGGTTGCAATGCGGATGAGCCGGGTGCCTGTCGGGCTTGCTCTCACGTGTGCGTTGCTGGCCAAACGTTTATGAATGCGAGGCGCTCGGCGCAGCGAATAGCTTGGCCTATTCGCAAGCCGAGCAACGCTGCAGGCGCGCCGTTTGGCCGCAACCCGGAGGGACGGGGCGCTTTGGGGACAATTCCGTTGTCGCCGGCCGCTGGCAGTGGGCCGGCGCTGCGGCGCGGCCGGCGCCTAGGACTGCCCACCAAAGCGCCTCCGTCGCATACGCGACAGTAAGCCCGACAGGCTCCTAGCCTCATCCCCAACCCCTCTCCCGCCGGCAGAGGGGACGCGACAGCGCGGGTGAGGGTCAAACGTCACTTTAGTTGCGTAATTCTCATTAGAATTAAGCCATGGCAGCACCCCTCGTGCTTCACCCCGACCGGCTTTTCTCGGCGGAGCCCCGTCAGCGCGCGCTTGCGCGCGCGCTCTATGCGACGGTCAAGGATCTGCCGATCGTCAGTCCCCATGGACACACCGATCCACAGTGGTTCGCCAACAACGAGGCTTTTACCAACGCGTCGGCGCTGTTCATTACGCCGGACCACTACGTGTTCCGCATGCTCTACAGCCAGGGTGTCAGGCTCGAGGACCTGGCGATTCCGCGACGCGACGGCGGCGAAGTGGAAGGCGATCCGCGCAAGATCTGGCGGATTTTCGCCGGGCACTACCATCTTTTTCGAGGAACGCCCACTCGACTCTGGCTCGACCACGCCTTCCATGAAATATTCGGCATCGCGGAACGGCTGAGTCCCGACTCGGCCGATGGGCTCTATGACCAGATCAACGCGTGTCTCGCGCGTCCGGAATTCCTGCCGCGAGCGCTGTTCGAACGCTTCAACATTGAGGTCCTCGCCACCACCGAATCGCCGCTCGATCCGCTTGAACAGCACGCCAGGATTCTTGCAAGCGGCTGGGGTGGGCGCGTCGTCACCGCGTATCGTCCGGATCCCGTGGTCGATCCGGAATTCGAAGGATTCGCCGCCAATGTCGCCAAGCTCGCAGAAATATCAGGCGAAGATACGTCCACGTGGCGCGGCTATCTCGCGGCGCATCGCAATCGTCGCGCGTTTTTTAAAACCATGGGTGCGACCTCGACCGATCACGGCCATCCCACCGCACGTACTTGCGATCTAGACAGCGGCGACTGTGAGGTGCTGTACGCCAAAGCGCTGGAGGGAAAGTCGACCGCGGCAGAAGCCGAGGCTTTCCGCGGGCAGATGCTGACCGAGATGGCGAGGATGAGTCTCGACGACGGTTTGGTGATGCAGATTCACCCCGGTTTCATACGCAACCACAACCCGCAAGTCTTCGCGCGCTTTGGCCGCGACAAGGGCGCCGACATTCCGACGCGCACCGAATATGTCCGTGCACTGAAGCCGTTGGTCGATCGATTCGGCAACGAGCGCAAGCTCACCCTGATCCTCTTCACGCTGGACGAGACAACATACTCCCGCGAGTTGGCTCCCCTCGCCGGTCACTATCCGATTTTGAAGCTCGGACCGCCATGGTGGTTCTATGACAGCCCCGCGGGCATGCAACGCTTTCGGGAGCAAGTGACCGAAACGGCAGGCTTCTACAACACCGTCGGCTTCAACGACGACACGCGCGCGTTTCTTTCGATACCC
>VBCY01000598.1 GCA_005882995.1 Betaproteobacteria bacterium
GAAGCGAACCTTCGCCGAACCAGCCGCCTGCGGGGACTCCAGTAAAGGAAACACTTCTGCCATTCGGCATGGTCGACGCGAGCTTGACTAAGCCGGTCAAGACACCGATCCACGCTGTCACCGGCTCACCTTTCCGACAAACAAACGCCTCAGCCAAGACTTTGCGTACACGCGTTTCGGCGAGAACGCGCCGCTTAAGCTCAGGCGTCAATTGTTCGGTCCATTCCATCGCAAGCAGCGAAACCGATTCGAGGCTAATCGTGGGAAATTGGGGGGATCGCTTTGTCATGGATATCGACAACTCACACCACCTTGCGACATTGTGCTCCTAACAAGATCAGCGGCCCAATATGTCGCCAAGGTGACAACCTATCCAATGGCGAGATGGTACGTTCAACTTCGGAGATGACTGTTCTCTGATGACGTGTCGATCAAGAGTGCGAGCTCATCGCGATGCGCTGTAGCAGGTCAAGAGTCGAGCGCATTTTTTCACTGCACCATTTTCAACAAGCAGTTGGTTAGAGAGGAGAAAGCATCATGAGTATCTTGCGCACAACGGCGAAAATTGCGCGCCGCGGGCTTGCACTTTTGGCGCTCGTTTGGGCTTACGATGGAGCTTTTGCACAATCCGAAATTACGGTGCTCTCGTCGCGACCGGATGCGGTAAGCGGCGGAGACGCAGTGGTCCAGGTGCGTGTTCCACCTAATGTCTCGCCGCTGCAGGTCGTCGTTCTGCGCAACGGCGTGGATGTCACCAGCGCCTTTGTCGCCACGGACCTCACCACGCTGCAAGGGCTTGTCAGCGGACTTAACGTAGGTGCCAATGTCATTCTTGCGAAGATGCGCTCGGATGGCAGCATCCTGACCAAGGCACTGGTAGCGAATTGGCCGATCTACGGCCCGATCTTCGCAGGTCCGCATCAGCGACCTTGGATCTGCGAGACGGCAGCATCGGGCCTTGGGCCGCCACCTGCGACGGGCCCGTGTGTCGCACCGACTCGCTATGACTGGTTCTATCGCACGACCGCGGGGACATTCGCTCCGCTGCCCAGTTTGACGCCGCCCTTCCCCGCTGACCTGTCGCGAACCACGACGATCGACGGCAACACCGTCAATTACATCGTGCGCGTGGAGTCTGGTGTGATCGATGAGTCGATCTATCGCATCGCCATCATCGACGATCCGACCAATCCGATCTCGAATCCGTGGTCACCTGGCGGCAAGAAGCCAGGGCGAGGCTGGAACAACAAACTGGTCTATCCCTTCGGACCCGGGGCCGGTCCTGGGTTTCGTTCGGGTAGTAACTTCGTGACGTCGGCACTTCTAGACGGCCCACTGAGTCTTGGTTTTGCGGTTGCCTTTGGCACCCGCAACACATACGGAACCGGATCTGATGACGTCATTTCGGCCGAGACCACGATGATGATCAAGGACCGCTTCATCAAGCAGTACGGCCTTCCGAAATTCACGATCGCCACCGGCTCGTCGGGTGGTTCCATCCAACAGCACTACATCGCCCAGAACTATCCGGGTCTTCTCGACGCCATTACCCCAAACGCCTCGTTTCCCGACTTGGCCTCCATCGCCGTTGACGTGCTTGATTGTCAAGTCCTCGGTAACTACTTCGATCAAAACACGAACCCTGCAGCTTGGCCAGGCAGCCGCCGCGCTCTAATCGACGGATATGCACTTGGCACTCAAAGCGCCCGGACGACCTGCCAAAACGGCTGGAACAATTTCTCCAATAGATGGCAGAACCCCACTGCGGGTTTCTCCGACGTGGTGCCGACACAACTTCGTTATGACCCGATCACGAATCGCAGTGGTGCGCGCGCTGACTATTGGGACGCCAACGTAAATTCGTTCGGTCGCGATCCCGCTACCGGGTTTGCGCGCTCCCCGTACGACAACATCGGCATACAGTATGGGCTGAACGCGCTCAATTCCGGTGGGATCACCAAAGCGGAGTTTCTCGATCTCAACGAGAAGATCGGTGGTCTCGATATCGATGGCAACTACGTGCAGCATCGCTCGATGGCTGATCCCATTGCGCTGCGAAACGCGTATCAGTCTGGGAGGGTTGTGACATCCGGAGAGGGCCTGACCCTACCGATAATCGACATTCGGCCCTATGTCGATTCGGCCGACACGGGTCAACTGAGCATCCACTCCCGCATTCGCACATTTATGTTTCTGGATCGCTTGGGAAGGAGCAACGGCACGATCGCGAATCACGTGAATTGGATCACTGGCGGAATTTCGCAGCCAGACTTGGCGACGGTTGCGCTACTCGCGCACAACGATTGGCTGGAACACATGCTCGCGGACCATTCAGACCTCCCTTACGCAACCAAGGTCATTCTAAATGAGCCGGAGTACCTGAAGGATGCGTGCTGGTATGACGGCGTGAAATATGAGGAAACCCTTACGCTGGATCCGTCAGCGAAGTGCAATCAGTTGATGCCAGTGTACGGGACGGTACGTCTCGCTGCCGGCGGCTCGCTTGGCGGCACCACTCTCAAGTGCCAACTGAAGCCGGTGACGGTGACCGATTACACGGCTAGTTTCACCCCTGCGGAGCTCGTTCGCCTCAACACGATCTTCCCGCAGGGAGTATGCGACTGGAGCAAGCCGGGAGTCGCTCAACAAGCTCCAACGGATTGGTGGCTGCGCTTCTTGCCAGAAGCGGGTACGTGGAATCGGATGGGCCATTCGAGCTTCGGTAACGACTGATCTCCGATTACACAGACCTTG
>VBCY01000599.1 GCA_005882995.1 Betaproteobacteria bacterium
TATCACACAGATGCACGTGGTTCGCTGCGACGTCGCAGGTGACGGCGAGCCCTGCCCGCTTGGCGTCCCGCACACGCGCCACGCCGTCGTGGGTCGATAGCCGCGCGAGATGGACACGGGAACCGGTGGCCCGAGCAAGCGCGAAGATGGTATCGAGCGCGATGGTTTCGGCGAAAGGAGGCACGGCTGCAAGACCCAGGCGAGTGGCAACCTCGCCGTCGTGGGCAACACCGCCCCGCGCGATATGGGCGTCCTGCGGCCGCAGCCAGACGTGATAACCGAAAGTCGCGGCATATTGCATCGCTCGCAGCAGGATCTGCGTATCAGCGAGCGGGGCGTCGGCGTGAGAGAACGCGATGCAACCGGCTTCGGAGAGCTCCGCCATCTCGGTGATCGACTCGCCCTTGAGCCCCACGGTGAGTGCTCCGATGGGATAGACATGAGCGCTGTCAAGCGAACGGGCGCGATGCTTGAGCATCTCCACCAATCCCGGCTCGTCGAGTGGAGGATCGGTGTCGGGCGGACAGGCAAGGCTTGTCACGCCGCCGGCAATGGCCGCCTGCATCTCCGATTCCAGAGTCGCCTTGTACTCGAACCCGGGTTCGCGCAATCGCACGGAGACGTCGATCAGTCCTGGGCAAACGATCAAGCCGCTGGCATCGAGCACTCGATCGGCGCGCCAACCGTCGGGTGCGTCACCCTTCGCAAGCACCTTTCCCGCAGCAACGAACAGCGACGTCTTGCCGTCGACTTCGTTCTTCGGGTCGATGACTCTGCCGTTGCGGATCTCGATCTTCATCGCGAAGCGTCAATGGACGGTTTTCGTTTTTCTAGCTGGATGCCAGCATGCTCATGACCGCCATTCGCACCGCAATGCCGAAGGTCACCTGGGGAAGGATCACCGAGTGCTTGCCGTCGGCGACGGCGGAGTCGATTTCCACCCCGCGATTCATGGGTCCCGGGTGCATCACGATCGCGTCCGGCTTGGCGAGCGCGAGTTTGTCCTGGGTGAGACCGTAGTGCTTGAAAAATTCGCCAGCCGATGGCAGCAACGCGCCCTTCATGCGCTCGCTTTGCAATCGGAGCATGACGATAACGTCAGCGCCGCGCAAACCGTCGGCCATGTCGTGGAATACGTGCACTCCGAGACTTTCGATCGCCGCCGGAAGAAGCGTTTGCGGACCGATCGCCCGCACCTCCGGCGTGCCGAGTGTGGTCAGGCCATGGATTAAAGAGCGGGCAACGCGCGAATGCAGCAGGTCGCCGACGATCGCCACCGTGAGCCGACTGAATTCGTGCTTGTAATGACGGATGGTGAAAAGATCCAGTAGCCCCTGCGTCGGATGCGCATGGCGTCCGTCGCCGGCGTTGATCACGTGAATCCCGGTTTGCCCGGCCGCCGACAGATGGCGTGCGATCAAGTGCGGCGCACCGCTCTGCCCGTGGCGCACGACGAACATGTCGGCATTCATCGCGACAAGGTTGTCGATCGTGTCCAGCAGCGTCTCGCCTTTGGATGTCGACGAAACGCCGATATTGAGATTGATCACGTCAGCGGAAAGCCGCTTGGCGGCAATCTCAAAGGTGGTGCGCGTCCTGGTGCTGTTCTCGAAAAACAGGTTGAACACCGTTTTGCCGCGCAGCAATGGGACCTTCTTCACGTCCCGTTCGGCAACGGAAACGAAGGGCACCGCGGTGTCCAGGATGCGGCCGATGACTTCCGCAGGCAAGCCTTCCAAGGTGAGCAGGTGGATGAGCTCGCCTTTGTCGTTGAGCTGCGGATTGTTCACGGCTTACGCGCCTCCGGCAGCTTCGACTGTCAACTCCAGACGGCCGTCAAGCTGGCGATTGAGAACGATGGACAGATTTTTCGCGACCGAGACGCGAGCGCCCACGTACGTCGGCTCGAACGGCAGCTCGCGTCCTCCCCGATCAATGAGTACCGCCAGCTCGATCGAATCCGGTCGGCCATAATCAAATAGCTCGTTGATCGCGGCCCGCACCGAGCGGCCGGTGTAGAGAACATCGTCGATGAGCACGATCCGGCTGCCTCCGACTTCGAACGGCAGCTGCGTCGTCGCCACGTTGGCGTGCAATCCCTTCTTGCTGTAGTCGTCGCGGTAGAACGACACGTCGATATAACCCAGCGGATGATTGCCGGGAAGCATCTCGGCGAGGCGCTGCGCAAGCCATGCCCCACCCGAATAAATGCCGACCAATGCGGCATCGATCGCGATCGCGCCCTGCATGCGCTCGGCGAGCGCTGCGAGCGCGGTCTCGGCGTCAGGAAGAGCGTTCCGGCGATTCATGCTGATCGAGGTAAGCCTGCAGGAACAGTTGTGCGGCGACGCGATCGCGCAACCCACGCTGGTCGCGCGCCTTCACTCCGGCCATCGAGAGCTTCTCGGTAGCGGCTTGACTGCTGTAACGCTCGTCCGCAGTTGCCACCGCGATGCCGAACCGGCCTTCGAGCCTTCTGGCGAATCGTTGCGCCCGGTTTGTCATCTCATGCGGGGCCTGATCGGCATGTGTCGGCAATCCCACCAAAAGGAGCGCCGGTTGCCATTCATCGATCAATGCAGCAATGGCAGCGAATCGCTCTGCGGTTTTTTCCGACTCGATGGTCGTCAACGGATGCGCAATTCCAGTTGCGCGCTCGCCCACCGCGACGCCGATGCGCTTGGTCCCGAAGTCGAATGCGAGAATGGTGCCGCGCTCGGGCGCTCGGGGGACTCTCGCCGCCGCCACGCCTCAGGCGTGTCCGACGGAGCCGGACAGCCGCGAAAAATCGATGCCCAGCAGCTTCATCGCCGCCGGAAGGCGAGTCTCGGCCGGTTGGGCAAACACCACGTCGGCATCCGCCCCCACCGTCAACCATGCATTCTGAGCGATTTCCTGCTCGAGTTGATCGGCAGACCAACCAGCATAGCCCAGCGACACCAGAACGTCATCCGGTCCTTCGCCGTGGCCAACCGCCTCGAGGATGTCCTTGGACGTCGTCAGCCCCAGATCATCGTTGATCGCCAGGGTCGATTGCCAGCTTCCCAGCGGACGATGCAGCACAAAGCCGCGATCGATCTGCACGGGGCCGCCATAGTGCACGCGCGCCTCGCGCAGCTCCGAATCGCCCAGCGGAATGTTGATCTGCTCGAACAACGTTGAGAGGGTCATATCGATCGGCTTGTTGATGACAATGCCGAGCGCGCCCTTCTCGTTGTGCTCGCAAAGATAGATCAGCGTATGAGCAAAGTGGGGATCGGCCATGCTTGGCATGGCGATCAGGAAGTGATGGGTCAGACTGACCCGAGCGTCGCCCATGACATGCAATTGTAGTCCCGACGCTGCCGGGACACAAACCTGGCTTAAGCGCGACGCACGATAATTTCCGC
>VBCY01000135.1 GCA_005882995.1 Betaproteobacteria bacterium
CGAGCTGCCAACGTAGCCGGTTTACAGTGGACGCAAGTAGATTTAGTGAGACGAGTGGCGTGGGTTCATGCCGACCAGGCCAAAGCGGGCAAAGCACTGCCAGTTCCGCTCAATTCGGAAGCAGTCGTGCTGATCCGCAAATGGCTCGGAAAGCATCCGACGCACGTGTTCAGCTACCGAGGCGAGCCGATCACGCAAATGAGTATCAAGGCGTGGTATGCGGCGCTCAAGCGAGCCGGCATCGAGGACTTCCGCTGGCACGATTTGAGGCACTATCCGCGGTGCCGGACTATGCCCAGTTGGAAACGATGAAGCCTCAGACGTCATTCGCGATTGCGGCTTGTTGCGCTGTCAGCCCGATGCTTCGACTGAGCATAGTCCGGTGCGGCTATAAGGCTTTGAGGAACTCCAAGAGCTTGTCGCCGGGGCGGTAGCGTCCCGCCCCTGCGTGAAGCGGCAGCATCTTCGCCATCGCGCGTTCCTTGATGGCCAGATCGGCGTCCAAGTAGATTTGCGTGGTCTCCACCGACTCGTGCCCCAGCCAAAGCGCAATGGTGGAGCGATCCACGCCGGCCTGCAGTAACTCCATCGCTGCGGTGTGGCGAAGCACATGGGGAGACACCGATTTGTCACGCAAGGAGAGGCAGACCTGCTGCGCTGTGGCCACGTGTTTGGCAAGCAGATACTGCACGCCACCGGCACTCAAGTGTCCGCCGCGTGCATTGGGAAACACTGCGTCGGAACTGCCGCGGATTGGTTCAGTGAGCCACGCCTTGAGTATGGCAGCGGTTTGTTGTGTCAGTGGCGTGCAACGTTCCTTGCGTCCCTTGCCCACGCAGCGAACATGCGCACCGATGCCCAGCGCTACATCTGAGCGCCGCAGGGAGATCATCTCCGAGAGGCGAAGGCCGGTCTGGACGGCAAGAAGTAACAGCACATGATCGCGACGGCCAGTCCAGGTGTGTTGATCTGGTGCGTCCAACAGAGCGACGATCTCGGGTCGTGTCAGGAACGCGACGAGTTTCTTCTCGTAGCGCTTGTTCGGAATGGCCAGTACCCGCTGGATCATCGCCGATGCTGCGGGCTCCTCAAACGCCGCGTAGCGGAAGAACGAGCGGATCGCGGTCAAACGCAGATTGCGGCTGCGGGCGCTATTGCTGCGCGACTTCTCCAGATCATCAAGGAAGGCCCCGATCAACGGCGCGTTCACCTCGGCCAAGGCCAAGGCCGACGGCTGCTTGCGCAGCCGCTTGCGCGCGAACTGCAGCAGCAAGCGGAACGTATCGCGATAGGAGCCGATCGTGTGCGGGCTTGCTCGTCGCTGGGCCATGAGGCGTTGGGTGAAGAAGTGTTCCAGCAACACCGGGAAGCTGACAGTACTGTTCATGGCCAGTCCTCCCATCGCCGCTGCAGGCGTTGGGTAGCGAGCCCCATCAACTCCGGGCAGGCCGATAGATACCAGTACGTATCGGTGACGTGGGCATGGCCCAAGTAGGTCGACAGAATGGGCAGCCGCCGCTCGACATCTTCACCCGCTCGATACCAGCGAACCAAGGTCTCAATGGCGAGGCGATGGCGAAAGTCGTGCAAGCGCGGACCGTGGCTGTCGTTGGGTCCTCTGAGACCGATCTGACGTGACAGCCGGTAGAAGGTGCGCCGAACGTTCGAGCTCTCCAGTGATCTGCCACGCTCGTTGACCAAGAAGTGCCGCGTGGTGGACTTGCCGAGAATTCGGTCGCGTTGCTGGACGTACTGTGCCAGCGCCTGCACGGTGGAAGAGTCAAGCGGTACCAACCGCGACTTGCCGAACTTGCTGGTACGAATCGTCAGCAGTCCTTGCTGCAGGTCGACGTCCTGCCGCTCGAGCGCGATCGCTTCGCTGATCCGTAGGCCGGTCACGCTGAGCAATCCGAACAAGCAGTAATAGGTCCACCGACGCAGACCCGTAACGGGCGGCAGGTGTTTGGCTGCTTGCAGCAGACGATCGATCTCCTGCTCGGTGTAGAGGTAAGGTCGGGCGCGCTCAGGTCGGTACGGCAACAGGCCGTACGGTGGAATCTGGGTACGAGGATCGCTGGCGCTGCGATGTTGCGCAAAGCCACGCACGAAGCTGAGCCGGCCGGCCCATTGCGCCGGCTGACACGCCGAGCATTGCATGGCCCAGCGCAGAGCGAGCTCGTTGGTGATGTAGGAGGCGCCTTCCCGTTCGAGAAAGGCAATGAAATCTAACAGTCTTGGTCCCGCAATGCGCAGCTTGAAACCCAAACCACGACGCAAGGCCAGATAGTCGTCGACGGCTTCTCGCAGCGTGCTCATCGTCCACCTCCCGGCCACGGCAAGGCCAGCAGGCGCAGCGCGCCCACATCGACTTTGGCATAGATCATGGTCGTGCTCGGATGACGATGGCGCAGTACTTGCCCGATCTCGCTGAGTGACGCGCCTTGGCGCAGCATGTCCGTGGCCAAGGTGTGTCGAAACAAGTGAGATCCCCTGCGGATCGAATCGATGCCGGCTCGCGCCAGCGCACGGTCGACCACACAGCAGATCGCGCTGGAGTTGGCAAAGCCCTGCCGCGGAGCACGCGCGCGTACAAACACACGACGGCTCGCGCAACGCGGACGTGCCCGCTGCAGATAGCGGGCCAGCGCCTCGCCCACTTCCTGCTGCAGCGGCAGCTGAGCCCATCGCCTGCCTTTGCCACAGAGGAAGAGCCTTCCCTCGTGCCAATCGATATCATCGAGGTCAAGGCTCACTACCTCGCAGGCGCGCAAACCCAGGCGGGCCAGCAGTAACAGGATTGCGTAGTCGCGGATCCCGGAAGCGGTATGCCGGTCACAACGCTCCAGGATCTGCTGCACCTGGCCCGGGGGCAGAAACTTCGGGATGTCCGACAACGACCATCGCGGCACACACGGCACGCACGCCGCCAAATCGGCGTCAATCTCACCGCGATGGAGCAGGTAGCGCAGAAATGAGCGCAGCGCCGTGGTCATGAGCTTGGCGCGGCCGGGACTCAACTCGTAGGCATGGCGGCGGACGAATCCGATGATGTCGGCAACATCAAGCCGATCCAGGCCAATCAGACCGGCGCGAAATCGCTCCGACAGCAACGTGTGGACGAAGGGGAGATAGTTGAGCAGCGTGGCCGGCGATAGCGCACGCTCTTCGATCAGATACTGTCGGAACCCTTGCTCGATGCGCTCTTGCGCGCTCTGTGGCTCGCGTGCAACCTCCGCACAGCCGATTCCCTGGCTGTGCAGCAAACCCACCAGCTTACGAAGAGCACTGCGATTGCCACGCTCGGACGGGCGATGTCGCGCGCAGTCCCAGAGATACCTCTCGACATTCTGGACACTCAGATCGGCTGCAGTCAGCCTGCGCCGCTGCAGCCACTTGCTCAGATCAGCAATGAGCAGAAGTTGATTACGAGCTCCCTCGTGGGAATAACCTTCCTGCTGCAGAACTGCCGCATATGCGCCGATGTACGGTCCGAGCGGACCGCTACATCTGCGCGGGCGCGAATACGAAACAGTGAATAGACGAGTCGTCATGTCTCCTCCTGTCAACAGTCGGAGAAGACACTGGACTATGTTCAGCGATTACCGCGCAAGATGGCTACAGGTGGGGCTAACGAGGCGTAACTGGGCATAGTCCGGAACCGTGGATAGTGCCGAAGATCGTGTCAGCGGAAATCCCGGATGCTGGCGCGCTTGAGCGCCTGGTACCAGGCTTTGGTGCTGAGCTGCTTGATCGGCTTACCACGGAAGCTGAACACGCACGTCGGA
>VBCY01000013.1 GCA_005882995.1 Betaproteobacteria bacterium
CAGGATGAAATCCTAACGGACTTGGCCAGGATCGCCGATCTGAAAGTGATTAGCCGCGCCTCGGTGTTGCATTACAAGAGCGGGGCGGCGCGCAATCTGCGGCAGATCGGCGAAGAACTTGGCGTAGCGAATGTGGTGGAAGGAAGTGTGCAGCGAGCTGCCAATCGGGTGCGGGTGAACGCGCAGTTAGTCGATGCGCGCACGGACCGGCACGTATGGGGACAGACTTATGACCGCGATCTCGCGGACGTATTCGCTATTCAGAGCGAGATTGCAAAAACAATCGCAGATCAGTTGCAGGCGAAACTTTCGCCGCGTGAAGAGGACGCAATCCAACGTTCTCCGACGAGCGACATCAGTGCCTTCGATCTCTACACGCGCGCCAAAGATATTCTGCTGAGGACGGCGTTTGTCGGGAAAGCCCATTTACTAGAGGCGGTCGATCTGCTGAACCAGGCCGTCGCGCGTGATCCATCCTTTTTCGATGCCTATTGTCAGCTCGCCTACGCTCATGACGCGCTTTATTTTTTTGGCCTCGACCATACGTCGGCGCGCCTGGCCTTAGCGGAAGCAGCCCTTCAAGCCGCCTCTCGCCTTCGTCCCGATGCTGGTGAAACGCATCTTGCGCGTGGGCGGAATCTGTATTGGGCGTACGGCGATTATGACGGTGCTCTGGCTGAACTCGAGGTTGCCCGCCAGACGTTGCCTAACGATGCGCGGACATTCAAACTGACGGGTCTCATCCAAAGGCGTCAAGGGCACTGGGAAGAATCCACGCGAAACTTTGAGCGCGCAGTGGAGCTGAACCCGCGCGATATTGAAACGCTGGTGCTGAACGTTGCAGGGAATTACTCGCTTCTTCGGCGCTATGCGGAAGCAAAACAGTGGTTGGCCCGTGTACTGGCTTTCGAACCTAACGATGCCTTTACGAAAGTATGGCTTGCGAGCGTCGACTTGGATTGGAAAGCCGATACCTTACCGTTGCATCAAACAATCGATTCCATTCGGGCCACAAATCCTGCCCCGGCGCCGAATATCGCTCATTGGTGGCTT
Source organism: Betaproteobacteria bacterium (assembly GCA_005882995.1). Lineage (GTDB taxonomy): Bacteria > Pseudomonadota > Gammaproteobacteria > Burkholderiales > Casimicrobiaceae > PALSA-1003. The sequence goes on from VBCY01000013.1 coordinate 1,054, forward strand.
GGCTGCACACTGGCCGAACGCGACGCCGCTGCTGCAAAAGATGCCCTGATCGCACTTGGCGAGGAGCCCATCAACTTCCCTACCGATAATGTTCTTTTCAATCGGCCATTTGCAGAAGGCGTTATTGCGCGTATGACAAAAGACGCTGAGAAAGCGCGGTCGGCTTTCACTGCGGCACGCGCGGAGCAGGAGAAAATCGTCCAGGCTCAACCAAATTACGGCCCGGCGCTGTGCGTGCTTGGTTTGATCGACGCCGCCCTCGGGCGGAAAGAGGAGGCGCTGCGCGAAGGCCGGCGCGCGGTTGAGCTTCTTCCCGTGGAAAAAGATTCAATGAATGGCGCGGCCATGGTCAAGTATTTGGCCATGATCGCTGCATGGGTCGGTGACAAAGATCTCGCCTGCGAACAGCTTGCCAGCATCATCCGCCGTCCAAGCCGACCCGCGCTTTGAAAAACTTGTTGAAGAATCCAAGCAGCCGCTCGCGCTGAAGTAACATCCGGGGAGCACACGCGGCCCGCGTGTTGGTGAAGCCTGCCCTGAGCGAAGTCGAAGGGGCCGCTCGCCGAAACGATCTTTTCCTTAACATTCGTGGCGTCCGCGGCCTGGCGCGCCGTCGCCTCGGCGGAGACGGCACCGCTTCAACACTCCGACGATTCCCAAATTTTCCGCGTAACCTTTTCCTGGATCTTCTGCAGTACACCTGTGAACGGCCAGAAATGACTTCCTCAAAACGAGGAGTCAAAGAAGGCCAAAACAACAGAAAAGAAACCAAATCATGAAGAAACAAAACATTCTCGCGCTTGCTCTAAAACCGGCGATGCGGACGGAATCAGTCGGTATCGGTATTGTGCTGATGTTGACCGCGGCCGTGATCGCGATAATCACTCCGTGCGTGGCGAGCGCCCAGCGACCGTGCCCGGGGCCCACCGCCACTCAGCTAGTCACGGGCCTAGAGGGTGCCATGGGCAGCACCATCGGCCCCGATGGTGCGCTGTACGTCACTGAAGGCGCTGCCGGCAGGATCTCGCGCGTCGATCCGCAGACCGGGGAGAAAACGACGTTCGCCAGCGGTCTGCCGACAGCGCTCCCAGCAATCGGAATCGGTGGGGCGATTGACGTCGCGTTTATCGACAACGTCGCGTACGTACTGGTCACCCTCGTCAGCCCTGACCTCGGCGGCAGCGACGTTGACGGCATCTACCGAGTGGACGGCCCAGACAGTTTCACCGTCGTTGCTGACATCGGCCAGTTCAACTTGGACAATCCGCCGCGCATTCCGTTTCCGTACTTCATCCTCACCGGACTCCAGTTCAAGCTGGAAACCTACCGTGGCGGCTTCCTGGTCAGCGATTCGCACCTCAACCGCGTGCTGCGGGTCGCACTCGACGGCGAGATCAGCGTGTTGATCGATTTTGACAACATCGTCCCGACCGGGCTGGAGGTGAGAGGCAATACGGTGTACATGGCCGAGGCCGGCCCCGACCCCCACGATCCCCAAACCGGCAAGGTTGTGTCGTTCGAGCCGAGATCGCCCACCGCTACGGAGGTAGCCTCCGGCGTCCCCTTCCTCCTTGACGTGGAATTTGGCGGCGGCGGACGTCTTTACGGCCTCTCGCACGGCACGTTCGACCCGAATACTGGCGGTGCGGTGCCGTACACCGGCGCGCTCGTTAAGGTCAACGGGGACGGCACATTCACCGACATCATGGACGGCCTGAACCAGCCGACCTCGCTCGAGTTCATCGGGAACACCGCGTACTTCATCACCCTCACCGGAGAGATCTGGAAGATCGAAGGCGTCTCGTGTCCGCACTAGGGCGTGTCCAAGGAAGAATTGTGCGGCTTAGCCGCTGAATTCAGCCAGACAGCACTTACTAGACGACCGATCGATATGCCGACATACATGGATATCCACGAAATCCCGGGAGGCGTTAGCCTGCAGGCAGTGGCGAAGGCGCACGCGGCGGATTTGAAAGTGCAGGGCAAATACGGTGTCGAATACGAAAGGTGTTGGGTTAACGAGGCAGCCGGGAAGGTATTTTGTCTTTGCCATGCCCCGAGCGCGGAAGCAGCGACCCAGGTTCATCTGGAGGCGCATGGGCTGGTTCCCTTCAACATCATAGAGGTTGAGGCGCGAGTCGCCGATTTGTTTCTCGGCGGCAACGAAGTAGATCTAGATCCATCCGGGGTGGTTAGGATGACTGCAGATCGCAATAACGCCCCAGATCCCGCCATTCGGACGATTCTATTTACCGACGTTGTGGAATCCACAACGTTGACTCAATCGCTGGGCGACGAGGCGGCGCTGGCGATGCTCGGCGTGCACGACACGATTGTGCGTGACGCGTTGTCCGCTTTGGGCGGGCGCGAGGTCAAGCACATCGGTGATGGCATCATGGCCTCGTTCGTCTCAGCAGCAAGCGCGGTTCGCTGCGCAATTCAAATTCAACGCGAATTGGACAAGCATGCGAAAGCCAACCCCGAGCGTCCTCTCAAGGTTAGAGTCGGCGCCGCGGCAGGTGAGCCTGTCGAGCAACATAACGACCTCTTTGGATCGACAGTTCAACTAGCCTCCAGACTGTGCGGGCATGCCGCACCGGAACAAATCGTCGTGTCCAACGTGGTTACCGAACTGTGCATCGGTAAGGGACTCCTCTTCGAAGACCTCGGGGAAGTTGTCCTGAAAGGCTTCGGTTACCCGGTCCGCGCCCATGCTGCCCCATGGCGTCTAGGCCAATCAGAAGAACATGCGAAATAAGTTCG
>VBCY01000600.1 GCA_005882995.1 Betaproteobacteria bacterium
CATCCGTACGCCGGTGCGGTAGCCGCCAAGATTGGTGTCGTATTTCAACGACTGCCAAGGCAGTGGATAGTGGTCGTCCCCAATTCCGAGAAAGCCGCCAAAGCTCAACACCGCATGGGACCCTCCCGGATAACCTGTCGATCATAACGCCAATCTTGGTATCGCCCGCGCCATACACTGCTGTTCCTTCCCGCCCGTGACGGAGAGGCGGCTTTCCTGTATGAACTTCGGTGATCCCTAGCGGATCCATTTTTAGTCAGGCCGGAAGCATCGCCATGACAGACACCACACAACGCGCGCAATCCGACGCCGAACGGGCGAGGCGGGCCTTGGTCGAATGGTTCCACGACGACAGTGTGAGGTCATTGGCAAACGTGTCTCGCTGGTACAAGGGCTCGACCTATCGCCGTTTGCCGGACAAGACGCAACTCAGCGCCCTGGGGATGGACGCTTTGGGCGACGGCTGGTTGCCTGTCGAACCCCTGATTTCCTCCGCGACGCAAGTGGTTGCGATCGGCAGCTGCTTCGCGAGATATTTCATCCTTTGGTTGGCGGAGCATGGCTTCAACAAGTCGATGCCACAGTCGCCCTACAACGCCTTGCTGCGGTTTGGTTCACAGTTGGAGAGCCCCGCCAGCATTGCTCAGCAATTCCGGTGGGCGTTTGGCGAGCTTGACGACAAGGCTGTAGTCTGGATCGACAAGAACAAGGAAGTCTTCGGAGCGTCCGAGGCACGGCGGCAACTGGTGCGAGACACTTTGCTGGCGACTGACGTCCTCATTCTCACTTTGGGATTATCGGAAGTCTGGTACGACCGTGTCACGGAAGAGCCGTTATGGCGTGCGCTGCCGGTAGATCAATTCGATCCCAAGCGCCATGTCTTTCGGGTGGAGACAATGGCGCAAACCCTGCAATGGCTGGAGACGATCGAGCGCTTGCGCGCGCGACACGCCCCGAACATGAAGATCATATTCACGGTCTCTCCGGTTGCTCTCCAGCTGACGTTTCGGCCGGTCTCCGCGTTAACCGCCAACAGTGCTTCGAAGGCGATTGTGCGCGCCGCGCTTGACGAGTTTTTGCGCAATCATCAGGAAGATGTGGGTCGGCGCCTGTTCTATTTCCCGAGCTACGAACTCGTGGCCAGCTATTTTATCGACCCCTACGAACATGACAATCGTCATATCTCCCCCACTGTGGCGGCAGGCATCATCCGTTACTTCGTCCAGCACTATTGTTCGGCTGACATGATCGAGCGCACCGGTCGATCTTTGCGCGATCTTGATGTTACCGGGCATCTGGAGGAATTCATTCAGCAATCCCGAATCGCTTCCACCGACGCGCGATCCGGCGAGTTGCTGGCACGCATCGCGGCGCTGGAGGGCATGGTGGTTACCTTGCAAAGGGTATGCGATGAGCGCCAGCAAGTCATTGCGGGCCTCGATCGGGCGGCACAGGAACGACTGGAGCTTATTCACCGGCTTGAACGGGAACTACTGGAACTTGTTCACCGACTTGATGCGAACGTTGAGCGAGGACGGCTTCATTCCCTATGGATCAGATTCGCAAGAATCATTCGAATGCGCCGCTTATTTTGTTGATCGAATTTTGAGGGCGCGGACCCGGTCGATCTACCAACCGACGCGCGGCCCTGCGCACCGCAGCAGAGGGGCCGCGGGTGATCGGCTTCCTTAGCGTTCCCTCACCCGGCCCACATGCTCGCTTTGTAGCCGCGTTTAATCAGGGGCTAAAGGAAGTTCGTCTTATCGAAGGCAGTTTGCCGCCAGGCCGACGTCGCTACCCGACGACTTGCCTAACGGGCGGGCTTATAGACCTTGGCGACCGCGTCGGCCTTCTTCATACCCGCTACCGCCTCGGCCCCAGTCATCAGTACGGTCGTCTTGGCGGACTTGACGGCGCCTCCTGCGGCAATCGCCAGCGCGATGGCAGCCATGCTCTCATTGTTCGGGACATCGGCGACGATGGCGAGATCGTACTCGCCGAAGCAATACCAACCACCAACGAGCTTGCCCCCGACGGCCTCGCAGGCAGCACGGCCCACGGCTTCAACTCGGTTCTCCGGCTTCTTGAGCTGCGCGGCTAAGGATTCTGCAGTGTAGGCTGCTTGATACATGTAGAGCGGCATGTTCCATCTCCCTGGTTGTCGTGCAGCCTTTCATGGGAAGCGTGGGCTGGCTTGCTCCCATTTTCTTGACGGCCACCGCCACCTCCGGCTGCACCGCATGGGTACTGTGCGCGTTTCTTTTCCTTTGGTCAAATATCGCCGAGGTGAAGCGCATTAGCCGGCGGAAACCTGCCCGGAGGCTATTCGCCCGCTCGTCAGTACCGGGCTGCTTCGCCGAAATAACTTGGGGGCTCGCTAAGAACAGATCACCCGCACAATCGAACTGGCAGCGCTTAAAATCGATCTTTTCCTAAATCGCAAAAGTTATTGAGTTCAA
>VBCY01000136.1 GCA_005882995.1 Betaproteobacteria bacterium
CGGTTCGTTCCCAAGGTGCGTGTCGGCTACCCGGACCTGCCGCCACCCCTGGCGCTGCCCTCCGATCAGGCGCGTCACTACATGTTTGAGAGCGTGTGCGACTTCTTCGAGCGCGCAGCAGCGATTCAGCCGATGCTGATCGTGCTGGAAGACCTGCATTGGGCCGACGAATCGACGACGCAACTGCTCGAGAGCGTGGCGCGACGCGTCGGGCGGGCGCCGCTGCTGGTGATCGGGACATATCGTGACGTCGACCTCCATCCAGGGCACCCGTTCATGCGGGGCATCGAACATCTGTCACGGCTGCAGGCTGTATCGCGCCTCACGCTCAAGCGGCTGAGCGCCATCGAGGTCGCGGGCATGCTGCGTGGCTTGTCCGGTCAAGAGTGCCCCGAACGCCTGGTGCGCCTGATATTTGATGAGACCGAAGGGGTCCCCTTCTTCGTGGAGGAGGTCTACCGGCATCTGGCCGAGGAGCATCGCCTCACGGATGCGGCCGGCAAATGGCTTCCGCAGGTCGAGGTTGGCGAGGTCGAGGTGCCGGAGACGGTGCGACTGGTTCTCGGGCGCCGCATCGACCGCATTGGCGAAACCGCGCAACGCGTCTTGACCACCGCAGCCTGTATTGGGCGGACGTTCACGTTCGAGTTTTTGACGGCGCTTGCCGAGGAGAAGGAGGATGATCTGCTCGACGCTCTGGACGAGGCCGAGCGCGCGCGGCTCGTGGTGGCGCATGAAGGCCGGCACCCTCGCTTCGTTTTTGCCCACGAGCAAATCCGTCAGACTCTGCTCGGCCGGATGTCGTTCGTGCGCCGGCAGCGCCTGCACGCTCGTGTCGCCGACACCCTCGAGCGGGTTCACGCCGGGCACCTCGATGAGCATGTCAGCGACCTTGCCTATCACCTCGTGCAGGCGGGCGCCCGGGAACGAGCGGCAGGGTACCTGCATCGGGCCGGGTGTTCGGCGGCGGCGCGGCTCGCGACGCCGGAGGCGCTGGCTTTTTTTGCGCGGGCCGCCGAACTCGCCGGCCCGGGACCCGTGCGACGGGCCGCGCTGAGAACGCGTGGCGAATTGCTTCTAGGTCTGTTTCGGGGCCGCGAGGCGACGGCCGACCTCGAGCTTGCCATGCGCGAGGCGGCAGAACAGGACGCGACGGCCGAGGAGATGGAAGCCTTGCTTCGGCTCGGGCGCGCTTATTACGTGGTCGGACTGGACCATCGGCCCGCCATTGCGCAGTCGCTAGAGGCCCTCGAACGGGCGCGCCAGCTTGCCGTTCAGCTCGGTGACCGACGCGGCGAGGCTCGGGCGTTGATCCCGACACATCGCCACGTCGATTTCGACCCTGACTACTGGGCGCAGGCGGTCGACAACGCCAACCGGGCGCTCGCGATCGCCCGCGAACTGGCCGACGAGGATCTGGAAGTAGATGCATTGCGGTCCGCGCACCGGATGGGAACGGTCACCGCCCGGCGCGAGAGCATCGAGCGGATCGCGACGGCGCT
>VBCY01000602.1 GCA_005882995.1 Betaproteobacteria bacterium
GGCCGATCCGGCCGGGACCCGGGACCCCTTCGATTTCAATTGCGCGAGCCATGATTGTCCTCCCTTTTTGTCGACGACCGAGCTACCTTTCCGGCACCCGGTGTCGATCAAGCCTGGTTCAATGTTTCTCCCAGCGCCTCCGGCCGCCCATACGCATTCAGTTGCGCCTGGAACCTGGCGACGTCGTGGCTCAGGATAACGAGGTCGTGCTTGGAGCCGTCGCGATCCTTGACGTGGTCGCGCAGCAGCGCCTCGCCGCGAAAGCCCATGCTTTCGAACACTTCGATCGCGCTCTGCTGGTCGATGGTCATCTGCGTCGTGATCTTTTCCAGGCCCATTCCGAGCGCCACGGCAAAGGCTTCCTGAGTCAACTGGCGGCCGAGCCCCTTGCCGCGCATCGCCGGCGCGGTCAACACGAAAAGCTCGCCGACATGACTGGCGCGAGACATCCGGCCGCGCTCGATGATGGAGCAGCCAAGAATTTCTTTTCCGCGCGTGGCGAGCAACGTGGTCATGGTGTGGGCCTCGTTCTCGCGGATCCAGCCTTTGACTTCATCGGGCTCGGTGATGTCGCGCGCGAGAAACAGCAGATCATGGCTCGGAAAATCACGCGCAAAAGCAAGTATGGCGTTTTCATCGGCGGCGGTCAGGTAACGTACTTCCACCGGTCCGTCCTTGCACTGGACGCTGCGCGGCAAGGCGCGAATGGAGTCATTCATGTCGAGCGTCCTTCCAGCCATTGATCGAGCTTCGGCCACATACGTTTGATCGCATTCGGCCCGGCGACCAGACTGACATGCCCGCCTTTCAACACGATCTCCTCCTTGTCCTCGCTGCCGACCAGATCGATCAGCACACGCGTGGCTTCAGAGGGCGCGATGTGATCGTGCTCGCCGAGCACGTGCAGGAATGGTACCCTGATGTTCTTCAGGTCGATCGGGAGCCCGCCAAGCTTCAGCCCGCCCTCGGCCAGCTTGTTGTCCCACATGAATTCCTTGATGAGCTGGCGGAAGCATTCACCGGGAAACGGAATCTGGTCGCTCGCCCAGCGGTCGAAGATGCGGTACGACTTTACGAACTGGTCGTTCCACATATTGTCCCAGAGGTCGATCTGCGACTTGATGCGCGACACCGGCCGCAGCATGTCCATGGATTGAGTGATGACCTCCGGCGGGATGTTGCCGAGGGTGTCGACCAGGCGGTCGACATCGAAGTGGCGGCGGTCGGTCCAGTTCCGAAACAGCTTCATCCCCTTGAAGTTGATTGGTGTGGCGAAGCAAACCAGATTCTTGACGCCATCCTCAGGGCGAACGGCAGCGTGGATAGCGGAGAGGATGCCGCCCATGCAGTAGCCGAGCACCGAAACGTCTTTTTCTCCGGAATCCTCGGCAACGCGGCGGATGCATTCGGGAATGAAATCGAGCGCGTAGTCCTCGAGCACCAACCGCGAATCCTCGCGCCGCGGCGCGCCCCAATCGATCAGGTAGACTTCGTAACCCCGCTTCAGCAGAAACTCGACAAGGCTGACGCCGGGCGTCAGATCGAAGATGTAGGGCCTGTTGAGCAACGACATGATCAGCAGCACCGGTACCCGGTAGACCTCGCCTACCAGCGGTTTATAGCGGTAGAGCTTCAGCGTGCCGCGCTGGTAGAGTATCTCTCTCGGCATGCCGCGATTGTGCGGCGCGGCTGTCGAGAAATACTCGACGCCCCGGATGCCGCGCTGGATGGTCCGCTCGACTTCCGTGCGGACACGAACGCCAAGATCGTCGGCTGGCGCTGTCGCATTCATTGACCACCTGCCGGTGTTGGCGGCTGCCGGGTCTTCGCCGGCCTGAGCGTGGTGACTTCGGCGCCTGATGCCGACCTACGTTCCAACCGCTCCTGGGTGTCGGCGAGTCTGGCGAGCGTGTCCTCGATTCCCTGCAATCGCTCTCCCAGAGCGTTGATGTCTTCCCGGCTGGGCAGATTGAGCGCCTTCAGATAGCGGCCCATCAGGTCATTGACGGCATTCTGCAAACCGAGCGACAGGCCCGTCGCTTTGCCCATGAACTGGGCGAATTCCTCCGAGCCCATGGCGCTGTTCAACGAGGAATTTGCCTGCGATTCGAACTTTGAGACCGCCTCGCGCCACATCGCAAAGGGATCGAAGGGTTTCTCTGGCGATGGTTCGGTCATTTGTTGCACTCCAATGACATCACACTAAGCCTCGATACTAAGCCCTGCCGGACCCCGACCGTCTTGAACCCACCTGCCGTGCCGGTTAGCCCGTGGCCCACACGTCAACGAGATATCTGTTCTGGGCAACAAGCTCGTTCAATTTCCGGTTCGCTTCCGCGGCATCGACCTTCAGGCTTTCGCCAAGAATGTCGGCAAGGGCGCTGCGGACGGCAGGCTCCATCCGCGAGGCGTCACCGCAGACATAGATGACGGCGCCATCTGCTATCAGCGCATTGATGCGCTCGCTCATCTTGCGAAGATGATCTTGCACATAGATTTTTTCGTCCTGCATGCGCGAGAAGGCGACGTGAAGCTCGGTAACTCCCTGCTGCACAAACTCCTTGAGTTCATTCTCGTAAATGAAATCCTGTCGCGCGTGCCGGCAGCCGAAGAAGAGCATCGAGGGCCCGACCTTCACGCCGGACGCTTTGAGCGCTGCGCGTTCCTGCAAGAAACCTCGGAACGGCGCCAGGCCAGTGCCCGGACCGATCATGATGATCGGCGTCGACGGATCGCTGGGAAGCTGAAATGGTGACTTGGTATCCTTGACGAAGGCGTAGAGCACGCTCTCCTGGGCCTGATGCTGAAGATAGTTCGAGCAAACGCCCGCGAATGAGCCAACCCCGCGACGCGCCGGCGCATTCACGACGCCGATGGTGACGCTGCAACGGCCTTTTGCGACAAGAGGAGACGACGAAATCGAGTAGTAACGCGGCGAAAGCGGCGTCAGCATCTCCAGATAGACCTCTAGCGGGAGATTGACGGCTGGGAACTCCTCGAGCAGGTCGATCACCGATTTTCTTTTGGCGAGCACGTCATCCCGATAGAGAGTGCTCCCCGTCCCGTCTTCGGCGGCGAGAGCCTCGAGCCTCGTTTTCGCGAGCAGGCTTTCGGCGTGGGCGGCGAGGGTCTGGATATGGGAGCGGGCGGCAACCGCCTGAAGCTCGGCGTAGTCGGACAGCAATGTATAGAGCGAGACGCGCTCGCCGACCGGAAGGAAGGTCTTGCGATCGTCCCGGGCGTGAAGCCGGACGAAGACGTCGCGCTCGAAGCCGAAACGGCTCGCCACCCGCCGCACCAGTTGCTCGCTGTTGTGCGGAATGACCCCGAGGTGATCGCCGGCCCGGTACGCGACCCCATCGGGAAGTTCGAGTTCGATGTGCCGGGTCGAGCCGGCGACCGCATCGGACTCGCCCCTCGACCGAAGCTCGCGATTGACGACCACGCGCATCGGCCTTGCGTCTAAAGACGCCACAAACGGACTCATCCGTTCGCCCGGGACAATCTCGATCCCGAACATGGGGCCGCGAACAGCCGGCGCCTCGAGATCGACCGACAACGCCTTTGCAAGCGAGGACCACAGCGGCTTGTACCAAGCCTGGAACTGGCCGTCGAAATCGTCGCTGGCGTCGCCTTCGCCGCGCGGATGGATACGCCTGGCCCCACGTTGCGTCAGCTTGTCGTCGATATGTCTCGGAATTTCCTGGAACGTGGCCGCCCAATCGCGGTTGCCGCAGCCGAACACCGAGAAATTCACCCCCGCAAGGGATTCGCTGCGGTCCAGCCATTTGAGGAAGCCGGCAGCATTGTCGGGCGGCGCGCCATTGTAGGTCGCGACGCAGATGACGACGGCGCCTTCAGTGGGTAGACGGCCGGCATAGTCGTCCAGCGACGCAACCGTCGTCGCGAAGCCGTAGCCGTCGGCGTCCGAGCCGATGTGACGGGCAATATCTTCGGACGTGCCGAAATTGGACCCGAAGAGGACGAGCAATGGCGTGGCGTGACGGGCCGCGCGCGCCGCAGGCGCTCGGGCGGCAGGCGCGGTTGCATCGGCCGACGGCGCGGCAGGCGCCCGGGCCACACGTTCGGCCTGCCTTGCTTTCTTTACGGTCGGCGTGAACGCGACCGGCAAGCTAATGAGACCGTTCAGGAAGCTTGACGCCAGGCGCTTCGCCGGCCCGGTGACCCTGAGGTCCGGCAACCGCTTGAAAAGCTCGGTGAAGACGATGCGCGCCTCGAGCCTTGCGAGATTCGCGCCGAGGCAGAAATGCGTGCCGTCGCCGAACGATATGTGCGGATTGGGATTGCGGGTGATGTCGAAACGATTGGGATCGGTGAAGGCTGCCTCATCGCGATTCGCCGACGCATAGAAGATGACGACCTTGTCGCCCTTGCGAATCGACCGGCCATTCAGCGTCGTGTCGGCCGTTGCAGTCCGGCGGAACAGAATGACCGGCGGCGAGTAGCGCAGCATCTCCTCGATCGCAGAGGGCAGCAGACTTATGTCGTTGCGCAGCCTCGCCCACTGCTCGGGATGCTCGGAGAGCGCCAGAGTCCCATGGCTGATCAGATTGCGGGTGGTCTCGTTGCCGGCAACCATCAGAAGCTGGAAGAAGGTGTTGAGCTGGGTTCTCGTCAACTGCTCGCCGTCCACTTCGGCGTTAACGATCAGACTCCAGACGTCGTTGGCCGGTGCCGCCCGCTTCTCGGCAGTCTTGGCGGTGGCGTAGCCGATCATCTCCATCATCAAAGCACGCGCGGCCTCGCGGTCAGCCTGCACCGCCGGATCGACCATCCGGTCGGTCCAACTATGCAGCAGATGACGATCTTCGGCGGGCACGCCGAGGATGTCGGCAAGGACAAGCAGCGGCACTTCGGACGATACTTCCGCGACGAGATCGATGGCCCCCTTGTCCGCCACGGCATCGATCACTTCGTCAACATGCGCCTCGATCGAAGCGCGAAGCTGGGAAATGACCTGCGGCGTGAACGCCCGGCTGACAATACGGCGCATCTTCGAGTGCTGCGGCGGGTCGGTATTCAGCATCTGCTGGCGCAGGATCTCGAGCACCTGCGGCGGCCGCTCGCGAAGCTCTGTGCCGCCCAACCAAGACGAGTAGATTTCGGGATGGCGCGACACGATCTGAACGTCGGCGTGGCGCAAGACCGCCCAGTAACCAGGACCGCCCTTGAAGCCGGGCGCCGCCGGCTCTTCGATCCATAGCGGCGACTCTTGCCGCAGCCGGGCGAAGAGTTCATAGGGGATCGCTTCTTCGTAGAGCTCGTTTCTTCCGAGGTCGGGAACACTGGTTGTCACGAGATGACCCCTTGATCCTATTGCAATTGTTTACGCAGCTCGAATTTGAGAACTTTTCCTGTCGCGCTGCGCGGAAGCACTTCGACCACCTCCAGGCGCCGGGGGATCTTGTAGCGAGCCAACAGCGGTCCGGCGAAGTCGCGAAGCTCCTCGATGGTCAGCGTCTTGCCAGGGTTGAGCGCCGCGACCGCGACCGCCGTTTCGCCCCACTTTTCGTCGGGCAATCCGATCACGGCAATCTCGGCGATGCAGGCATGCCTGAGGAGCGCGCTTTCGACCTCGGCGGGATAAATGTTCTCCCCACCGGAGATGATCATGTCCTTGACGCGGTCACAAATGTAGATGAACCCTTCGTCGTCGGTGTAGGCGACGTCACCGGTTTTGAACCACCCGTCCGGGTCGATCGCCTCCGCAGTGGCGTCGGGCCTGTTCCAGTATCCGGCCATCACGTTGGGGCCGCGCACGTGAATCTCGCCGGGAGCACCGGCCTGGGTAAGGATGTGGCCCTCGACATCGACAATGCGCACCTCGGTGAAGAGCGGCGTACGGCCCGAGGAACCGACCTTCGACCTGGCGTATTCCGGCGCCAGGAAGGAGACCATCGGTGCGGTCTCGGTGAGCCCGTATCCTTGCTGCACCGGTATTCCTTTAGCCGCATAAAGCTCAAGCAGCGGCAGCGGACAGGGTGCGCCGCCGCATATGAGCACCCGCACCGAGGACAGGTCCGCCTTGGCGAAATCCGGATGCTGGGCCATGAACTGAAACATCGCGGGAACACCAAACATCGTGGTCACCCGATGAGTGGCGATCGCAGCGAGTGCGGCGCCGGGATCGAAGGATCCTTGCAGAACGACTTCGCCACCCTTTTGTAGTGTCGCGAGCGTGATGACGTTTAGCCCGCCGATGTGGAACAGCGGCGCCGCCGCCAGCGTCACGTCATCCTGCAGCACGTCCAGATTGTGCATCGCATTGACATTGTTCCACCAGAGGTTCGAATGCGTGAGCATCGCCCCCTTTGCGCGGCCCGTCGTGCCGGAGGTGTACATGATGATGGCGACGTCGTCGGGGTCAACGCGAACGGCGTCCACGATGGGCGTCGCGGTTTGATCGAGCGGTAGCCAGCCCTTGGCCTCTCCCGGCGTCACGAAATTGACGACCGTTCCCAGCTCTGGTCGCACGCCATCGATGACAGGTCTGTGCTGGGCGTCGACGATAAGTGTGTGGACGCCGGCGTCGCCAATCATCATGACGAGTTCAGCACCCGCCGACCGGAAGTTGAGGGGTACGAATATCGCGCCGAGACGCGCGACGGCGAACATCGCGGTCAGGAACGTCGGTTGGTTCAGGCCGAGGTACGCCGCGCGTGTGCCGCGCTCGACCCCGAGTTTCCTCAGGTGTCCCGCCACGGCGCCAATGCGACGCTGCATCTCGGCGTAGGTCCAAGTCTCACCCTCGAAGGTCAGGGCCTTCCGTTCAGGAGTGCGCTGTGCCCGCTGCGCGAACCAGTTCGCCAAACCGATGTCGGGTGCCATGTCATCCTCCCATCGTTCGCGCGGCCGCCTCTGCGGAGGGCCTTTCCGAAGAAACTAGTCTCGCGCTCCGCGCAGGACGCGGTCAAGCTTGTATTGCAACAGCGTCGCAATAATTTGCCCCGCAAGGATCGGCGGCGTGCGAACGGCAAGTTCGAACAGCGCGTCGAATAGCGTTAGCCGACGCGAGGCGACAATCGGCTTAGACGGCAAGGTCGCGGCGCGACGATGCCCCTGAGCGGGCAAGGCTTGCAGGCGCCCAGCGACATTTCGCTGGGCGCTGCGCGCCTCGGGAAACAACAAATCCATCGTGAAAAATCCGTGGATCTGCCCCGCGTAACGGTGGTGCTCGACGGGTACTCCGGCTTCCTGCAAGCGCCGGCCATAAGCTTCTCCGTCCGTACAGAGCAGATCGCATTCGCCGGTGATGAGAAGGGCCGGCGGCAGTCCACGGAGATCCTTTGCAAAGAACGGCGAAATTCTAACATCGGCGGAATCCAGCGATGCAAAACAGCGCTCGGCAAACCAGTCGATCGCCTCCCAGGTCAGCAGGTGTGCGACTTCAGGATCCCGATTGGACAATGTCCCCGAACAATCTGTACATGGGTAGACCAGCACCTGCAGCGCCGGTGTCGGATGGCCGTCATCGCGGCATCGTTGGGATACAAGGGCGCTGAGGGTCGCTCCTGCCGACTCGCCGCCGACCGCAACCCGCGTCGAATCGCAGCCCAGCCCGGAAGCGTTCTGCATGGCCCAAAGCACGGCCGCGTACGCGTCGTCCGATGCTGCCAGGCACCCGTGCTCTGGCGCCAGGCGATAGTCTACGGAAATAACGACTGCACCCGATCGATTCGCCAGGGCGCGGCAGGTCGGATCAGCCATCGTCAGATCGCCCAGCACGAATCCGCCGCCGTGAAACCAAACCAACAGCGGCCGGGGTTTCGTCCCGATCAGCGGCGTGTAAATGCGAATCGGGATGTCGCCCGCCGGGCCAGGGATTGAAGCGTCCCTGGCGTGGGCGATCGGCTGCCAGATCGACGTCGCCGCGATCAGAAGACGAAGGTCGTCCCGGGCCTGCGCAACCGTCCGATCCTGCAGCTCCGGCCAACCGATCACGCGCATCAGGTCGAGCCAGACGCGAGCACGCCAATTGAGCCGGCCGGTAGGCGCGCCGAGTTCGCTCAAGTTGCAGTCTCCAGTGTCGAGCGCAGAACTAAAGTCCTTGATTTTTGACAAAGCGTTCATTTTCCCCTCAAGGCCAATTGCTCCCAAAGCGACCAAACGCACTCCTCTTGGTAGCCGGACAGATCGTCGCCGCAGCCCTGATCAGGAGTATCAACCAGTTGCGGTGGCCTTTCGAGTTTCGCTTCTCAGTTCTCGGCGCAGAATTTTTCCGACGTTGCTCTTTGGCAGCTCAGACCTGAACTCGACGTGCTTCGGCACCTTGTATGGTGTCAATTGCGTTCCGGCGAAACTGACAATGTCTTGCGCTGTCAGATTCGGATCGAGACGGACCACGAACACCTTGACGGCTTCCGTGGATTTCGGATCCGGGACGCCGATCGCGGCGCATTCCAGAATTCCCGGATGGCTGGCGATCACCTCTTCGACTTCGTTTGGGTAGACGTTGAAGCCGGAGACAATGATCATGTCCTTCTTACGATCCACGATCTTGGTAAAGCCATCCGGCGACATCACTCCTACATCCCCTGTCCGGAAGAAACCGTCGCTTGTCATCACCCGGGCGGTTTCGTCAGGCCTGTTCCAGTAACCGGCCATCACCTGCGGCCCCTTGGCGCAAATCTCGCCGGCTTCGCCGATCGGCACTTCCTTGCCATCATCGCCACGGATCGAAATGTAAGTTGATGGGACAGGCAATCCGATCGTCCCGG
>VBCY01000603.1 GCA_005882995.1 Betaproteobacteria bacterium
CTTCTGCACTACCTGCAACTCGGCATGCCGCGCGCCGAAGTGCGGGCCACCGCGTCCCGAACAACTGACATATACCGCGCCCGCCATATACCGTGCCGCGTCGCTCTCCACTTCGGCGCGAATCTCGGTCGCGATGCGGACCAAATCGAGCTGTGCAGCTTCCGCGTTGCGCGTGCAAAAAGCCAAGCGCATGCCAGGCTCGATCTGCTCGGCGATCGCCAGGACTTGGTGCTGCCGGTCCACGCCCAGCAAGTGCCGCACGATCGTATCTGCGCCGAACTGTCCGGGCCGAGTCGGCACGTCCTCGGCTGCGGTAATCAAGCCAACCAGCGTGGTGGAGAGCGCTTGCGTCAACTCGTTATCCGGCAGGTCACGGTCGAGCCCCAGATCTTGCAACGCGCAATCGAGCGCGGGCTTGCCCTCCAAGCTAACCACGAAATTGCGCACAGCTTCGGTTATTGTGCGCGACGGACCAATCGGCTGGCAGCCTTGGGTCACGCGGGAGATCAGACCAACTTCCGGCCCGAACGCCACCCCGGACAAACCGCCGGTGAATACGCCATCCGCCATATGTGCCGCACGGTTGCGAGCTGACGACAGCCCGCCGAAGAGATAACCCGTTGCCATGCGCGCGCTCATCTCGTGGATCAACTCCTGCAAGTCGGGCGCGCTAGCTTCGGCATGGACCAGCGCGGTATGGGCGATGAATCCGGACGATGCGGCGGGCAGCGGCTGCGTGCCTGAAAACACTCGGAACGAATTGCGCGGCAGCGGCGCGATCATCAGAACCAGGGCCGGCTCGTCGATGTATTCGACACCAGTGGCGGCCACGCCCACACCGACCGTGCCAACCCAAGACACGCCGGGGAAACACAGCCGCAGCTCGTCGAGGATCGCCTCAGCTGCAGGCGCGTAATAGTCGCTCAGATAAGACCAGCCCAGCGTGAACGGGGCGGAATCACGCTGAGCGGCACGGGCAGAGATTTGTGCTTTAAGTTGCCGTTGGCACCGCGCCAAGGCTACGCGCCAATCGGCGTGCGCGGCATGGGCCTGCACAAATGAAACCGGGGACATATCCGTATCCTGTCCTAAAAAGAAGGCAAAGTTGACACTGGCTGGCAAAAGTTTCTTGCGAGCGGCCTCCACGTGGCGAATTATTGATGTTTTGGCAGACGAAGCGTTTGCGGTGCGCATTAATGGAGAGGATTTTCACGTCGATGAGTCGAAAACGGCGCGCGCCCGCCGCGTTGCGCTAGCCTGCGCTCAGCCCCTTGCCTGCCAGGAACGTGGGATTGAACAGGCGCCCAAGATAGAGCGACCCGCGATCACACAGCAGCGTGACGATCGTATGGCCTGGGCCGAGCTCGCGTGCGATCCGCACTGCGGCGACGACGTTGATCCCAGTCGACCCACCGACGAACAGACCTTCATGGCGAAGAAGTCGATAGACCATGGGTACGCATTCGCTATCCGGTATCTGCAATGCATCGTCGATTGGCGTGCCCTCCAGGTTCGCCGTTACACGGCTTGAGCCAATGCCTTCGGTAATCGAGCTTCCCTCGACCTTGAGCTCGGCGGTCTTGACGTAGTGATAGAGGGCGCTCCCCATGGGATCGGCAAGCACGATGCGCACCGGCGAGTTCTGCGCCTTCAGATAGCGTGCGACACCGGCGAGCGTGCCGCCCGTGCCCACGGAGCATACGAAGGCGTCGATGCGACCTCCGGTATCGCGCCAGATCTCCGGCCCGGTGGTTTCGTAATGCGCCTGACGATTGACCAGATTGTCGAATTGGTTGGCCCAGACCGCGTTCGGCATTTCTGCCGCAAGACGACCCGCGATCTTGACGTAATTGTTCGGATCGGCATACGGCACAGCAGGTACCGGACGGACTTCGGCGCCAAGCACACGCAGCAAATCGATCTTTTCCGGGGACTGCGTGTCCGGGATGATGATGAGGCAGCGGTAGCCGCGGGCGCTGCAGATATGCGCGAGGCCGATGCCCGTGTTGCCGGCGGTGCCCTCCACGACGGTGCCGCCTGGCTTCAGCGTGCCGTGTCGTTCCGCGTCCTGAATGATGTAGAGGGCCGCGCGGTCCTTGATGGAGCCTCCGGGATTCAGGAACTCAGCCTTGCCCAGAATCTCGCAGCCCGTATCGCGGCTCAAACCGTTGAGGCGGATCAACGGTGTATTGCCCACTGCTCCAGCGAAGCCATCGCGAATTGCCATATTCCGACCCTGCAGCCGAGGTGAACCTGGAATGGATTCTGCTCTCGGAATGAACGAGAGGCGCCGCCCTTCTGGGGCAAGCTGCCATTCGCAATCATTCGCGTACCGCCACCGTGCGAAGGACCTGCATCGGCCCGACGGAGCGGACGCGTTCCAGGTCCTGTTGCGAAGGCACGAACAACGATCCAGCGAAGCCGAGCGCGTTCACCGGAATCGATTCAAAACACGCGCTCGAACGTGGCACGACGAACATCCAGTTCCGGCGAACGAGCAGGTTGTACGGGGCCGACTGAAACTCCCCATCTGCAGCGGCGACGGCGGAAATGCCGCACCGATAAAGCAACTCGCGATAGAGCGCGTGCAATACCGGAGCGGATGCTTGCGGCGCGATGCGTGAGAACGCATGGCTGAATGTTAGCCCAGGACTGCTCCCGATCAGCCGCTCCATCGGTACTTCGTCCGAGCTCTCCGGCGCGAGCGGGAGCGGCACAAACTGCAGATGTTTGCGCGGTTGGCTGGCGCCGGCTTCGGTCCCGCCGTTGTAGAAACCGAGCCCGTCGACTTCGCTCAGGCAGGTGATGAGCGCCGCGAAATCTTCGATGGTGAGCAGGCGCTCCTGGCGTTCGAAGCGCCGCGTCACCAACAGCACATGCCCGGCAAGCAGGTAGAACTTATTCAGCAGCATGTAGTGCGAGGGCGCGAGGTCGGTTACGAATAGATCCTGGTCGTAGTCCCCGAGCGGATCGGTGGCTACTGCAGCATGGCGCGCCTCGTTCTTGCGGGCGAGGCTCGATACCGCGCGCACGATGAAACGGACGCCATCGTCATCGAGCAAAGTGGTCTCAGTCTCGATCGGCTGCAGGGCACCCGTTGCCACAGCGCGCCGGATCACGTCTTGGACGATAGACAGGGAAAACACGCCGTTATTTTCGACTCGACCAAGGCAATTGGAAACGGCCCTCGGATCCCGTCGGCATCGATTCCGCGGTGCGCGATCGCGGAGGCCGCGCTTGCCGAACGAGCAGGCTGCGCGTCGCGCACTGAGCGCCGCAGCGTAGGGCCGCGTGTCGGGTAGCGGGCTTAGCTCTTTCTCGAAGTCTTTGCAAAGAATTGCGAAGGGACCTGCTGAACCGCTTCGCTTCCACACTTAGGGCAATGCGGATGAGCGGTTTCGTGTTCGGAGAGATGTTCGGCATGCTCGAACACCTCGCCACACTTCTCGCAACGGTATTGGTAAGTCGGCATGGGGCGCTTCTCCACTTTGGGGAGCCGGAAGCGCCGACCGGACGGTTCACGCCAGCGACCTCCGGTGCCACGATCATTATAAAACTGACTCCGCTCGCGACGCGTGCGCAACGCGTAGACTTTTGAATGCTCCGGATGTACACTACAAGTGAGATAGCGATCGCGGTCGCGTAACGCCCGATCGTAAGCCCAGCGTCGTCCAAGAAGGAGAACTCGCGAAGTGCATTGAGGAGCAAGCCCATGAATATCGATATCGCTAACCTGCGCCGGGGAACTTTGGTTGCCGCGCTTTTGATCGGGAGTGGAGTGCTAAGTGCGACATCGGATGCGCGCATCACCCAGATACGGATCACGTCGCGCGTGCCCTTCGCCGATGGAATGTCGTTCGGCAGCACCGGGCCGTACGAGAAACTGCGCGGCAGGATCTTTGGCGAGGTGGATCCCACCGACGCGCTGAACGCGGTGATCGTCGATATCGACAAGGCGCCGCGGAACGCGCGCGGGAGGGTCGAATACTCGAGCGACTTCCTGATCATAAAGCCGGTTGACATGAGCCGCGGCAATCACAAGATCTTCTACGGCATCAACAATCGCGGAAATACCGGCGCACTCGGCAGCCTCAACGACGCGGTCACGGGCGGCAACGATCCCACTACTGCGCAGGATGCAGGAAACGGTTTCCTGATGCGACAAGGTTATGCGATCGTCGACGCGGGTTGGCAAGGCGACGTGCTGCCCGGCAATTTCCGGCTCACCGCCCAATATCCGACGGTGACCGACAACGGCGCGACAATTACCGGCACGATCAGCGTGCAATGGGACGTGTCGCGGCAGATTCCGCTGACGGGCGCCGTTTCGTTGCCTCTAGTCGGTGCCGCCTTCGACTCGTACGAGACGAATTCGCTTGACACGGCCACCGCGACCTTCACATCGCGCGCGCTCGTCAACTCGCCCGAGACGGTCGTTGCGGGTAATCATTGGGCGTTCGCGACGTGCACGCGCAATGCGACGACGGGGGCAATCGAGAATATCGTCCCCAACACGAAGAGCATCTGCTACTTCGACGGCTTCGATCCGAACCGGTTATATCAGCTCACGTACGTGGCGAAGAACCCGCGACCGATGGCGCTCGGTTATGCGGTCACGCGCGACTTCGGATCGTTCCTGCGTTTCGACACGGTCGATTCGTTGGGGAACCCGAACCCGCTCGCGCTCTCGACGACGTCGACTGGCATCACCCAGGAGTACGCGCTCGGAGTGTCATCCACCGGCATGTACGTGCGCGACTTCATCTATTTGGACTTCAACGAGGACGAAGCGCACCGCCCGGTGTTCGATGTCATGTGGACGCAGATACCGGGCGCGCTGCGCCTGCATCAGAACACGCGCTTCACCATGCCGGACATCTACTCACGGCAGGACTTCTGGGCGGGCCTGTGGCCGATGGCAGACTTTCCATTCAGCTATGCGGTGACTACGGATCCGGTGACGGGACGAGCCGACGGTATTCTGAAGCGACCGCCGACCGATCCCAAGGTGATCCACACCGATAGCGCCGAGGAGTTCTGGCAGTTTCACGGCGCGCTGGTGACGACCGACGGCCGCGGCCATGACATTGCGCTGCCCGACAACGCGCGGGTGTATTACATGACCGGCGAGCAGCACGGACCGGCACTGGTGCCGACCACGACAGGGATCTGCCAGCAGCTGAACAATCCGCTGCCGCGCGGCGCGATCAACCGGGCGGTGCTGGTAGCGCTCGATCAATGGGCGGCGAACGGCGTGACGCCGCCGTCAAGCCGGTATCCGCGAGTGTCCGACGGCACACTCGTACCGTTCGATCAGGCGAGCACGGGTTTTCCGTCAATTCCAGGAGTGCTATATGCCGGCACGCCGAACGTGCTGCCGCTCAAGTTCTACGGCCCGCGCTTCGGCCCCACTGGAGGCATCATCGATGTGATGCCGCCGACGACGCTGCCGCAGCCGGGCTACACGATCCTCGTTCCCAAGACCGATCCAGACGGCAACGACATCCCGGGCGTGCGCATACCCGAGCTCACCGTTGCGACGGCGACCTACACCGGCTGGAACGTGCGCGCACAGGGTTTTCGATCACCCGATCTGTGCGGCTTGAACGGGACGTATCTGCCGCTTGCGAAGACGCAAGCCGAGCGTCTTGCGAGCGGTGATCCGCGATTGTCTCTGCAAGAGCGCTATGGCGATCACCAACATTACGCAGCTTTGGTGAAGGCCGCCGCGGTGGACCTCGTCAGTCAGCGCCTGATGCTTCAGGAAGACGCCAACAATTCCGCGCTGGCGGCTTTCTTGAGCGACGTCCTGCGTTAGCGACGCAGGGTGAGGATCGCGTTCGCGACCCTCACCCTTTCGCTCCCGGCTCGTCGCCTCGCAATCCTTTCATCCATCACGGACAACCGATTTGGCTCTCGCCAATCCTCGGCCAGACTTCGCGTTGCCGGCCCGTTCCAGTCGAGCTTGCCGTAGCATACGCGCGCGAGGGGCATTCGTGCCCTCAGGTCTCATTCTTGCCTACGCGGAGGGAGGGCATGACTGGGTGGTCAGGGCAGGAATGAAGGGAGCTGAAGTTGTGTGGCAGTTAACGATGACCGGCCCCCTGTTCAGCATCGCGTCACCGACGCCAGCCAATCCACCGTCCCACGAGAAGGTATTTCATGGTCAGACTCCGAAATTCAAATGCGTGTGATGCCGTCTAGCCAAGCAACTCGTGCAGCCGACCCAGGGAGCGTGCGTGCCGCGTCATACTGCCGTGGGCGGCGCAACGCCTAAGAAGGGTTACCGAGCACGAGGTAATCGGAACGTAACTTTCGATAGATGCAGCGCCTTCGGCCTGCAATTACCATA
>VBCY01000126.1 GCA_005882995.1 Betaproteobacteria bacterium
TGATGCGCGCGCTGGCTTACCCCAAGTTCAAACTCACCACCGACGAGCAGGGTGAGTTGCTGGCGGACTACTTGCCTTATTGCACGACCGTGCGCATTCCGCGGAGGCCGCCCAGGACGCCGGCCTGCCGCGACCCGTTTGACGTGGCATTCATGCAACTCGCTATCGCCGGCCGGGCTGATTACCTCATCACCGGAGATCGCGACCTGCTTACCCTTGCCCGAAGCTTCTCATGTCCGATAATCACCGCCGAGCAGTGGTTCCGCAGGCTCGAACAGCTATGACGTCGCGCAAGAAATCAGACTGAACAGTTGGCTCTCGAAGGAGTTTCAATGCGCTACGAGCTCTATTACTGGGGATCGATTCAGGGACGCGGCGAATTTGTGCGGCTCGCGCTCGAAGAGGCTGGCGCTCGTTACGTCGATGTCGTCCGTACCCCCAAAGGCGAAGCGCGCATGCTCGCATTGCTCGAGGGCGACATCGCATATCCGCCCTTTGCGCCGCCATTCCTCAAGGCCGGCAAGCGCTTTATCGCGCAGACCGCGAACATCCTGTTGTTCCTCGGCGAACGCCACGACCTCTCGCCCAAGACCGAGGCGGGGCGATTGTGGACGCATCAGCTCCAGCTCACGCTCGCCGACTTGGTCGTCGAAGCGCATGACACCCATCACCCGATCGCGGCAGGTCTTTATTACGAAGACCAGCGGCGCGAAGCAAAACGACGCTCAGCCGACTTCATCAAGAACCGGATGCCGAAGTACCTCGGCTATTTCGAGCGCGTGCTCACGAGCAACCCACGCGGTGCCGCCCACTTGGTCGGCGGCAGGCTCACGTACGCCGACCTGTCGCTGTTCCAGATCGTCGCCGGACTGCAATACGCATTTCCGAACGCGATGGCGCGATTCGCGCGCCGTTATCGGAATGTGATGGCGCTCCACGCGCGCGTCGCCGAGCGTTCACGAATTGCTGCCTATCTCGCCTCGGAACGCCGCCTGGCGTTCAACCAGGAGGGAATTTTCCGGCATTACGCAGAGCTCGACAGGTAGCTGACGAGCTGCAGACCGCGATCGATCCCTGCGGCGATGACGAGCTGCGCCAGGCCGCTTCCTTGTCGCAATATGCTAAGTACGTAATGCGCCTGGAGTCCTCACCGTGTCCGCGATCTCCAAGATCACTGCTAAGGGGCAGACAACCATCCCGCAGGAAGTCCGCGCGGCGCTCAAGAGCAAGCCGGGGGATCTGATTGCCTGGGAGATCGACCCGAAGGGCCGCGTGGTCGGCGGATCCAAGCTCTGGACGTCGAATATCTCCAAGCCGTTCAGGGCACGCTGAGCGAGTGGAGTAGTGCCGAGGACGAGAAGGCCTATGGCAAGCTTTGAGCGCTTCGATGTCGTACGTGTGCCTTTCCCTTTCACCGACGGTCAAGCGGAAAAGAACCGCCCGGCATTGGTAGACGGATAATCCGTTTTCGTTGTCGTAGCGCGTTTGCACTTCCGGCGTGAATACGCCACGCAGATGCCACACTGCGATGACGGCGGATTGCCCCTAAGACGACTGCTTCATCGTCAGCTTGAACATGGTCGTCCAGCCATCCTTGACCTGCATCTCACTCCACGCCTCATAGGACGTGTCGCTCAACTTGGTCCAGCGCACGCGGTACGTCATCGACTGGCCATCCGCGACGTATTGGGTCGCCGGGAAGACGAGCGCGTCAGGCACGCTCTCCACGCTGCCGCGGCTCACGCCGCCCAGGTTCTCGATGTAAACGTACTCGACGCGCTTGGAGGCCGAATCCCAGCAACAGGTGGTCTCGCCGATATAATCCGGCCGGCCCGGAGCGCGCACGGTGTGCGTGTCGCGCAACGCCTTGCCGTCGTAGAGCCAGGCGAAGCAATGCTCGTCGGTTTGCTTGCCGTCGGCGAAATCGCCTTTCCAGCAGTGGCCCGCGAGAAACGCCATCGGGCGCAGCGGCTCGATCGGTGCCGCGACGCCCGGGCTGCTGCCCACCGCCGAAGCGACCAACACGGCTGCCACGGTAACGCCCAGTTTCAACGACATCATTTTCTCCCTCGTGAATGTGGCCGCTTGCGCGGCGGCTTTGCGATCGACAGCTTGTCCCTCGCCGCCTCCCGCTCCAGAAGATCGAAATACGCGCGCAGCTGCCGGACCGAGCTGTCGAAGTACGTCACGTCGCGATGCGTGCGCGCCTGCATCACGCCGCCTTCCATCGTGGTCAGGACGAAGCGCGAGAGCTCGCGCCGATCGAGCGAATTCGGCAGCCGCGCTCCCGCCGCGACCAGGCACGCCTGGATCGTGTCGGTCCACGCCTTGAAGTTGGCGGCGAGCGCCTTGCGCACCGGCGGATCGGGCTCGTGGATCTCCAGCGCAAGACTGCCGATCGGGCACGCGTAGATGCCCTCGGTCTGCACGATCCCCAGCCGGTAGCGCGCAAGCAGCGCAAACACGCGCTCGATCGGATCGTCGACGCCCTTCCACGAGGGCGGCAGATCCTGCTTGCCGGGAAAGAAGTGATAGAGGCTCCCGCTGTTGACGCCCGCGGCCTGCAGCAGGTCGGCGATGCTGGTCGAGCCGTAGCCCTTCTCCCAGAAGAGCTTCATCGCCGTCTGGATCAGGCGATCCCGCGTCGAGGGTGCGGTTGCAGCGTGGGGCATACTTAGTTGAGCGCTCAACTAAGACGACAACCGCGGGGTGAGGGGCTGTCAAGCGAGGCGCTCGCGCGGGCTGCGCGGGCCCGAACCGATGCGTATACGGTTGCGCGATGATTGGCTCGGCGTCGTGCGCCGGAAGCGGCGTGGCAAGAGAGGCGCAGGATGGATCTCGAGAGCGCGATCGAGGAGGCGCTGAAGGAGGGGGCGCTGAAGGAGTGGGCGTAGCGTGGGGGATCGTCGCCCCGGCGAAGGCCGGGGCCCAAGTTCTTTTTTGCATCGATGCAGATCAACTTGGATCCCGGCCTTCGCCGGGATGACGAGCCGCCTTTGATTGCGGCCTTCGCCGGGATGACGAGCCGCCTTTGATTGCGGCCTTCGCCGGGATGACGAGCCGCCTTTGATTGCGGCCTTCGCCGGGATGACGAGCCACCTTCGGACCCTACTTTTCAACGGGGGACAAGAGCCAAAGCCGAGTCTGACCCTGCTTTTCTACCGGATCTCCACGGCGCCATTCACCGTGACATGAAGCTCTTCGTTCTGCACGACAAGGTTCGTCAATTGCAGTCCTCGCACGGCGACCGCGTAGGGGGCTGTCTTCTCCGGCGCCGTCAGGACCCGGACTGCTTCGAGAAGATCGATGTGCAGTCGTGACAGGGATTTACCGCCGATCAGGTTTTGTAATGCCGCGGCCACCATGGGCTTGTCCGCAGCTTCAACGCGCACGTCTTCCAGGGCCGCTTCCTGCGAGCGAAGGACGGGCCGAGCCGAGAGCATGATGGCGCTCGGTTCGGTTTCTGATTGGCATACTCCCCCGATCAGCCCGCCAATCCGTCCCGCAAAATGCGCTCCGATATAAACGCGGTCCTTCTTGAACGATACAGTGGGATTCTCCAGATACGGGTCATTGCAACGGCTGGGCGGCTGCAGGTAATAGCGGCCCTTTTCCTTGAAGACCTGCGCCTTCAGGGCTTTCAAGACTACCGACGAATGCACGACGAGGTCGACGGCGTGCGCGCTGGGCGCCGCAAGCGCGAACATCGACGCGGACAGTACGATCAATACGCTTGGTTTCGCGAGCCGTTTCACGAGTCATTCCTTCACGATTAACGGACCTTTGGCCGGTGAGGGTGCGTTTTCGTTCCCGCGAAGTCGATCGCTGCACCGTCTGTGCGACATCGGCAGCACCGGTGCTTCTACCGTCGGCTATGCCTGGATTTATACATATATAATATATACATTATGGTGCGACGCCAAAGGAACGCAAAGCCCATGAGGACTGAGTACGATTTCTCCAAAGGCAAGAGAGGCGCGGCCACACCGCAGAAGGGCAAAACGCGCATTTCGATCTTTATCGACAATGCAGTGCTCGATGCTTTTCGGGCGCGTGCCGAGAAAGCGGGCACCGGCTACCAGACCATGATGAACGAGGCGCTGCGGCAATATTTGTCGGACGCCGAGCCCCCGGTTACGGAAACGATATTGCGCCATGTGCTGCGGGAGGAGAGTCCTGAATATCTGCACGGCGCCGCCCCACGTGCCAGTGGGAGCCGTTCGAAGCCTACGAAACGCAGATCGACTTAGCGGTATCTGTTATGGAGATCAAACCTAGCAAGATCACGGCCGACCCGCGCCGTGTATACCAATGAGCCCTTGGGCAACCTCAGAGTGCTGACGCTGGGTTCCCGCTGAAGCCTGCCCTCGAGTGCCACCTGCGCTAAGATACGGTTGATCGGGACGGGAGTATGAGCGAAATCATCTTCATCGTAGAAGACGCCCCAGAGGGCGGCTTGGTTGCGCGCGCTGTCGGCGAGGGCATTTTCACGCAGGCAGCAACTGTCGACGAGTTGCGCGAGCGCATCCGTGATGCCGTCAGCTGTCATTTCGACGAAGGGAAAGTGCCCAAGCTGATCCGGATGCATTTCGTCCGAGATGAAGTCTTCGCAGCTTGAAGTTGCCGCGTGACTTGTCCGGGGCGCAGCTTGCAAAGCGCCCTGGGGCGGGTCGGTTATAAGGGCACGCGCCAGACCGGCAGTCACATCGGCGACAATCGACAAGCCGGTTCAGCACCACATAACGATCCCGGCCCACGACCCTTTGAAGATCGGAACGCTGGGCGCAATCCTCGGCGAAGTCGCGGCCTACCTCGAGGTCACACGCGAGGAGTTGGTGGCGCGTCTGTTCGACTGACATCCACGTGCGCGGGATTCTGGGCACCACCGGCTCTCCGCGGGTGGGATCGTCCACAGCTTTTCCCATTGCGTTCGTTTGACAGCCCCGCGCACGCTTCCTATCATCGGCGCAACCTGCCAGGCAGCGGAACGACGGTGCCGCGTCGATAGCATCAGGCAGGTTCATCTACACGCCGTCTCCTCAGGAGGGATCTTGCCATGTTTGCCAAGTTGCTTTGTCGCGTCGTTCTCGGCGCCGTCCTAGGATTCGCGCTGATCGGCGCCAGCGACGCCCAACAGGTGGTGCGTGTCGGCTCGACGCCGACTGGGATTCCCTTCACCTTCCTCGATACCAAGACCAACCAGATCTCCGGGATCATGGTCGATATCATCAAGGAGATCGGCAAGGATCAGAGTTTCACTCCCGAGGTCACTCCCATGACCTTCAGCACACTGATCGCGGCGCTGCAGGCGAACAAGATCGACGTCATTGCTGCCGCGATGTACATCACCCCGCCGCGCCAGGAGATCGTCGACTTCAGCGACCCAATCTACACCTATGGTGACGGCCTCTTTGTCTCGGCGAAGGATCCAAAGGACTACAAGAGTCTCGAGGATCTCAAGGGCGAGATCGTCGGCGCGCAGATCGGCACCGCCTACGTCAAGCCGCTGCAGGATTCTGGCCTGTTCAAGGAGATCAAGGTCTACGATTCGATCCCCGATATCATTCGCGACGTGAACGTCGGCCGCATCAAGGCCGGGTTTGCCGATTATCCAATCGTCGCTTACCAACTTGCCCAGGGCGGCTATCCGGAAACCCGTCTCGCGAAAAACTACAAGTCGATGCTTGTCGGCAGCGTCGGGATCGCGGTGCGCAAGGGCGACAAGGCGATGCTCGACAAGGTCAACGCATCGCTGCGCAAGATGAAGGCCGACGGCACGATCGACAAGATTCTCGCCAACTGGGGACTGAAGTAGGTCAACGCAGATCTCATTGCGGCGGGGCTCTCAGCTCTAAAGCCGGAAATCGCGGCCGTGACTGCCGGGAGAGTCTTTCTCGCGGAACTGGATCGGTTGACCGCAGTTGGAGAGAGCTTTGCATTTGAGACGACCTTCAGTGGAGTTCGTACGCTGTGCGATTCCAAAAATGGAAATCGGCTGGTTACCGGATCGAGGTTGCTTATCTGAAAATCGACTCGCCGCAAATTGCTTTGAAGCGGATGGCCGCCCGCGTCAAGCAAGGTGGCATGATGTACGACGCGACGACGTACTGAGGCGTTTCGGCCGCAGTTGGACAAACTTCAATAGCGTCTATCGCCCACTGGCGGACGCTTGGTCGGTGTATGATAATTCTGGTACCGCAGCTCGATTGCTGGAACAAGGTCCGTGAGATCGCAGCCAACAAAAATGCAGCTCAAGCCCAACGACTTTTCACGAGCCGTCGGCCGCGCGCTCCGCCGCGCCGCGCGCCG
Source organism: Betaproteobacteria bacterium (assembly GCA_005882995.1). GTDB lineage: Bacteria > Pseudomonadota > Gammaproteobacteria > Burkholderiales > Casimicrobiaceae > PALSA-1003. Next base: position 6,310 of record VBCY01000126.1, read on the forward strand.
AGCCAGGGAAACGGCGCGCAAGCAAGGCACGCCGATCTACGTGCTGAAAGACGGCAAGGTTGTTGCCATTAAGCCATAGCATCGACGGCGCGGTGGCGATAAGTGTGAAGAACTAAGCGGCAACTTGGGCCCCGGCCTTCGCCGGGGCGACAGACACGGGTTCGAGCAGACGGTCCTTAGTCGCCAGCCGTGCTCTCCCGCAACGATCTCGCGGAATATCTGCCGCTGCTGGCGAAGGGCGCGCTGGTCACGGTCGAGGTGTTCGTGTGCGCGCTCGTGGTCGCCACGCTCCTCGGGATGGTGTGGGCGCTGATGCGAGTCTCAGGCGTGCGCGCGTTGTCGCGATTCTCCAAGGCGCTCATCAACATCATTCGCGGCATCCCGATCCTGGTCCAGCTCTTCTACATCTACTTCGTCTTTCCGGAAATCGGCATTCAGCTCTCGGCCTTCGAGGCCGGCGTCATCGGACTGGGCTTTGCGTACTCGTGCTACATGGCGGAGGTGTTTCGCGCCGGCATCGAGGCGGTCGATCCGGGGCAGGTCGAAGCCGCGCAGTCGCTCGGCATGAGGCGCGCGCTCATCCTCTGGCGCGTGGTCTTGCCGCAGGCGTTCAAGATATCGCTGCCGCCATACGGCAACACCTGCATCATGATGCTCAAGGACACCTCGCAGACCTCGATCATCACCGTGGCAGAGCTCTCCTTCGAGGGCAAGCTGATCGCGTCGTCCACGTTCAAGAACACCGAGATCTTCTCGCTGGTGGCGGTGTGGTATCTGGTGATGTGCGTGCCGCTGATCCTGCTCGTTGGCCGGCTGGAAAAGAAGTTCGGGCGCCAATGATCGCGGTCCGCGGTGTGCGCAAGTCCTTCGGGACTAACCTCGTGCTCGACGGGATTTCGCTCGAAGTGAGCCAGGGCGAAGTGGTCTGCGTGATCGGACCGTCGGGCTCCGGCAAGTCGACGCTGCTGCGCTGCGTGAACGGTCTCGAAGCGTACGACGATGGCGAGATCACCGTCGAGGGTCAGCGGGTGGATCGCGACGCGCGCCACATCGTGGCGATCCGGGAAAAGGTGGCGATGGTGTTCCAGCGGTTCAATCTCTTTCCGCATCGCACGGCGCTGGAGAACGTGATCGAAGGTCCGGTGTACGTCAAACATGAGCCTCGCGAAGAGGCAAGTGAGCGTGCACGCGCACTGCTCGCGCGCGTCGGCTTAGCCGGCAAGGAAAACGACTACCCTCACCGCCTCTCCGGCGGCCAGCAGCAACGAGTCGCGATCGCTCGGGCGCTGGCGATGCGTCCGCAGGCGATCCTCTTCGACGAGCCCACGTCGGGGCTCGACCCCGAGCTCGTCGGCGAAGTGCTCGCCGTCATGCGCGTGCTCGCCAACGATGGCATGACCATGATGGTGGTCACGCACGAGATGGGTTTCGCGCGCGAAGTGGCGGATCGAGTGATCTTCATCGACCGCGGCAAGATCATCGAGCAGGGCAAGGCGCGCGAGTTGTTGCGCTCGCCGCAGCAGGAACGCACCCAGGACTTCCTGCGTCGCGTGACGCACCCGATATGATTGATCAGCGAGACGTGGTCATCCCGGCGAAGGCGGGGATCCAAGGTCCGTCCCGATCTGGCCATTCGATATTCAGAGGGACCAGAGCCGCACTTGCAACGCCAATTGGGCCCCGGCCTGCGCCGGGGCGACGCTTGGCTTCGCATTTCCGCGTAAGGCTCGATAAGTAGCGCACATGGTTCATGCGCTTCCGCTGCCGCCATCGCTCTGGGCCGCGACCGCCCGCCCGGCTCCGGAAACGCCGCCGCTCGATGCGTCGCGGCAGGCCGACGTGGCCATTGTCGGCGCCGGGTATTCAGGCCTCGCCGCAGCGTTGCAGCTCGCGCAAGCAGGCATCTCCGTTGTCGTGCTAGAGGCCGGTGAGCCCGGCTGGGGCGCATCCGGCCGCAATGGCGGCCAAGTCATCCCGGGACTGAAACACGATCCGGACGAACTGGTCGCGATGTTCGGCACGGAAGCCGGCGAGCACCTGGTGCGCGTCGCCGGCGGCGCGCCCGCCGTGGTGTTCGATCTCATCGCGCGTCACCGCATCGAATGCGAAGCGCGTCGCTGCGGCTGGATCCAGCCGGCTTTCGCTGCCGCTGATGTCGCCGCCACAACGCGTCGGGCTGAGCAATGGCAGCGACGCGGCGCCGCAATCACCGTGCTCGATCGCGACAGCGTGCGCAGGCTCACCGGAAGTCCGGTCTATCACGGAGGATGGATCGACCGTCGCGCAGGATCCGTGCAGCCGCTGAGCTACGCTCGCGGCCTCGCGCGCGCGGCGCAGAAAGCAGGTGCGCTCGTCTGCGGTGGATCGCGTGTCACCGCACTCACTCGCGACGGCGCTCGCTGGAAGCTAACGACCGGACACGGGGCAACAGTCGCCGCCGAGCGCGTGCTCCTCGCCACCAACGGCTACACCGACGCGCTGTGGCCGCGCTTGCGCCAGACCGTGATCGCCGCGAACAGCTTCCAGGTCGCTACCAGAAGGCTCCCCGACAAAGTGCTGCGAACGGTCCTGCCCCAGGGGCACGTCGCCTCGGACACGCGCAAGCTGCTGCTCTACTATCGCTTGCATCAGGGCCGCTTGATCATGGGCGGACGCGGGCCGTTCCGCGAGCCCGCGGGCCCGCGCGATTATCGCCATCTGGAAACAGTGATCGGCATACTGTTTCCACAGCTTAAGGGGACGCGATGCGAGTTCTACTGGTCAGGTCGAGTCGCGCTCACGCGTGATCACGTGCCGCATATGCATCAGCCCGCCCCAGGAGTCAGCGCTTTTCTTGGCTACCAGGGGCGCGGCGTGGCGATGGCGACCACACTAGGCATCCTCGTCGCCAAGAACCTCATCTCACCGGCGGACAATCCGTTGCCGCTTCCCATCACCGACATCCGCCCGATCCCGTTGCACGCGCTGCATCGGATTTATGCGACGGCGCTATTGCAGATGTACCGGGTCAAGGATTACGTGAGGCGGTGAACATCCCATGCCCTCGGTTCCGCCAATGCCTATAACCGACACCGGGGGGACCCGCGCGCCATAAGGCAAAACTGTCGAGAAGCTGTCGAAAGTGCTTACACTGATAGCCGACGGGAAGGAGGTTTATTCTTTAAAAATCGTCTAACTTTTTGAATATATGGCGTCAATTTCGGCATGGCACATCTTGTGCGTTATAGCATTCAAATCGTAGTCTTCAACTTGGTCATCTGTGACGGCAGGGACCGACCCCGGTCCCTTCCAACGTCCGAGAGAAGGGGAGAAGCGCAATGCGTCTACAGCTAATGCGCTATTGCCGCGCCATTGTATTGTTCGCGGCATTGGGCGCCGCGGCCCCTGTCCACAGCGGACTTATCCCGCTCAACACCTTCCTCGCGTTCAGCTTTGGAAGCGCAGGCACGGCCGCCAACGGCTGTGATCCCGCGGATCCAGCGGGCGGCTTCTGCCTCACCTCGAACCCGCTGCTCGACGCGCCGCCATGGACATTCCTGGCGCCTCTAAGTGGCGCGATGCTCACGATCGTCGATGGGTTCCTCGCGGGCGACCGATTCCAAATTTTCGACTTCGGGGTGCTCATCGGACTCACGTCGGCGCCAGGCACAGGGGACTGCGGCGACGATCCTGTGGCTTGCCTGGCCAACCCGGGCATGAGCCAGGCCGTCTTCATGCTTCTGGCCGGGCAGCACTCTATCACCATAGTACCGATCCTTTCACCGTTCGACGGCGGAGTCGGCTTCCTGCAGGTGCGGGCTGAGGCTCAGGCGGTCCCGGAGCCATCATCGCTCATGCTGCTCGGAGGGGGTCTGCTCGCACCGTACCTGTGGAGAAAAAGACGGAAGGGCTCGAGCACATACATCTCATTGAAGGTAGGTCGCAGTTCCTAGCACCACATTAGAGCTCGCAGTCATTGTCGCCTTCGGCAATCGAGGTTGAGCTCATGTTCCTCTGTGCATGACGGATCAGGACTCCGTCGCTCATTGCCAGATCATCTACGCATGCCGACAACTTCACCCGCAAGAAACGGAAGGGGCATTTCGCCGAGAAGGAGACACCGATGAAGCAACATTCGAAATTGCGCCCGACGAACCCGTTGCATGCACGCAAGGCATCCCGGGTGACCTTTATGACCTCGCTTGCGTGCGCCGGCATGGTGTTTTATTGGCCTAGCCAAGCGATCACCGCAAGTGAAGCCGCGACGCGGTTCGCGGGTCCGATTTCTTCCCAGCCGCTGGCGCTGACTGCCGATGACGCGTTTCTCGCCGTCGGCAATCCGGATAACAACAGTGTGAGCTTCTTCGATGTGCGCGGCGACAAGAACCGCAAGCTTGCCGAAGTGCCGGTGCAGATCGAGCCCAACGGCGTCGCATTTCTACCCGACGGCACGAAGCTCTACGTGGCCAATACCGTCAGCGGCACCGTCACCGTCATCAAAACGAATATCGCCAATGGCGTCATCTCGCGTCCGACCTTGCACATACGCGTAGGCACCGAGCCCTACGGGCTCGCGCTGACACCCAACGGCAAGAAGCTTTATGTGAGCAACACGCGCTCGGATTCGATTTCAGTGATCGACACTGCAAGCGATACGGTCACCAAGACCATCTTAGGCGTCGGCGTCGAACCACGCGGTCTGGCCATTACTAACGACGGCGATGCGGACGACCTCGACGAAACGGTCTATGTGACCAACTTCCTGTCGCTCCCGGTGCCCGGCACGGTCGACGGCCAGGACAACGCGAAGTCAGGCCGGGTTACCGTTTTGTCCACCGCAACCGATTCGGTTATCGGAACCGTCACTATCAACCCGATCGCGGACACCGGATTCAAGGCGACGGGCGATGCAATCGCGCGTATACCACCCGGTGATCCTACCAATCCGGCGAATTTCATTTTCACGACGGGCGCGTATCCGAATCAACTCAACAACACCGCGATCAAGGGGAATTTTGCTTTCCTGCCCAACACCGGCGCCTCGCCCAACGGACCGGTGCGTTTCGACGTGAATACCCATAGCCTGCTTTCGGTAATCGACCGGATCAGCGGAATGGACGCTGGGCAGACCATCAACATGCACCTCGCGGTCAAGAACCAGACGGCCTTGCCCAAGCTTTTTATCACTCAGCCGTGGGCAATTGCATTCAAGAATGGCGCAAATGAGGGTTACGTCATCAGCGCGGCAAGCAACCATGTGGTCAAGCTCGTGGTGGATCCGGCCACCGGCGCAGCCGTCGTGCAGAACGATCCCTCGAATCCGAACCGCGTGCTGCAAATCAAGGTCGGCAAGAATCCGCGCGGCCTCGTCGTCAATTCGACCGACAACCGCGCATACGTGATGAACTACGTCTCGCGCAGCGTCTCGGTGCTGAATCTGACTACCGTGCCCGAGCAGGTTGCGACGACGATGCAATCGGCCAGTCTGCCGACGCCAGGATCGCTGGCCGACAAGATCCAAATCGGCAAGGAACTCTACAATACCTCGATCGGCGAGTTCGACCCAGCGCCGAGCACCACGACGCCGATCACTGGCCGCATGTCCAACAACGGCTGGGGGGCGTGCTCGGCATGCCACACGCCGTTCGGGACCTCGGATAACGTGGTATGGATCTTCCCCTCGGGCCCGAAACGGACGATTCCGCAGCACACCGACTTCGACCAAACGGTTGCGGCCCGAGACATCATGCGGCCGCTCAACTGGTCCGCCGAACGGGATGAGGAGGAAGACTTCGAGCTCAACATACGCGCCGTATCCGGCGGCCTGGGCATGATCGTGCTGGCCGACGGAATCACGCAGGATCCGAACGTCAATAATTTCGTTCCGCTAGCCAGCGGCGGCCGCAACCAACTGCTGGTGCGCGGCATCGGAGGCTGGGACGCGATCAAGGCGTTCATACAGTTCGGCATCCGCTCGCCGATCTCGCCGGTGAACAAGACCGAACCGGATGTGGTCGCTGGTCGTGCATTGTTCACATCCGCGAACTGCCAGCAGTGCCACGGCGGGGCGCAGTGGACGACGGCCAGGATTCGCTTCACGCCGCCGCCGGGGCCGGGATTGGTCAATGTCGCCGGAGAGCTCATCGGTGAGTTGAGGAGTGTCGGTACGTTCAATCCGGCTGCGCTCAACGAAGTTCGGCAGAATGGCGCCCCGCCGCTGGGCGCCAACGGCTTTGTGCCGCCGTCGCTGCTGTCGATCTTTGCGTTTCCCCAGACCTTCTTCCACAACGGTGCGGCGCTCTCGCTCGACGACGTGCTCAATAACGTGCAGCACCGAAGCGCGGGAACCGCGGGTGTGGATACGCTTTCCAGCGCAGCCGATCGCGCCAAGGTCACCCGGTTCCTGCTTTCCATCGACGCGGCCACCGCGCCGATTCCGTAATTCTTGTCGGAGAAGTCGATCTTTTTCGCCGAGGCGCCGATTGCCGACCGGTATTCGAACTATCGAAAGTTACGAAAGAGAGTGACGTTCGAATTCGGCCTATCGGCGTCCCTGCGATCGCGGGGACCCGTGGCGTCCTTGCAGCCCCCTCAGCAAAAGGCGCCGGCTCCCGCTTTCGCGACAGCGCGGCGACCGTGCCGCGCCGGCGCAAGCCGACCGGTCCGACCAAGGGCTCGCAGCGCCGTCGCGTCGACGGAAAGGTCAAACGCGGACAGGTCAAGACGGCGCGCCGAAAGTCGTCGAGTGACGAGTAAGACCCAGGGCGGATCAGGCGGCGGTATTGCATTACTGCAATTCTGCTAATCTGCTGGCCAAGGTTTTGCGCGGCAAGAAGAAGACAAAACGTTAGCCGGGCGGAATGCGCATCTTCCTCGAGTGTTCTTTTCTCGGCCGCCAAGTCCAACGGTGCGATACGACAGCTTGTAAATTGGCTCGGCGACGCTGGCCACGAATGCTGCGTTGACGGCTACGTTGTGGAAGAGGCACGACGCAACCTCGCCAACAAAGCTCCGCAAGGGTCCGCTTTCCTGGATGCGCTGCTCGTGAAAATGCGCGTCGTGGCCGCCCAGCCTGGCGATGACGCCCTCCGAGCCGTGCTGCCGTTGCCCGAAAAGGATCGCCCGGTGCTAGCGGCGGCAGTACGTCAGGGTTGCGAGGCGCTGGTGACCGGCGGCCGGACTCATTTCGGTCGACACTACGGCAAAACCGTGCACGGTGTGACCATCCACTCTCCGCGCTCGATGGCGGAGGCGCCGCTGTGACGGGCAGCAAAAAATGGGAAGAGAGTTCCTAGACCGGCTGTTAGCAATACAACGTACAGCGTCGAAATGGATTTTCGGATGAACCGCGTCCTCAACGAACGGAGCAGAACATGAACGTAAGGCAAATCACGGGATTGTTGATGGGATGCCTGCTGGCCATTTCCGCCGCCACAGCGCAGACCAACGTGCGGGTGCGCGGCACGATCACCGCCATCGATGGAAAAATCCTGTCGGTGAAGTCCCGAGAGGGGAAGGATCTGAAGATCGAGCTCGCCGATAACGTTTCGGTCGCCGTGGCCAAAGCCATCCGGTTCGAGGATTTCAAGGAAGGCGACTACGTCGGCGCCACCACGCTGCCTGGACCGAATGGCATTCAGGTCGCGGTGGAGGTCCACTATCTGGCGCTGACCGTACCTGAAGGCCAGTTAGCCTGGGATCTGCAGCCGGGATCGACCATGACCAACGCCAATGTCGCCTCGCGCGTCGTGGGAAACTCGGATCACGAGCTGACCTTGCGCTTCAAAGACGGCACGCAACGGATCGTCGTTCCTGGTACCGCCGCCCTGGTGCGCACCGTTCCCGGCTCGCGCGCCGATCTGGTGGTGGGAGAGTACGTGTTCATTGGCGCACAGCAGGCACCGGATGGTACGCTGAGCGCGGCGCGGGTGCAGGTCAGCAAGGACGGCGTAAAGCCGCCGCAGTGAAGCGTCGCCTGTCCATACCCGCACCGCACCGGCGAAGGCAGATAATCGCGTTGCTGCTTGGCGGCGCGGTGGGGCTCTTTGCGGATGTGTCGCACGCCTTCGATCTGGAAGGCCATCGCGGCGCTCGCGGTCTTGCGCCCGAGAACACTCTCGCCGCGTTCCGCCGCGCGATGCAAATCGGAGTCACAACCATTGAAACCGATATGGCGGTGACCCAAGACGATGTCGTCGTCATGTCGCATGATCCCTTTCTCAATCCCGACATCGTGCGCGACCCGGACGGACACTGGCTGAGCGCCAAGGGACCGCCCATACGCACGCTCAGCTTCGACGAGCTTGCGCGCTACGACATCGGGCGCCTCAATCCCACAAATGCGTACGCCCGCCAGTTTCCAGAACAGCAGGAAATCGACGGCGAGCGGTTTCCAAAGCTCTCCGAATTATTCGAGCTCGGCAAGACAAGCGCGAAGCCGGTGCGCTTCAACATCGGGACCAAAATCACGCCGACGAGCGGCTCCGACACGCCGGACCCGGCCACCTTCGCCCGACTCGTCATAGACGCGGTCCGCACGGCCAATGTGAGCGATCGAGTGACGGTGCAGTCCTTTGACTGGAGGACGTTGATCGAAGTGCAGCGCATTGCGCCGGACGTCGCGACGTCCTGCCTCACCATACAGACTCGGGACAACGACACCGTCAGCGCGCCGAAGAGCGGCGCATCGCCGTGGCATGCCGGCTTCGCTTTGCGCGACTACGCGGGGTCTCTGCCTGCGACGGTGAAAGCGGCAGGCTGCGCTGTGTGGTCGATGTACTGGCGCAATCTTTCGGCGAAGGAGCTTGCCGAAGCGCACGGGCTCGGCCTCAAAGTGCTTCCGTGGACCGTGAACGATCCATCGGAGATGCGCCGGCTGATCGACCTCGGCGTCGATGGCATCATCACCGATTACCCTGACCGATTGCGCAGCGTGATGGTGGACAAAGGGATGGCAGTGCCATAGCAGCGAGTCGTCGAATACGCGCGTCGGCAAAAACGTTGCGGCGCCGAGTGCCTGAGCGTAGTGTTGGTCTCGAGCGGAAGTGTTGCGTCCTCGCGCCCGCTATTCATGGGAGTGAACATCATTGGAACGATATCGCGTGTGGGCGGCTGCCTGGCTTGCGGCGGCCGCGATTTGCTGGATCGGAACCGCATACCCTGCAGAGCCCATCGTCGGCACGGTCTTGGCCGTGCGCGGCGCAGTGTTCGCCGACACCGGCGGGGGCTCCCAGACATTGACAGTCAACGCGCCGCTGCGTCGCAGCGATACGATCACGACCAACGCCGGCAAGGCAAAGATCGCCTTGAACGACGGGACCGTGATTTCCATTGCTGAAAACACGCGTCTGCGACTTGCCGACTACGACAAAGCTTCAAGTGGCTTCCGCACCCGGCTCGCCCTGATCTCGGGGGCGATGCGCGTTCTGGTCACGAAAATCACGCCGGCTGGAAGGTTTGAAGTCGAAACCGAGACGGCGATTGCCGCGGTTCGGGGGACCGACTGGGTTATCGAAACGACGCCTGCGGGAACCGCGGTCGCCGTGCTTCGCGGCGCGGTCGCAGTTTCCAGCCTTGAAGCGCCGCCGCAATCCTCTGTCGTTTTGCGCTCCCCCGGGCAAGGCACCGATGTTCCGCATGGCAAAGCCCCCACACCTCCAAAGCCTTGGGGAGCCGAGCGCCTGGCCAATATCATCACTCGGACTGCTTTCGATTAGCAATGGGCGCGAAGCGCCTGCGGGATCTCAAGCTGTGCGGCCTTGCGCTTGCGACCATGGTCGTGTTTGCCTCGATCCAACTGATCGCGCTCGATGTGCCGTGGCTCCGACGGTTGGAGCTTTTCGCTCTCGATATCCAGATGAGGCTTCGCGGAACGCAGCCGCCTGGCCCGGAGACTGTGATCGTGCTGATCGATGACCAATCGATTGCCGACCTGGGCCTATGGCCTCTACCGCGCCAAAGATTGGCGGATCTCATCGACTCGCTGCATCGGGCGGGCGCGAAAGTCATCGGCGTCGATATCCTCTTCGCTGACGCGGGAGCGCTCGATGCTTCGGCCCACGTACCTGCCAGCGCCGGCGGCGGCGACGCTGCTCTGGCGCGAGCAATAGCCGAATCGGGCAATGTCGTTCTGCCCTTCACTTTTGGATTTGGCTCAGACAAGGGTGCGGATCAGAAGCCGGCGCCGTCGAGCGCGGCGTATGCGCAGTTGCGAAAAAGCGACGACTACCGACCCGTCCTGTTGACCCCCACCGCGGTAATTGCTCCGTTACCCATGCTCGCTGAGCGAGCGACGCTGGGTCACATGCTGGTCGCCTTCGACGTCGACGGCGCACCGCGCTACGACTATCCGGCGATCGCCTACGACGTCGACTATTACCCGTCCATGGCCGTGCGGATCGCGCAATTGTATTTGGGGCTGCCATGGAACGAAGTCATGCTGGAGTTGGGGAAAGGCATTTCGATGGGAAGCGTATTCATACCGACCGACTCCGAAATGCGCATACTCGTCAACTATCTCGGACCCTCACCCGCTTTCCCGACCTACTCGCTGTCGAAAGTGCTCAAACGGGAGGTTCCTCCCGAGGCGTTTCATGACCGGATCGCGCTGGTCGGAGCGAACGCCCTCGGCAGTCGTGACACCTTCGAGTCACCGTTCACCTCAGTGATGCCCGGAGTCGAGCGGCTCGCGACCGTAATCGATTCGATACTGCATGAGCACCATCTTCGCCGCACGACGTATGCGCCATGGGTGGAAATCGCCGCCATGCTCGCTGCGGCGCCGCTACTGGGTTTCACGGTCTCGCGCCTGTCGCTGGCGGCTGCGTCGCTCGTCGGTTTGGCGCTTGTCGCCGCCTTCGCAGCCTGGGCTCGCATCGCCCTGGGACGTTACGGCTTGTGGCACGCGAACATGGTCCCGATGATTGCGGTCGTCGCCACTTTCATCGCCCTGTCGCTCTACCGCTATGGTCTGCTCGACAAGGAGCGCCGGCATATCCGACGTGTGTTCAAACAATATCTCGCTCCGCAGCAGGTCGATCGGCTGGTAAGCGATCCTAAAACACCGGTGCTTGGAGGCGAAGTCCGCGAGCTCACGATTCTTTTTTGCGATCTGCGCGGTTTTACCGCGTTATCGGAGCGTTCGACACCGGGTGCGCTCGGCGACATTACCAACGAGTTCCTGTCAGCGGCTGGCGACGCGATCCTCGAGTACCACGGAACGATCGACAAGTATCTTGGCGATGCAATCATGGCATTCTGGAATGCGCCGCTGGATCAACCGGACCATGCGGTGCTGGCTTGCCGTGCCGCGTTGCGAATTCTGGAGCAGGTGGAAGCGCTCAATCAGGGATGGGCCGGTCACGCCAAGGCGCCGCGGCTTGTCGCAGGCATCGGCATCAATACCGGTCCTTGCTCCGTTGGAAATTATGGTTCGACCCGTCGCTTCAGCTATTCCGCAGTCGGCGACGCAGTGAACGTCGCGGCACGACTCGAAG
>VBCY01000134.1 GCA_005882995.1 Betaproteobacteria bacterium
CCCGCTTCGCGAGCGGGACCTGGCTCGCTGCTCACAGCGCTACACTCATCCCGCCATCGATCACGAGGAGCTGGCCGGTGATGTAGTCCGATGCGCTGGAAGCGAGAAAGACCGCGAGTCCTGCGATCTCATCGGGTTCTCCCCAGCGACCGGCGGGTGTGCGCTTGCAGACCCAGGCGTTGAATTCGGCATTGTCGATGAGCGCCCGGTTCATCTCAGTCGCGAAGTAACCGGGCGCGATGGCGTTCACCTGGATGTTGTGCGGAGCGAGCTCGACGGCCATGCCTCGCGTCAACTGCCTCACGCCTCCCTTCGCTGCCGTGTAAGGCACGACGGTCGGGCGAGCAAGCTCGCTCATCAACGAAGCGATGTGAACGATCTTGCCGCGCTTTTTCGCAATCATCCCGGGGAGCACTGCCTGCGATACGATGAACGGCGCAGTGAGATTGGTGGCGATGATCTCGTCCCATTGCGCTTGCGGAAAATCGGCGATGGCGCCGCGCCGTTGGATGCCCGCGTTGTTGAACAGGATGTCGACGGCGCCCACGTCTGATTCGATGGCGGTCACATTCCGGGTGACGGCGTCACGGTCGGTGACGTCGAACACGGCAGTCGACGACCGCAATCCCTGCGAGTGCAGCTTATGGGCCGCCGCCTCTACGGCTTCCTCTCTGCGGCCGTTGAGAATGACGATAGCCCCCGCGCGTGCCAGGCCTTGCGCAATCGCGAACCCTAGCCCACGGTACGCGCCGGTGACCAGGGCAACCTTCCCGGACAGATCAAAGCTCAATACCGCACAACCTCTAATGACAGAACGCTTCTGCGTCGTGCGCGGTCATCATCGCTGCTGAAGATCCGCACATGGATCGCGATCCAGAGTACTTACGCCGCAACCGGCATCACCGGCGCAGCCGCCGCTGGCCTTGCCGCGCGGAAAGAGGCGACCAGCTCGGCTTCCTTCGCCTTGGCGGCTTTGAGATGACGCTCCTTCACGTGACCAAAACCGCGAATATGCTCAGGGATACCGGCCAACTCCACGGCGATGCTATGGTTGTGCGGCGCGAGCCTTGGCAGGATCTCATCGATCAGCGCCTCATAATCGGTGATTAGCTGGCGCTCCATGCGCCGCTCTGGCGTGCGTCCAAAGACGTCCAGCGCCGTGCCGCGTAGGCTCTTCATCCGCGTCAGAATTCTGAAGGCGTTCATCATCCAGGGTCCGTAAGTGCTCTTTTTGGCTTCGCCGGTGACGGAGTCGGGCTTGTTCATCAACGGGGGCGCGAGATGGAATGTGAGCTTGTAATCGCCTTCGAACTGCATCGCGACCCGCTTCGCGAAGTCACCGTCGGTGTAGAGCCTTGCCACTTCGTACTCATCCTTGATCGCCAGAAGCTTGAAATAATAGCGAGCCACGGCTTCAGTGAGTGCGCTGCGGCCCGGCAATTTCGAGGCCTCGGCGACACGTACTTTCGATACAAAGTCGGTGTAACGCTTGGCATACGCGACATTCTGGTACGCGGTGAGGAAATCGTGACGGCGCGCAATGAGCTCATCGATCGACTCGGACAGTTGCTGTGACGCGGGTCGTTGCTGCGGGATTGCCGCCGATGCAACGCGTTGCGGATCCACTGCCGCGAGCCGTCCCCAGCGAAAGCTCTGCTTGTTCGGTTCCACCGCAGCGCCGTTGAGCTCGATCGCGCGCATCAGCGCCGCCTCGGAGAGCGGTAGAAGGCCGCGTTGATAGGCGTAGCCAACCATGAAAAGATTGGTCGCGATCGAGTCACCCATCAAGCCCGTTGCCAGCTTGGTCGCATCCAGAAACTCGGCGTCGCCCGGAGCGACAGCTTCCTTGATTTCGTGCTCCATCGAGCCCACCGGGAACTTCAGATCCGCGTTGCGGGTGAAATCGGCGGGCATCACCAGCGCGGTATTGACCAGCGCACGAGTTACGCCCTTTTGCATCTTGGCGATCGCTTCATAGCCGATCCCCGTCAGGATGTCGCAGGCGAGCACGAGCTTCGCCTCGCCGGCCGCAATTCGCGTGGCGTAGAGCTGCTCAGGGGTGGCTGCGATACGTATGTGCGAGACAACAGCACCGTTTTTCTGCGCGAGACCGGTCATATCGAGAACCGACACGCCTTTGCCTTCGAGGTGCGCCGCCATGCCGAGGAGCGCTCCAATGGTGACCACCCCTGTGCCCCCGATGCCGGTGACCAGAATCCCGTAGGGTTCGGTGGCGCTTGCCGGAGCCGGCTCGGGTAACGCTTGAAAATCGGCAGCGACAGCTTTTTGCGGTTTGCGCAGGCTGCCACCTTCGACCGTGACGAAGCTCGGGCAGAAGCCTTTGACGCACGAGTAATCCTTGTTGCAGGACGACTGGTCGATGGTGCGCTTGCGTCCGAATTCAGTTTCGACCGGCGCCACGGAGACGCAATTCGATTTCACTCCGCAATCGCCGCAACCTTCGCAAACCAGCTCGTTGATGACCACGCGCTTGGCGGGATCAGGATACTTGCCACGCTTCCTGCGGCGGCGTTTTTCGGCGGCGCAAGTCTGGTCGTAGAGGAGGACCGTGACACCGGGCGTGTCGCGCAGTTCGCGCTGAACCCGATCGATCTCGTCGCGGTGATGGATCTGGATTCCGCTCTCGAAATAGCCGGACGGATACTTGGCGGGCTCGTCGCTGACGACGACCAGTTTAGCCACTCCCTCGGCGGCGACCTGCTGGGCGATCAGCGCCGGCGAAATCGGGCCATCGACCGGCTGGCCGCCAGTCATCGCCACGGCATCGTTGTACAGGATCTTGTAGGTGATGTTGACCTTTGCCGCGACTGCGGCGCGAATGGCGAGAATCCCGGAGTGGTAGTACGTGCCATCGCCGAGATTCGCAAAGATGTGCTTCTCAGTGGTGAATGGCGCCTGCCCGATCCATGGCACGCCTTCGCCACCCATGTGCGTGAATGTCGACGTCGAGCGATCCATCCAGATCGCCATGACGTGGCATCCGATGCCCGCAGTGGAACGGCTACCCTCGGGCACATTAGTTGATGTGTTATGCGGACATCCGGAACAGAAGTAGGGAATGCGCGCGAGCGTGATCTTCGGCTTGGCAAGCGCAGCTTCCTTGGCGTTGATGAACTCGACGCGGTGCTTGATCTTTTCCATGGTCCGCGGATGGAGCTGCAGCCGTTCGATGCGCTGCGCAATCACCCGGGCGACCATTGCCGGAGTGAGCTCGCTGGTCGCGGGCAGCAGCCAGTCGCCGTGCGGGCGCACCCACTCGCCCTTCTCGTCAAACTTGCCGACGACGCGAGGCCGCACGTCGGTGCGCCAGTTGTAGAGTTGTTCCTTCATCTGATATTCGACGATCTGCCGTTTTTCCTCGACGACGAGGATTTCCTCCAGGCCCTCCGCGAAGTGGCGCACGCCCTCCGGCTCGAGCGGCCACGGCATGGCCACCTTGAACAATCGAATGCCAATCTCTGCGGCGTCTGCTTCCGTGATGCCGAGGTCGTCCAGGGCCTGGCGAACGTCCAGATAGCTCTTGCCGCTGGTGATGATGCCCAGCCGTGGCTTGGGCGAATCGATAACGATGCGATTGAGTTGGTTGGCGCGGCAATAGTGCAGCGCGGCATAAACCTTGTAATCCTGCATTCGCGCTTCGGTCGCGAGGAAGCCATCCGGCCAGCGGATGGACACGCCGTCCGGGGGAAACGGAAAGTCATCGGGCACGACGATCTTGACGCGTTCCGGATCGATGTAGACCGACGCCGAGCTTTCCACCGTGTCGGAGACGCATTTGAATCCCACCCAAAGTCCGGAGTAACGGCTCATCGCCCAGCCATGCAATCCCAGGTCGATGATCTCCTGCACCGACGAAGGGTAGAGCACCGGCATCATCGCGGCCGAGAACTGATGATCGGATTGATGCGGCAGCGTCGAGGACTTCGCGGCATGGTCGTCGCCGGCAAGCACCAGCACTCCACCGTGCTTGGAAGTGCCTGCAAAATTGGCATGCTTGAACACGTCACCGCAGCGGTCGACGCCCGGCCCCTTGCCGTACCACATCGAGAACACGCCGTCGTACTTCGCGCCCGGGTACATGTTGACCTGCTGCGTTCCCCAGATCGAAGTTGCGGCCAGATCTTCGTTCAAGCCGGGTTGAAACTTGATGTGAGCGCGAGACAGGAATTTCTCCGCGCTCCATAGTGCCAGGTCCAGCCCACCCAGCGGTGAGCCGCGATAGCCGGAAACGAAACCCGCGGTGTTGAGCCCGGCGAGGGCATCGCGCTGCCGTTGCAGCATCAGCAGGCGCACCAGCGCCTGTACGCCGGTCACATAGATCCTGCCGGACTCGAGCTCGTATTTATCGTCGAGGCTTGCATTGCCCAGCGTGGTCGCGCCAGCGAGGGAGGGGGCCATCGGACAGACTCCAAAATTTTGTTCTGGATTGCGCGGACACCGGGTAAGGGCCGCAACCACGAGCCGCCGATTGTGTCAGCGACCCGTTACGAGGCGCGGATTCTACGCCGATTCGACTGGTTTAGACAGCGCCCGCACCGTGTCGTCCCGGCGAAGGCCGGGACCCAATTTGTTCACTACGTGGGGATGCCGCGATCACTGCGCGAGGCCTTTCAGCAGGAAGGCGTGAGTCGCTTGCGCAAATCCTTTGAGCGCCAAGGGCCCCAGAGGTTCGACATCGGCCGCGTCGCCAAGCGCCGCGCAAGTGCGCCGGTCGATGAGAATCTGACTGCTCTGAGCTTCGTCCGAAAGGCGCGAAGCCAGGTTGACCACGCTGCCGATGGCGGAATAGTCCCACCGTCCCTCGAAGCCAAAAGCGCCAAGCGTGGCGAAGCCCTGAGCGATGCCGATGCCGAGGGCGAGTTCGTATCCCAGCTTCGACCACTGTTTCCGTAATGGAGCGAACCGATCCTGCATCGCAAGCGCCATCTTGGCTGCCCGAGTAGCCGCGTCCGGGACCGGAAGCGGATCGTTGAAAAAGACCAGAATGCCGTCGCCCGCGAAGCGATCGAGGGTGCCCTGATGTTCGGTCACGACCGGTCCCATTGCGCCCTGGTATTCGCGTAACACGCTTTCAACCTCTTCCGGTTCCGCGGAGTCCGTGAAGGCGGTAAATCCGCGCAGGTCGACAAAAACATAGTTGATCAGCCGGCGGTGAGGCGAGAGGATCGACTTCTCGCCTGCGGAGACGATGGCATCGGCCACGGCTGGCGAAAAAAAGCGCTTCAGTTGCGCGAGCCGATCGAGTTGCGCGAGTTGCTCGTCGACTCGCTGCTCGAGCTTGAGATTGGAAACCCTGAGCGCTTCGGCCTGGCGTTGGACTTCGTCCTGAAGCGCTTTCACGCGCAGCAGCGAGCGCACGCGCGCAAACAATTCCGGCTGGTTGATAGGCTTGGAAAGAAAATCATCTGCTCCGGCTTCGATGCCATGCACGCGCACCTGCGCCGGATCGAGCGAAGTCACCAGCACGACCGGCAGCAGCGCTGTGGCCGCATCGGCGCGGATGCGACGGCACACGTCGTAGCCGGAGAGCCCAGGCATCATGATGTCGAGCAGGATGAGATCCGGCTTCTCCATCGGGAGCTTGGCGAGCGCCTCCTCGCCGGTGGCGGCGGTCGCGACGGCATAGCCTTTGACCCCGAGCACGTCCGCCAGGAGTTTGACGTTGTGAGGGGTATCGTCAACGACCAGTATTTTGGCTTGTACTGTCACGCTGTCTGCGCTTGGAAGCTCGTCATTCCGGGCAGCGGGTCATGCCTTTCCCAGCGCCGTCTGCACTGCGCCAAGAAATTCCTTGATGCTGATCGGCTTGCCGACATAGCCGTCGAAGCCTGCTTCGGTGATCAATTTGCGATCCTGCTGCATGACCGATGCCGTCACGGCAACGACCGGAATCTTCGCGGTCGCCGGGTCCGACCGCAGCACCTTGAGCGCATCGATACCGTTCATGCCCGGCAATTGAATATCCATGAGAATGAGATCGGGCTTGCGTTCGCCCGCGAGCTTGATGCCTTCTTCGGCCGTTCCGGCCTCCAGCGTCGTGTAGCCCTTCACCTGCAGCACATCGCGAACGAGCTTCAGGTTTCTTTCGTTGTCTTCGACGATCAGGACGAGGCTCATGGGCGTAATGGTATCGAGAAGGTAAATGTCGAGCCTCTTCCGGGTTCGCTTTCGAGCCAGATCTTTCCGCCGTGGAGCTCGACGAACTTCTTGGTGAGCGCGAGCCCCAAGCCCGTGCCTTCGTGCTTCTTGGTGTAGTCCCGCCCGACCTGCCTGAACTCCTCGAACACCTCTGCCTGGTCCTCGGGGGCGATGCCGATGCCGGTATCGTGCACCGCAATGACCGCGTTGCTGTCCTCGCGTGTGGCGAGTACGTCGATTCGTCCGCCGTCGGGAGTGAACTTGACTGCGTTGGAAAGCAGGTTGAGCAGGATCTGCTTGAACTTGCGCTCGTCGGCAACGATCTCGCCTAATTTGGAATCGACCTGCTGCCCAAGCAGGATGCTGTGCCGCTGCGCATGTTCGCGGATCAGCGTCATGGCGTTCGATAACGCTGTGGCCACTTCGAACGTCGATGGCTCAAGCTCCATCCGACCCGCTTCGACCTTCGCCAAGTCAAGAATGTCGTTGATCAGGGTAAGCAGGTGGATGCCTGAGGAGTGGATGTCTTTCAGATAGTCGTCCTGTTTTTCGTTCAGATCACCGAAGAGCCGCTCGAGCAACACCTCAGAGAAGCCGATGATGGCGTTGAGAGGCGTTCGCAGCTCGTGCGACATGTTGGCCAGGAACTCCGACTTGTGCTTGTTGGCGACCTCGAGTTGCTGGCTCTTGTCCTGGATCTCGTGAAAAAGCCGCGCGTTCTGAATCGCGATCACTGCCTGGTCGGCGAAGGTCTTGAGCAGTGCGATCTCCTTTTCGGAGAACAGGCCGGCGGAGTCTCGTCCGACGAGAATCGATCCGATGCCCCGGCCCTCCCAGAGCATCGGCGCTACGATCGCGGACTTGATGCCCATAGCCTGCCATCCCTGCCTGGCGCGTGGTGGGACGTCGGCGGCTCCATCAACGTCGGGAAAATGTTGGACGGCGCGATCGTGGATTGCCAGACCGGTTGCGCTGGTTTCGTCCACTGGAAATGGAAAGATAGGTTCGATCTTTCCCCTGAACGGACCGTGGTACGCCGCTAGATGCACGAGCCCGTCATCGCCGACCAGATTGATCTGCACGAGCCTGCCAACGAACAAACGCTCGCATCTATCCAGGATCTTATCGAAAACCGGTGTCGTGTCCGCGATCGAGCTGCTGATGGCCGCCAAAACTTCGCCCGAAGCGCGTTGCTGCTCGAGAGCTTCATTGGTTTCGTTGAATAGCCGTGCGTTCTGGATCGCGATCACCGCCTGGTCGGCGAAGGTCTTGAGCAGTGCGATGTCTTTGTCCGAAAACGGACCCACATAATCGCGGCCGACGAAGATCACGCCGATACCTTTGCCTTCCCAAAGCATCGGGGCGAAGATGACTCCCCGATAGCCGACGGCCTCGCACGCTCGGCGCGTCGTCTCCGGCACGTCTTTGCCGTGCGCGACATCGGGATAGTGGACCGGAAGAGGAAACACCTTTTCGAGATTTTCCTTGTTGGGGCCATGGTACGCACCGATGCGAAGCAGACCATCTTCCCCGACGAGGTTGATTCCGGCCACCTTGCCTGCGAACAGGCGCTCGCAGCTCTCCAGAATCTTGTCGAACACCGGCTTGGTGTCGGCAATCGAGCTGCTGATGGCGGCGAGAACTTCTCCGGAGGCGCGCTGCTGATCGAGCGCCTCCTTCGTTTCATTGAACAAGCGCACGTTCTCGATCGCGATCGCCGCCTGGTCGCCGAAGGTCTGCAGCAGCGCGATCTCTTTGTCGCTGAACGGCCGCACCTCCTGACGTCTGACCAGGATGGTGCCGAAAGGCTTTCCTTCCCGGAACAGAGGCACGACGACCACGGTGCGATGTCCGTATTCGCGAGCAAGCTCCTGGCTCCGCGGATAGAGCGAACTTTCAGCCAGCATGTCGTGAATGTGCATCGTCCTGCGTTCGAGAATCGCGCAGCCGGAGATGGTGTCACGATTGATCGGAATCGGCTCGATGCGGGTAATGGGTTCCGCCAACGGCCCCTGCGATGCGAGATGACCGAGCACGTCGCCGTCAGTCAGGTACATCGATGCCGAAGCCGCGTCGCAGAGGCGCGCCGCGCGGTCGGCGATCGCATCGAGCGTCGGCTGCACGTCGGTGGGCGAGCTCGATATCACGCGAAGGATCTGCGCCACCGCCGTCTGTTGCTCCAGGGCCTCCTTGGTCTCGTTGAACAGACGCACGTTTTCGATCGCGATGGCGGCCTGGTCGGCAAAGGTCCTCACCAGTGCAATCTGCTTGTCGGTGAAGGGTCGCGGCTCGACTCTCCAAAGCGTGATTGCGCCGATCGCCCGGTTTTCCCGCATGAGCGGCACGGCGAGAATTGCGTGGCTTCCCAGGCGCTTCTGCATTTCCAGGCCGAGCGGAAACTCTTCTTGCGGCGCGGTCGCCAGATCCTCCAGGTGCATGACGGTGCGATCGATGATGGCTCGCCCGGAGACCGAGCCGCGGGTCAGTGGCAGAAACTCGCCGTCGGGAAGAGGCGATGCATTGCCGAAGTGAGCGGCGGTTCGCAGCTTGTCCCCGTCGACCAGGATGATCGACGACTGAACGGCGTCGCAAAGCTTGAGCGCACGCTCGGCGACGGCATCGAGCATCGGCTTCACATCGCCAGGGGAGCTCGAGATCACCCGCAGGATCTCGCTGATCGCGGTCTGCTGCTCGAGCGCTTCCTTGGTCTCGTTGAACAGGCGAACGTTTTCGATCGCGATCGCCGCCTGGTCGGCGAAAGTCTTGACCAGTGCGATCTGCTTGTCGGTGAAAAGGCGAGTTTCCATTCGCCAAAGCTGGATGGCTCCGATCGCGCGGTCTTCTCGCATCAGCGGCACGGCGAGCGCCGTGTGATGTCCGACGCGCTTCTGCAACTGGCGGCCCACCGGAAATTCGTCTTCCGGCGCTAGGGCCAGATCTTCCACTTGCGTCGAAACCTGATCGAGGACCGCGCGGCCGGCGACCGACCCTCGACTAAGCGGCATGATCTCACCCTCTTCAAGCGAGCGCGTGGAGCCGAACGCGGCCGCGCACCTGAGGGCGTGTTCGTCGATCAGAACGATGCTGGACTGGGATGCATCGCAGAGCCTCAGTGCCCGCTCTGCTACCGCGTTGAGCATCGGTTTTACGTCTCCGGGCGAGCTCGAAATCACTCGCAGCACTTCACTGATCGCAGTCTGCTGCTCGAGCGCTTCCCTGGTTTCGTTGAACAGGCGCACGTTTTCGATCGCGATCGCCGCCTGGTCCGCGAACGTTTTCACCAGCACGACCTGCTTGTCGCTAAATGCGCGCGCTTCGTTGCGCCACAGCGTGATCGCACCGATGGCGCGAGCCTCGCGCATCAGAGGAACGCAAAGTATTGCGCGGAACCCGTAATGCTGTTGAGGCGCTCTGGCTTCAGGGTATTCCGTATCGAGCAGAGGAACGACGTCGGCGTGGTGGATGGTTTCGCCGTCGATGGTGGCGCGACCGACGACAAGGCTGCGATTCAACGCCAGCCGATTGCCTTCCTCAGGGTGCCGCATGCTGCCGTAGCCTGCCGCGAAGCGGAGACTCTCGCCCTCGACCAGAAAGATCCCCGACTGCTTGGCATCGCAAAGCCGCAAGGCGCGTTCGGCGACAGCTTCCAGCATCGGTTTTACATCGCCGGGCGAGCTCGAAATGACGCGCAAAATCTCGCTGATCGCCGTTTGTTGGTCCAGCGAATTCTTGAGCTCTCGCGTGCGTTCTTCGACCTTTCGCTCGAGGCCGGCATAGGACTCGCGCAGCTGCGCGGTCATGTGATTGAAGCGATCGGCGAGCGTCTCGAGTTCGTCCCCGGTGTGGATCTCGATCTTCTGGTCCCACTCTCCAGCGCCGATGCGTTGGGCGCCGTCGGAAAGCGTGCGGATCGGACGTACCATGCCGCGCGCGAGTGCGAGCGCCACGAGCGCCGATATCGCCATTCCGGCCAGCAGCAGGAGGCCCGTGCGAAGGATCGATGCGTTGAGCTTCGCGTAGACCTCCGAGACGGGTTGCTCGACGAATACATTCCACTTGAGCGACTCGATGGGAGCCACGGAAGTCAACACCTGCGTACCGGCAAGGTCGGTCGAGACCATCGTCGGATCGCCGGATTTGTCTGCAGCGATGGCGGCCGCGACGTGCGGTAGCTGCGAAAGGTCGGTCTTGCGCAAGACGAGCCCGATGTCGGGATCGGCGACGAGGAAGCCGTGGTTGTCGACCACGTAGGCCTTGCCCTTGTCGCCGATCTTGATCCGGGAGACCACGTCCCAGACGAACTTGAGATTGACTTCGGCGACCGTCACCGGGCCCTTGTCGCCGCCGGAGCGAAGCGACATCGTCATGTACGGTTCGGTTTCTTTGCGGAAATAGACGGGCCCGAACCAGGTCTGACCGCGGCGGGCGTTACGGTACGCCGGCTCCTGCAAGCGATCCTTGCCGGAGTTGATGCTGTCCATGCCCAGGCGCGAAACGGCAATCTGCTCGTGGCCGGAAGCGTCAAGTTGCGAAATGTCGGTGACTTCGGGCGCCTGGCGCAGGAGCTTCAGGAACTCCATGCGTCTCAGCTCGATGTCGCTCGCATCGAGCTGGGGGAGCGCCGCGTAAGCAAGCTGCTGCTCGATCTGGCGTATGTACTGCTCGATCCTCGATGCCGCGGCCAGTGCCTTTTCGTGCTGAAGGCTCGCCAGTGCCGCCTTGTTTTCCTGGTAGGTGAAGTAGATGCTGATGGCGCCGGAAGCGAGCAGGGCCCCGGTCACCAGCGTGAGGATGAGCAACAGGTACTTGCGAAAGAGACGCCCGCGATGGGTGCGACGCACGCTCGTCGTAGCCGCTTCGCCGAGGGGGAGCGTAGCCATCGCGCTAGGAGTCTGTCGAGCTTACTGTCGCGTATGCGACGGAGGCGCTTTGGTGGGCAGTCCTAGGCGCCGGCCGCGCCGCAATGCCGGCCCACTGCAAGCGGCCGGCAACAACGGAATTGCCCCCAAAGCGCCCTCCGGGTTGCGGCAAAACGGCGCGCCTGCAGCGTTGCTCGGCTTGCGAATAAGCCAAGCTATTCGCTGCGCCGAGCGCCTTGCATTCATCACCGTTTGGCGAGCAACGCATATGTGAGAGCAAGCCCGACAGGCTCCTAATCATCGGCCGGCCGGGCCGGCGCAGTCG
This sequence comes from Betaproteobacteria bacterium, assembly GCA_005882995.1. Classification (GTDB taxonomy): domain Bacteria; phylum Pseudomonadota; class Gammaproteobacteria; order Burkholderiales; family Casimicrobiaceae; genus PALSA-1003. Next base: position 11,344 of record VBCY01000134.1, read on the forward strand.
TGAAACGTGGGACTCCCTGTGCGGATGCACGATGAAAGAGCCTACCCAATGCGCCGCAGCGGTGCAACGGCCGCG
>VBCY01000127.1:0-6230 GCA_005882995.1 Betaproteobacteria bacterium
TCTGCGCGATGAATATGCAGGCTGCCGCGAGATCCTCGCCCGCGAGCTCGCGGCGCTCGCTGCTAACACTCCTTGCTCCTTGCCGAAGATCGAATTGCGCCGCGGCGCGGGCGCGTACATCTGTGGCGAGGAGTCGGCGATGATCGAATCGATCGAAGGCAAGCGCGGGATGCCTCGTTTGCGTCCTCCGTACGTTGCACAGGTTGGCTTGTTCGGGCGGCCGACGCTCGAGCACAACATGGAAACACTGTACTGGGTTCGCGACATTGTGGAAAAGGGCGCCGAATGGTTCTCGGGTCATGGCCGCCGCGGGCGCAAGGGCTTGCGTTCGTTTTCGGTGTCGGGCCGGGTGAACAAGCCCGGCGTGCACCTCGCGCCCGCGGGCATCACCGTGCGCGAGCTGATCGACGAATACGCAGGCGGCATGCTGCCGGGGCACCAGCTCTATGCCTATCTGCCGGGCGGCGCGTCGGGGGGCATTCTTCCCGCCTCGCTCGCCGATATTCCGCTCGATTTCGATACCCTGCAGCCTTACGACTGCTTTATCGGCTCGGCGGCTGTCATCGTCCTTTCGCAGCACGACCGCGCGCGCGACGCAGCGCTCAACATGATGCAGTTTTTCGCCGACGAGTCGTGCGGGCAATGCACGCCGTGCCGCGTCGGCACAGAAAAAGCTGTCGACCTGCTGCGGCAACCGAAGTGGGATACCGCACTGCTGGAAGAATTATCGCAAACGATGGCCGACGCTTCGATCTGTGGCCTCGGACAGGCGGCGCCGAATCCGATTCGCAGCGTGGTCAAGCATTTTGCTGATGAGATCTAGCGTCAAAGAGCTCGGTGATTGCGTACCGTTCATGCTCAACGGCAGGAGCGTCACGGCTATCGGCGGCGAGACGATTCTCCAGACGGCCAAGCGCAATGGAGTGGACATCCCTCACCTTTGCTACATGGATGGCATGCGTCCAGACGGCAATTGCCGAGCCTGCGTCGTCGAAGTCAAAGGCGAGCGCGTTCTGGCGCCTTCCTGCTGCAGGTATCCGACGCCGGGCATGGAAGTGGCGAGCGACAGTGCACGTGCGATGCACTCGCAGTCGATGGTGCTCGAGCTGCTGCTGTCCGACATGCCGACAGCGACCTACAAGCCAGACTCCGAGTTGAATTTCTGGGTGGACAAGATGCAGGTCGGCAAGGCGCGCTTCGCGCCGCGCGAGTCGCCCGCGGCCGACTTTTCTCATCCCGCCATCGCGGTCAATCTCGACGCCTGCATCCAATGCACGCGCTGCGTGCGCGCGTGCCGGGAAGTGCAGGTCAACGACGTCATCGGCTACGCTTTCCGCGGTGGCCGTTCGGAGATCGTGTTCGACCTGGGCGACCCGATGGGGGAAAGCACCTGCGTCGCCTGTGGCGAATGCGTGCAAGCTTGTCCAACAGGCGCGCTCATGCCCGCACGAGGCGCGGGGCTCATCGCCGCCGATACCTCGGTCGACTCGGTCTGTCCGTATTGCGGCGTCGGTTGTCAGCTCACTTATCACGTGAAGGACAACCGGATCCTGCGTGTCGATGGCCGTGACGGTCCCGCCAACGAGAGCCGCCTGTGCGTCAAGGGTCGCTACGGATTTGACTATGTGCATCATCATCAGCGGCTGACGACGCCGCTGGTGCGCAAGCCAGGAGCGCGGAAATCGGCGAATTTTAGCGTCGACCCCGACGATTGGCGAAGCGTGTTTCGCGAGGCAACGTGGGAAGAAGCGCTTGACCTTGCCGCGAGCAAGTTGCGCGAGCTTCGCGACGCCCAAGGCCCGCAGGCACTGTCCGGGTTCGGGTCGGCGAAAGGCAGCAACGAGGAGGCATATCTTTTCCAGAAGCTGGTGCGCACCGGCTTTCGCACCAACAACGTCGACCATTGCACGCGCTTGTGCCACGCGTCGAGCGTGGCGGCGCTGCTCGAAGGCATCGGTTCCGGCGCGGTTTCCAATCCCGTCATGGACGTGATGCAGGCGGAGGTCGTGCTGTTGATCGGCGCCAATCCCGTCGTCAACCACCCGGTGGCGGCGACCTGGATCAAGAACGCAGTCAAGAATGGCAGCAAGCTCATCATCGCCGATCCGCGCCGCTCGGAGCTTGCTCGCCACGCGTCGCACTATTTGCAGTTCAAGCCCGATACCGACGTTGCGCTTCTGAACGCGATGATGTACACGATCGTGCACGAAGGACTGGTCGATCCAGACTTCATTGCCGATCGCACCAGCGGTTACAGCGAGCTTGCACGAAACCTGGAGGGCTACAGCCCGGAGGCGATGGCGCCGGTTTGCGGTGTCCCGTCGGAGACGATCAAGGAAGTGGCGCGCCTGTTCGCCACTTCCAAGGGCTCGATGATCCTCTGGGGCATGGGGATCTCGCAGCACGTGCACGGAACCGACAACGCGCGGTGTCTCATCGCGCTGTCGCTGATCACCGGCCAGATCGGCCGTCCCGGCACAGGTCTGCATCCGTTGCGCGGGCAGAACAATGTCCAGGGCGCGTCCGACTCGGGGCTCATCCCGATGGTCTTTCCCGACTACCAGCGCGTCGACGATCCCGAGGTGCGCGTCAAGTTCGAAGCGCTCTGGGGAACGACGCTCGATCCCATACCCGGACTCACCGTCGTCGAAATCATGGACGCCGTGCACGCCGGCCAGATTCGCGGCATGTACATCATGGGCGAAAACCCCGCCATGTCCGACCCGGACGTGCAGCACGCGCGCGCCGCGCTGGCAAAACTCGACTGTCTGGTCGTGCAGGATATTTTTCTCACCGAAACCGCATATCTCGCCGATGTGGTGCTGCCCGCATCGGCGTTTCCGGAAAAAACCGGCACCTTCACCAACACCGATCGCCTGGTGCAACTGGGCCGGCAGGCCCTGACGCCTCCCGGAGCTGCGCGCCAGGATTTGTGGATCATTGTGGAAATGGCCAAGCGTCTGGGTCTTGACTGGCAGTACACGCATCCGCGCGAGGTGTTCGACGAGATGCGTCAGGCGATGCCGTCGATCGCCGGCATCACTTGGAAGCGCCTGGAAACCGAGCATGCGGTGACCTACCCGTGCGAGCGAGAAGGCGATCCCGGTGAGCGCGTCGTCTTCACGCAGGACTTTCCGACTGCGACAGGGCGCGCTCGCCTGGTGCCCGCCGATGTGATTCCGGCTGCGGAGCGTCCCGATCAGGACTATCCGATGGTGCTCATCACCGGACGGCAACTGGAACACTGGCACACCGGCAGCATGACGCGTCGAGCGGCGGTGCTCGATGCCATCGAGCCCGAACCCGTAGCGTCGCTCAATTCGCTGGACCTGACACGGCTGGGTGTGAAGCCAGGTGACGTGATCACCGTCGAGTCGCGCCGTGGCGGCGTCTCGCTGTATGCACGCGCCGACGAAGGCACGCCACAAGGCGCGGTCTTCATCCCGTTCTGCTATTACGAGGCCGCGGCTAACGTGCTGACCAACCCGGCGCTGGATCCGGTCGGCAAGATACCGGAGTTCAAGTATTGCGCGGTGAAGGTTACGCCGGGCGGACGAGTGAGCGCGCATTCAAGTTTTGGCGGCGGGCAGTTGCTCTCGCCCGCCCAAATTCGAGGAGAGGTCACCCCATGAAGATCGCAATCATTGGCGCCGGCGCCATCGGCGGCTACGTCGGAGTGAAACTCGCGCTGGCCGGCGAAGATGTCACGTTCATCGTTCGTGGCGCGAACCTGGATGCGATTCGCAGGAACGGAATGAAGCTCATCCTGAGCGACGGCAGCGAGCACGTTGCGAAGCACGTGAAGGCGACTGACGATTACGCCGCTGCGGGCGTCCAGGACCTGGTGATCCTCGCGATGAAAGCGCACCAGGTGGAATCCGTCGCCAACGACGTGCCCAAGCTGTTCGGCCTTGAAACCATCGTCGTGACGATGCAGAACGGCATTCCGTACTGGTACTTCCACAGGCATGGCGGCGAATTAGCCGGAAGCATCGTGCACAGTGTCGATCCGACGGGCCTCATTGGCAGGAATATTCCGGCCGAGCGGGTTATAGGTTGCGTGGTCTATCCGGCCTCCGAGCTGACTGCGCCGGGTGTGGTGAAACACATCGAGGGAAATCGATTCCCCATCGGGGAGCTCGACGGCTCGGGCAGCATGCGCGTTGCAAGGGTTTCGCAGTGCTTCACCCAAGCGGGATTCAAGGCTCCGGTCCTCGACGACATTCGCGCGGAGATCTGGCTCAAGCTCTGGGGCAACCTGACGTTCAATCCCATCAGCGCGCTGACCCGTTCCACCCTCGTCGATATTTGTAAGGACCCAGGCACGCGCGAGCTTGCCGCAGCGATGATGACCGAAGCACAGACGATTGCTCACAAGCTCGGCATTACGTTTCGCGTGGGATTGGAAAAGCGCATCGCCGGCGCCGAGAAAGTCGGCAAGCACAAGACGTCGATGCTGCAGGATGTCGAGGCTGGGCGGCCGCCGGAGATCGATGCGCTGGTGGGGTCGGTCGTGGAGCTCGGCCGGCTCACGCATACGCGTACCCCGCATATCGACGCCGTTTACGCGCTCACCAAATTGCTGGCGCAAACCATCGCCGGGCGTGACGACGCGGCGCGTAGCCCGGCCAGCCCCGCCAGCGAAGCACCGCGCGCCCTCGGCGCAACGGTTTAGACAAGCAACGGTTTAGACAATATCGGTGGTACGGCAACCGCACGGCCACGGTCAACACGAGAGGATCGAAGATGGCAAGCAATGAGGCAGCGGCGCTGCAGGTTAACGACAAGTTGAGGGCGGAAGCGCCCAGCGCGACGGCAAACACGAGAGGACAAAGAATGGCGAACAGCAAGACGGTCGTGCGGCAGATTCTCGACAAAGTGAAGGCCGAAGGTCGCTCGTCGCTGACAGCTCCCGAGGGAAAGCTTGTCTGCGACGCGTACGGTATTGCGGTACCCAAGGAGGTCGTTGCGACGAGCGCCGGGGACGCAGCCAAGATCGCGGCCGGCATGGGCTTTCCGGTAGTGCTCAAGATCGTCTCTCCTGAGATCTTGCACAAGACTGAAGCCGGCGGGGTGATCGTTGGCGTCAAGAACGCCGATGAGGTCGAGAAGGGCTTCGACACCATCATGTCCAACGCAAAGAAGTACGATGCAAAAGCCAATCTTCTCGGCGTTCAGGTGCAGCAGATGCTCTTGGGCGGCCATGAGGTGATCATTGGTGCGGTGACCGACCCGTCCTTCGGCAAGCTGGTCGCATTCGGCTTGGGCGGTATTCTGGTCGAGGTCCTGAAGGACGTCACCTTCCGGCTCGCTCCTGCAACGCGTGAAGACGCCCTGTCGATGCTCGACGGAATCGCGGCGGCGGAAATCCTCAAGGGTGCCCGCGGCACAGAGCCTGTGAATCGCGATTCCCTCGCCGGCATGATCGAAAACGTTTCGCGTCTGATCTCGGACTTTCCAGAAATTTCCGAGATGGATTTGAACCCTGTTTTCGCGACCAAGAACGGTGCTATCGCCGCCGACGTGCGCATCGTGCTCGACTTTGCGCCAGCGCGCTATCGACCCAGCCACGAGCAGATTGTCACCGCCATGAATCGCGTCATGAAGCCCGATGCGGTGGCGGTCATCGGTGCGTCCGCCGAAGAAGGCAAGATCGGCAATTCGGTCATGAAGAATCTGATCAATGGCGGCTACAAGGGAGAGATCTATCCGATCCATCCCAAGGCCGACGAGATCATGGGCCGCAAGGCTTACAAGAGCGTCAAGGACGTGCCTGGGAAGATCGACGTCGCGGTGTTTGCGATTCCGGCCAAGTTTGTCGCTCAGGCGCTCGTCGAAGTCGGCGAAAAGAAGATCGCGGGCGCGGTACTCATTCCCTCGGGCTTCGCCGAGACGGGCAACGTCGAGGGCCAACAGGAGATCGTGGACATCGGCCGCAAATACAATGTGCGTCTCATGGGGCCGAACATCTACGGCTTCTATTACACGCCGAAGAACCTGTGCGCGACGTTCTGCACGGCGTACGATGTCAAGGGCAAGGCGGCCCTTTCTTCGCAGTCGGGTGGCATCGGCATGGCGATCATCGGGTTTTCGCGCTCGGCTAAAATGGGCGTGTCCGCAATCGTGGGCCTCGGCAACAAGTCCGACATCGACGAGGACGATCTGTTGACCTTCTTCGAGCAGGACGACAACACGACGATCATCGCTCAGCACCTCGAGGACCTGAAGGA
>VBCY01000127.1:6253-10550 GCA_005882995.1 Betaproteobacteria bacterium
GGCACTTGCCGGCAACGACAAGATCTACGAGGACGTGCTCAAGCAGTCGGGGGTGATTCGCGCGCGTAGTTTGCGCGACCTGCTCGAGTACGCCCGCGCGATTCCCGTCCTGCCTGCCCCCAAGGGCGAGAACGTGGTCATCATCACCGGCGCCGGCGGCTCAGGAGTGCTTCTCTCCGACGCATGCGTCGACAATAACTTGACGCTGATGACGATGCCGTCCGATCTCGATGCGGCCTTTCGCAAGTTCATTCCGCCGTTTGGTGCCGCCGGCAATCCGGTCGACATCACGGGTGGAGAGCCACCCAAGACTTACCAGAACACGGTTCGGCTCGGCCTGGAAGACCCGCGCATCCACGCACTCATTCTTGGCTACTGGCACACGATCATCACGCCGCCGATGGTGTTTGCCAGGATCATGGTTGAGGTCGTCGACGAGATGCGTGCCAAGGGTATCGAGAAGCCGATCGTGGCATCGCTCGCTGGCGACGTTGAGGTCGAGGAAGCCGCGGAATATCTGTTCGACCACGGCATTCCGGCGTATGCCTATTCGACCGAGATTCCAGTCGCGGTCCTGGGAGCCAAGTACAAGTGGGCGCGCGGCGCCGGACTGATCTGAATCTATAGGCTAGCCATATGACCCAATGGGCGCGTTTCAAGTCTGCCGACGGTCGCGTCGGATTCGGCGTGCTCGAAGAAAATCGCATCCTGGAATACGAGGGCGATGTCTTCGACGAACCGAGACCGACCGGAGCGACCATTCCGAGAGATAGTGTGACACTGCAGAGCCCGTGCGCGCCAAGCAAGATTGTCGCGTTGTGGAACAACTTTCACGCGCTCGCCGACAAGCTGGGCAAGCAGGCCCCCATTCATCCGCTGTTTCTGATCAAGCCCGCCAGTTCAGTGGCGGGGCCCGGCGACCCGATCCAGCGACCCGCAAGCTATAAGGGCAAGATCGCCTACGAGGGTGAGCTGGGGATTGTCATCGGTCGGCATTGCAAGGACGTACCGGAGAGCGAAGCCGCCGACTACATTTTTGGATACACTTGCGTTAACGATGTCACGGCGGCCGAGGTGCTGAACGAGGACATCAGCTTTGCGCAGTGGTGCAGGGCCAAGGGCTACGACAGCTTCGGCTGCCTCGGCCCCGTCATCGTGTCGTGTCTGGACTGGTCGCAGGCGCGGGTGATCACCCGGCTCGATGGGCTCGAGCGTCAAAATTACGCATCAAGGATGGATCGACGGTCGAGATCAGCATTGATGGAATAGGTTCGTTGGTCAACGCGCTTGCAGCAGGTCCTAGTGCGCTTGCGTCCAACTCGCGCCACGCGTTTGTTGCATGAGTATCACATCAATGGGGCGCCAGGCACGGGATGACGCCTTAGCGAAATACCTTCGCGATGAGGGAAACAACGTCGCAGGAGAATGATCATGGCAAAGATGAGAGCAATTGAAGCCGCAGTGCAGGTAATGCTGAAGGAGGGCGTGACGGCGGCATTCGGATTGCCCGGTGCGGCAATCAATCCGCTGTATGCGGCGATGCGAAAAATCGGCGGCATCGATCACGTGCTGGCGCGGCATGTTGAAGGCGCCTCGCACATGGCGGAGGGCTATACGCGAGCCAAGGCCGGCAACATCGGCGTGTGCATCGGCACGTCTGGACCCGCGGGCACAGATATGATCACCGGCCTCTACTCCGCATGGGCCGATTCGATTCCGATTCTTTGCATCACCGGACAGGCACCGCGTGCGCGGCTTTACAAGGAGGATTTTCAAGCGGTAGACATCGAATCCATCGCCAAGCCGGTCAGCAAGTGGTCAGTCACGGTGCGCGAGCCTGCGCAGGTGCCGCGCGCGTTTCAGCAGGCATTTCATCTCATGCGCTCGGGCCGCCCAGGACCGGTGCTGATCGACCTTCCCTTCGACGTGCAGATGGGAGAGATCGAGTTCGATGTCGATACCTATCAGCCTCTGCCTGTGTACAAGCCGAAGGCCACCCGCGCACAGATCGAAAAGGCGCTGGCCATGATCAGCAGGGCGGAACGGCCTCTGATCGTGGCGGGTGGCGGCATTATCAATGCGGACGCGTCGTCGTCGCTGGTCGAGTTCGCCGAGGAGACCGGCATCCCGGTCATACCCACGCTCATGGGTTGGGGCACGATTCCCGACGACCACCGGCTGATGGCCGGCATGGCGGGATTGCAGACCTCACATTTGTACGGCAACGCAACGATGCTCGCGTCGGACTTCGTGCTCGGGATCGGCAATCGCTGGGCGAATCGCCATACCGGATCGATCGAGGTCTATACGAAGGGCCGTAAGTTCGTGCACGTCGATATCGAGCCCACCCAGATCGGGCGTGTCTTCGGTCCCGATTACGGCATTGTTTCCGACGCTAAGGCCGCGCTCGAGCTCTTCGTGCAGGTCGCCAAGGATTGGAAGGCCGCGGGAAAGCTCAAGGACTGGAGTACTTGGGTAGAAGAGTGCCGCGAGCGCAAGCGCACGATGCTGCGCAAGACCAACTTCGAAAACGTGCCGATGAAACCGCAGCGCGTCTATCAGTGTATGAACAACGCGTTCGGCAGGGACGTCTGCTATGTAAGCACCATCGGCCTGTCGCAGATCGCCGCCGCGCAATTCCTGCACGTATACAAGCCGCGCCACTGGATCAACTGCGGCCAGGCCGGGCCGTTGGGCTGGACGTTGCCGGCGGCGCTGGGTGTGGTGAAGGCCGACCCCGGACGCAGGGTTGTCGCGCTGTCGGGTGACTACGATTTCCAGTTCATGATCGAGGAGCATGCGGTCGGCGCCCAGTTCCAGCTGCCTTATCTGCACATCGTCGTGAACAACTCCTACCTGGGCTTGATCCGGCAGGCGCAGCGTGGCTTCAACATGGATTACTGCGTAGACCTGTCATTCGAGAACATCAACGCGCCTGCTCTGGGAGAGTACGGCGTCGACCACGTAGCGGTGGCCGAAGGATTAGGCTGCAAGGCGATACGCGTGCGCAAGCAGGAAGAGATCGATCCGGCCATCGAACAGGCGGACAAGTGGATAGCACAGTACAAGGTGCCGGTCGTGGTCGAGATCATTCTGGAGCGTGTGACGAACATTTCGATGGGCACCGAGATCGACAACATTACCGAGTTCGAAGAGCTCGCGTTGAACCGCGAAGACGCTCCTTCCGCGGTCGGGCTGCTCGACTGAAACAAAGCGGAGAAAGGAAAGAGCGCCATGCCGAAGTTCAATGCCAATCTGACAATGCTGTTCAACGAGGTCGACTTCCTCGACCGCTTCCGGGCGGCGAAGGACGCAGGCTTCAAAGGCGTGGAATACCTGTTCCCCTATCCGTACCCGAAAGAACAATTGGCGGAACGGCTGGCACAAAATCGCTTGACCCAGGTATTGCATAACCTGCCCGCCGGCGATTGGGCGAAGGGCGAGCGCGGCATCGCCTGCCTGCCCGATCGCGTCGGCGAATTTCAGGACGGCGTCGGCAAGGCGATCGAGTACGCGACCGCATTGCAATGCATGCAGATCAATTGCCTCGCTGGGATCGCGCCGAAAAGCGTCGATCCTGCAAAACTCCGCGAGGCGTTCGTCGGCAATCTGCAGTTTGCGGCGCGCGAGCTCAAATCTGCGGGCATACGGCTGTTGATCGAGCCGTGCAATACGCGAGACATTCCAGGCTTTTTCCTCAACCACTCGATGCAGGCGCTCGAAATCATCAAAGACGTCGGCTCCGACAATCTGTTTCTTCAATACGACATCTACCACATGCAGATCATGGAAGGGGATCTGGCGCCGGCGATCCAGCGCAACCTGGGCAGCATTCGCCACATGCAGCTCGCGGACAATCCCGGTCGCAACGAGCCTGGCACGGGCGAAATCAATTACCCGTTCCTGTTTGAGTGGATCGATAAACTTGGCTACACGGGATGGATCGGCTGCGAATACAAGCCGCGCGGCGGCACGGTTGAGGGTTTGGGCTGGGTAAAACCGTATTTGAGCTAGGCCGTGCACCGGAGATCGAATTTATTGAGGAGATTCAGATGAACAAGGTTGGATTCATCGGGCTGGGCATCATGGGTAAGCCAATGGCTCTTAACCTCGCCAAGGGTGGCCATCAGCTTATCGCCTATTCGCGGCATGGCGTGCCGCCGGACGTGGTTGCCGCCGGCGCGACCGCGTGCGCAAATGGCGCGGAAGTCGCTCGCCAGGCGGACATCGTGATCACCATGGTGCCCGACACTCCCGATGTGTCAGCGGCGTTGTTCGGCGAGGGCGGCGTCGCCGA
>VBCY01000605.1 GCA_005882995.1 Betaproteobacteria bacterium
ACCCAACATAGCGATGGGAACCGGACTCACCGGCGAACCGATCGCCAAGACCGCAACGATAAGCCTTGCGTAGGGTTCGTTGCACGTCAAGTACGCCGCCTTTTTTCTTCCCTGCGTGGCGCTAGGCCAGCAAGGCAGATGCAAGGAAAACGACAGAATTGGTTGCGTCGTGCTTTCTGATTGTAGCTTTACGCTACCCGCCTATGACCGATGGCTAAAACGTCGGTACCCATGACAGCGGACCGAACGCCGAGTAGCGTTACCGCGTTGTTGCCGCCTTCGTTTCGGCCTTGCCGATGAAGAAACCTCCGGCGCCTCGGGCTCATGTCGTCTTATCGAACGCAGAAGGGGATAGTTATCGGTCGTTACGTCAGCGATCGGTTTCGCGGGCTGAAGGGTTCAAATTAGGTCGCAGCCTGCGACGGCAGGTTCCCCGCAGCTCGCTGGGTAATTGGAAGGCGTTGGCAAACCGACCCGATCCAGTCGAACAAATCATCCATTCGCATGAAGGGCGAGTGGATTGGCTGATTCCGATTCGGGTTGAACGCATGATGGCCTCTCCATATGGTTTCCTGCGCGGCGCCGCCGTCGTCATGACCGAAGACATCGCCCATCTTCCCGCCACCGGCATTACCCCAGTCATCTGCGGTGATGCGCACGTGGGCAACTTCGGTTTTTACGCTTCTCCTGAGCGACACCTGGTAATCGACTTAAACGACTTCGACGAGGCACACCCGGGTGCCTGGGAGTGGGATCTGCGGCGACTGGTGACGAGCATCTGGGTGGCTGGACGACAAAATGGTGCGAGCGAGGCGCAATGCCGCGATGCAGTGTCCTCCAGTGTTTCGGCGTACCGCCAGGAATTGTCTTTCCTTGCCAATGAGCCGTTGTTAACGCGCGCCTACGAGCGCCTCGATCTCGATCGACTGCGCAAAACCGCCTCCGAGAGTTCCCTGCGAAGCGAGATTGCGCGCGCGGTAAAACGTGCACGGTCACGGACCAGCGACCGCGCGCTGCCACGCTTCACGGTAGAACGTAATGGTCGCCGGCACATCGTTGATGAACCTCCCTTGATCACGAGAGTCAGTGACGCGGAGGCGGAGCGCATTGCCAGTGGACTGGACAACTATCTGAGCACCGTGGCTCTTCAGTGGCGACGCGTGCTGGGCGGTTACACGCTCATCGATATAGCACACAAGGTGGTTGGGGTTGGTAGCGTCGGCTTGCGTGCGTATGTGGCCCTTCTCGAGGGCAGCAGCATGGATGATGTGATATTTCTGCAGCTTAAGCAGGCCCGGCGTTCCGTGCTGGCGCGATATGTCCACGGTGATTTGGCCTGGCACGCCCATCAGGGCCAGCGCGTGGTGGAATATCAACAGGCTCTTCAGACGGTCAGCGATCCGCTACTCGGTTGGACAACCATTGATGGTCTCCAGTATTACGTGCGGCAGTTCCGCGATATGAAAGGCAGTATTGCTATCGATATCATCGACCCACCAGCGCTCACCGGCTACGCAGGAATTGTCGGCCACTTACTGGCAAAGGGGCACGCCCGCACCAGCGGCGCGTCCATGATGGCCGGATATGTTGGTTCGTCGGACAAGCTCGATGCGGCCATGTGCCGTTTCGCCCGTGCTTACGCAGACCAGACCGAGGCGGACCACCAGGCTCTGGTCAAAGCAGTAGCGCACGGCATATTACCGATCGCCGGTGCGAAGTAGCGAGCCACGATGCTCGAAAACAAGCGTTTCGCCAATATACCTCAGCCGAATTCAGCCGTTGAGCGCGTCCGTGGGCACTGTCAAGTTGACGGTGTCGGACGGAACTGGATCCCGGCAGCCGGCTTGACTCATGCAGCGGCAGGTACGCTGGCGATGCTTCGCCATTCAATGAACCGGCGGCTCAAAGCCGCCCGATAGTTCGACGCCGACAGCAAGTGACGGCCGACACCGAATAGATCGGCGACCAGTCCAAAGATCGACAGGAAACGTTGGGCATGAGCAGCTGACTTAAACCCTCGCATCCGCCTCTCTCGCTCTCGTGTCGACTGATGGGAGTTCTCGGCCCGGTTGTTCAATCCCTTGTCTCGTCGATGCACGGTGTTGGGCGCCCCATTCAGCGCACGGCGCGATGTAGCGGGCAAGCCTGTCCGTTACCACCACGCGCGGCGCATACCTCGAGCTTCGCAGTAACTTCCTAAAGAACCGAGCGGCGGCCTTCCTGTCTCGATGAGGTTGCACAAGGATATCGAGGACACTGCCATCCTGGTCAACGGCGCGCCACAAATATTGCAAGCGGCCGTCGATCTTGACGTATACCTCATCGAGATGCCACGTGTCGCCTAGTTGTCCACGTCGAGCGCGAATCCGCTTGGCATAGTCCTGGCCGAATTTGTAGCACCAGGCGCGGATCGCCTCATAAGTCACGGTCACGCCGCGCTCGGCCATCAACTCCTCGACATCGCGATAGCTGACCGAAAACCTGAAATACAGCCAAAC
>VBCY01000014.1 GCA_005882995.1 Betaproteobacteria bacterium
TCGATCACCACGCCGGCGAACACCGCCAGTCCCAACCAGTGGTTGCCTAGAAAAGCGCGGAAGCAGCGCTGTCGGTCGCGGCCACGGATCAGCCAGTAGTGCCACAGCGCGATCAATGAGGCGACCGACACGCCGGCGTAATACCAAGGCCCGAAGTGCTTGAGCCGGCCGACGTACGTCATGCCGCCGAGATAAAGCGCATAAGAGATCATCACCGCGAATACGTCGTACCTGCCGAAAGCAATCGCCGAGGTCTTCAATCCCAGCTTCAAGTCGTCATCGCGATCGACCATGGCATATTCGGTGTCGTATGCCATCACCCAGAGCATGTTGATAACGAGCAGCACCCATCCGAGGGGCGGCACGCCCTCGCCGGCTGCTGCGAAAGCCATCGGGATTCCGAAGGAAAAGGCGATACCCAGGAAGGCTTGCGGAAGGAAGAAGAAGCGCTTGAAAAACGGATAGGCAATAGCGATGGCGAGCGCAGGAAGCGAGAGCAGGATGGTCGCCATGCTCAGCCGCACGATGAGTAAAAACGCACACATGGACAGTAACGCGGCGACCGCGAGGGCTTCCCAAGGGGCGATTTCCCGCTTTGCAAGCGGCCGACCGGCGGTGCGTTGCACGTGAGCGTCGAAATCACGGTCGGCGTAATCGTTGATGGCACAGCCGGCCGAGCGCATGAGCAGCGTACCCAGGGTAAAGATACCAATCACGATCCACGACGGCGCGCCGGCCGTTGCGATCCATAATGCCGTGAGAGTCGGCCAGAGCAGCAGCAGAGTGCCGATCGGCTTGTCGAGCCGGATCAGACGCTCATAGGCATTAAGGCGGGCGGCGATCCTTCGCCACTGCTTTGACTCCACGACGCTCTGTGTCGATTCATTCATCGGCGGCGGCCGATGCAATCGGTTCTTCGAAGCGCAAGGCGAGTTGTTTTCTTGGAGCGCGTCGCGCCATTTCCTGGAACAGCGCCTGCGGCGTCGGGTATTTGAGGCGCAGGCGCAACTCCTGCTTCATGCGCGCATTGCCAAGTCGCCGCGATTCGCTCATGAACGAGAGCAGCAACGGGGCGATTCGCGCTTCGGCTTCGTCCCACGAAACACGCGGCGGCCGGGGAAGATGAAACGCATCGGCGACGGCATCGAACCACTCGCCCATCTTGAGCTCGGCATCATCTGCGACGTTGTAGGCGCGATTCGCCCTGCCGCGAAACAGCGCGGCGACGACCGCGGCGGCCAGATCGTCAGCATGGATGTGATTGGTGAACACGTCGTCTTGGTCACGCAGCACCGGCGAGCCGTGTTTGAGACGCTCCAGCGGCAGGCGCGTCTCGGCATAGATTCCTGGAACCCGCAAGATGGCGAGCTTGACGCCGTGGCATTTCGCCCAATCTCGCAGCCGATCCTCCGCGGAAGTGCGCCGACGCGCCCTCGGCGTTTGCGCCCTTCGCCGTCGCGTCTCGTTAACCCGCACGCCTGCGCAGTCGCCGTAGACGCCACTGGTGCTGATATAGACGAAGCGGCGCGGTATAATCTTCGCTTTTGTCAGCGCTGCGATGAGCCGGATCGTTCGCGGATCATCGCGACCTTCTGCCGGCGGGGGCGCGAAGTGAAGCACGGCAAACGGCGCTGCACGCAGTCGATCGAGGCTGTGCAACGCGTCGAGATCGCCGATGATCGGTACGACGCCATGGCCGCGCAACCGCGCGACGTCGCCAGGCCGGCGCGTGAGACCGTAAAGCTTCGTCCTCCCACGCAGGAGATCCGCGGTGCGCAGCGCGATGTCGCCGCAGCCAATCAACAGAACCCTTATCACGCCGATTCCGTCAACCGCAAAGCAATGAGTCTCTCCTGCGAAGGCACGAGACGCGATGGCGACTTCACAATTCGACCGATGCCGCACCAGATTACCATAAAACCGGGCGACCACTCTTTCCCGTGCGACGACGGCGAAACGGTTCTCTCCGCGGCGATGCGCGCCGATCTGATGATTCCGTACGGCTGCCGTAACGGCGCGTGCGGCACATGCAAAAGTCGCATCCTCGGCGGCAGCGTCGACTATGGCTCGTACCAGCATTCGACGCTGACCGATGCGGAAAAGCAGCAAAATCTTGTGCTGCTGTGCGTGGCAACGCCGCTCGCCGACGTCATGTTCGAAGTGCGTGAAGTAAGACGCGCCGGCGACATCCAGATCCGCAAATTCCCGTGTCGCGTGGAGAAAGTCGACAAGCCGGCGCCCGATGTGGCCGTCGTCTCGCTGAAGCTTCAGGCCAACGAGCGTCTGCGCTATCTCGCCGGGCAGTACATCGACGTGTTGCTCAAGGACGGGCGACGCAGGAGCTTCTCCATCGCTACTGCGCCGGAATCGGAAGGCTTGCTCGAGTTGCATATCCGGCACGTCCCGGACGGGCTTTTTTCGGGTCAGTTGTTCAACGAGTTCAAGGGGCGCGAAATCCTTCGCTTCGAAGGGCCCTTCGGGGCGTTCTATCTTCGCGAGGAATCCGATAAACCCATCATCCTGGTCGCCGGCGGCACCGGCTTTGCTCCGATCAAGGCGGTGATCGAGCACGCGATCCATCAGGCCATCGTCCGGCCGATGGTGCTCTACTGGGGCGTGCGTTCCCTGGTCGATCTCTATCTGCCGCAATTACCCGGCGAGTGGCAGCGCACGCTTCGAGACTTCACCTTCATTCCCGTGCTCTCGGAACCCCGGCACGATGATCATTGGCCTGGACGCACAGGCTTCGTGCACAAGGCGGTGATGGCGGACTTCGCCGATCTCTCGGGTTACCAGGTCTACGCTTGCGGCGGCCCGGCCATGATCGACGCCGCGCGCAAGGCATTTACCGGGGAGCGCGGGCTCCCCCCGCAGGAATTTTTCGCCGACTCCTTCACCTATGCCGCGCAGGCGGAGGTGCGCACCTAGTTTCGATGGTTCAGTGCGTTTGTTCGCGCCGCAGCTCATCGGTCGAGAGTTTGAGCGCCGCGACGAAGTGTGCGTTGGCCTCTGCGTCACGGCCCTGGCGTCCCAGCATTTCGCCAAGCGCAAGATGCGCTCGCCAGCCGTTATCGAGCGCGAGGCTCGCTTCAAGG
>VBCY01000128.1:0-2334 GCA_005882995.1 Betaproteobacteria bacterium
ACATGCGCAAGCTCAAGCAGCAGACCGAGCGCATTGGCTATCCGATCCTGGGTGTGGTCTCGCAATTGAACGCGCTGTGCCGCGACAAGCTTGGCGAGTACTGCCACTGGGGCGCGACCACGCAGGACATTACCGACACCGCGACGGTGCTGCAGATGCGCGAGGCGCTCGAGCTCATCGACGACGATTTGCGCGCCATCTCGGCCGCGCTCGCCGATCTCGCGAAGCGGCACCGCGACACGCCGATGGTCGCGCGCAGCAACCTGCAGCAAGCTTCGACCGCGCGTGCTGGTGGGCGAATTCGGCGGTGCCGCAGGTACGTTAGCGTCTATCGAGAAGGGTGCGATGCAGACGCAGCAAGGGCTGATGGAAGAGCTCGGCCTCGCGCAGCCGCTGATCGCGTGGCACACGATTCGCGACACCATCGCCGAGGTCGGCTGCTTCCTGGGGCTCGTCGGCGGCACGCTCGGCAAGCTGGCGATGGACGTCAAGCTGATGATGCAGACCGAAGTCGGCGAAGTGTACGAGCCATTCGCGCCCGGACGCGGCTCGAGCAGCACCATGCCGCAGAAGCGCAACCCGATCTCGTCGTGCTACATCCACGCTACGATCTCCGTCGTTCGGCAGCACGCCGCCGCGTTGCTCGACGCGATGGTCGCCGACCACGAACGCTCGACGGGACCGTGGGAGATCGAATGGATCGTGCTGCCGGAGGCGTTCTGCCTGCTCTCGGGTGCGCTCAAGCAAGCGCGCTTCGTCCTCGAGGGACTCGAGGTCGATGCGCAGCGGATGCGCGAAGTGCTCGACATGACCAACGGCCTCGTCGTGTCGGAAGCCGTGATGATGGGACTCGGGCCGTATCTCGGTCGCGAGTACGCGCACGACCTTGTTTACGAGATCTGCCGGGAGGCGATCGCGCGGAAACGGCCGCTGCTGGACCTGCTCGCCGAGAACAAGGAAATCACGAAGCACGTGACCCGCGCCGAGCTCGCGAAGCTCTGCGATCCCGCGAACTACCTCGGACAGTCCGGCGTGATGGTCGACCGCGTGTTGGAAAGCCTGCGCGCAAGGTGAAACGCATGTTGACGGGCATACCGTGCATGGTGATGCGTGGTGGCACGTCGAAGGGACCGTTCTTCCTCGCGTCAGATCTGCCGCAGGATCCCGCGCAACTGCATCGTACGCTGCTCGCGGTGATGGGCTCCGAGCACATCCGCCAGATCGACGGCATCGGTGGCGGAGATAGTCTGACGAGCAAGGCGGTGATCGTGAGCGCTTCAACACGCCCCGGCGTCGATGTCGAATACTTGTTCGCACAAGTCGCCGTCGGAGGCGACACGGTCGATACTGCGCCGAATTGCGGAAATATGCTGGCCGCCGTCGCGCCGTTCGCGATCGAGCGCGGTCTCGCGCAACCGACATCGCCGCAAACGACGCTTCGCATCTTCAATCGCAATACCGGCAAGGTGATCGAAGCGGTCGTTCAGACCCCCGGCGGCAAGGTGACCTATGCAGGCGACGCCGCGATCGACGGCGTGCCGGCGTGTGGCGCGCCGGTGGTGCTCAACTTTCTCGACGCCGCCGGCGCGAAGACCGGAAAATTGCTGCCAACCGGTCACGCGATCGACGTCGTCGACGGCATCGAGGTGTCATGCGTCGACTTCGCGTCGCCGCTGGTGCTCATCGCCGCGGCCGCGCTCAGCAAGACGGGCTATGAGACCAAGGCGGCGCTCGAGGCAGACAAACCACTGTTCCGGCGCATCGAAGCGATCCGGATCGAAGCGGCGCTGCGCATGGGACTCGGCGACGCGACAGGCAAGGTGCTTCCGAAGGTTGCGCTGCTCGCACCACCGGCGCGCAGCGGCAGCCTCTCGTCGCGTTACCTGACGCCGTGGACGTGCCATGCGGCGCACGCCGTCACCGGCGCGCTGTGCATAGCCGCGGCAGTCCGCGTGCCCGGCAGCGTCGCGGCTCAGATGAGGGATGACACGCGCGACACCGATAGGATAGTCATCGAGCACCCGGCTGGAAAGATCGAAATGCGCGTCGAGGTCGAACCGACTGGGGTCGCCGGCGTTCTCACGATTTCACGAGCCGGCGTCGTTCGAACCGCGCGGCTGTTGCTTGCAGGTCGCGTCTTCGTCAATGTTCCAACCAATCTCGCCGGCGCCGCGTAAGCGTTTGGGGACGCAGATCGAACCCTCGCCCACGAAAGTAAAGGAATCATCGTGAAGCAACTCATCGCTTGCGCCGTTATCGCGGCGCTCTCCTTCGCCGGTCCGGTCGCCGCAGCAGCCGATCGATGGGTCGGCCTCAGCTCGAAAGTTTCATTCG
>VBCY01000128.1:2440-4441 GCA_005882995.1 Betaproteobacteria bacterium
CTGAGATTTACCTGAAGGGATTGTTGGCCGAGATCGTTTGTCCGAACGAACGGCCGATCATCGCAGAAGTGCTGAAATAGACCGGGAACTCGGTATATCGATAGACCGGGTGAAGTGACCACTATCATGCGACGCAAGTGTTGATTGGCTCCCCGACCAGGGCTTCTATGAGGATTGTCAAGTCCTCCTGAGTCAGCTCAGCGAATGGCCGAACAATTGGTGGTCAGCTGGTCGAGTCTTTCCTAACTCCTTGCTATGCGCTAAAGGTTATCCATTCCACGTGCGCGCTGGCGGCGCTTCTCCCGCCGGCACGAGCACCCTGCTGGATGACCTATTTTCATATCGATCGATCAAACGTCTTCCTCGTAACTGCCTCGTTGCCTGCTGCACCACCGGCGGTCCGTTCCAAAGAATCGAGCGCAACGCTCGATAGGCCTTCTATCCGTGTCGGCACATGGGTATGCCAAGCACCTCATGCTATGCACGCGCTGTGCGTGTTGTGCGGACCGTAGAATTCTCAAGGCGCCCCAATCTCGAAATCGGTGTGCGAGTTCACCCAGCCCTGGTACGGGTGCCTTGTCTCGGTGTGCGTCGGTCAGCGTTGAGCAGTTCATTGCATCAAACAGTTCGCGTCTTGAGCGTGGCACCCTCGGGAATCACGCCGTATTCGACATAGCGCCAGAGCGCGATCAGCAGCCGTCGTGCCAGCGCGACAATGCCGATGCGCCGGATGCGACTGCCGCCTCCGGCGAAGCGCACGTTGAACCACTGCGCAAGCGCGCTCTGTGGCTGATAGCGCAGCCAACACCAGGCAAGCTGCACCGTCAGCACGCGCACGCGGCGGTTGCCGGCCTTGCTGATGCCTTGCTCGTGTGCTGACTCCCCGCTCGCGTAGGGCATC
Organism: Betaproteobacteria bacterium; assembly: GCA_005882995.1. Classification (GTDB taxonomy): domain Bacteria; phylum Pseudomonadota; class Gammaproteobacteria; order Burkholderiales; family Casimicrobiaceae; genus PALSA-1003. The sequence goes on from VBCY01000128.1 coordinate 3,342, forward strand.
GGCGCCAGTCCGGCGCAATGGGCAACCTCGCGCCGGTTGCGCAACGTTCGCCAGAACACCTCCCGCGCCAGCACCCAGGCGCTCGTCGGCCCGATGCTCACCAGCTCGAGCAGCTTCACCGTCTTCTCCCGCGCGGGGTCAGCTTGGATCAAGCTTTGTGCGCGTTCGGCTTCGAGCGCACGTAGCTGCTCCACGACCAGGCGCAGCCGTTCGCTCTCACGCCCAAGCTCGGCCCACAGCTGGACCGGCAAGTGCACGCGCAGCGCCGCCAGGCGTTGGCACCACTTCGCTCCACCAATCGTCTTCACCCGGATGTTATGAAGCATCAGCAGCCCCCGGATGCGATTGCTGTGCGCCAGGCGCTCACGCTCGAGCCGCTCGCGCTCCCGATGCGGCCGCCGGGCATCCTCCTGCTCTGTGGTGGGCACGTGCAGCACCGTCCACACGCGCCGCTCGCCACCCATGTAGCGCATCAGCATCGACAACAGCTTCAGCGCGTCCAGCCGGTCGGTCTTGGCACGACGCTGCCTTCGGTTCACTTCGATACTGCCGGAGTCCACAATCAGATTCTCGACTCCGCATTCCAGCAACCAGCGGTGCAACCAGAATCCATCACGACCCGCTTCGTAACAACTCACCACCGCCGCCGCTTCATCGAGCCCGAAGTGGATTCGCGCCTTCGCGATCGCTTCTTTCACCGCGACTTGGTCACCCGCCTCCAGCGTCACCAGCCGCGCTCGGCCCACGCCGTCGCCAAAGGCTAGCCGCCAATGCCGCTGCGCCAGCTCAAAGGCGATAAACAACTGACGATCTGTTGCTTGCTTGGCCTGTCGCATGAAGGTGGTGTCCATATCAGTCTCCTGGTCGATAACGAATTGCGACTCCGTTATAACCACCTCAACTGCTCAGCGCCAATCCAGCATAGCATCTCGAACCTGGGACCTGCGGATTAACAGTCCCTCGATTCAAACGTCGGATTAATGCGAGCAATCAATTGCTTATTTTCTTCCCAGTGGGGTCCGTTTTTAGGCACTTAACCGCAGTTAAGGCCCTTGGACCGTCAGATGTTCGGACTTAATAGACCCCCACTTTGAATTGGC
>VBCY01000129.1 GCA_005882995.1 Betaproteobacteria bacterium
CACTCGTGAGATCGTCGAAGAAATGGCGAGGATCAACGAGCGGCCGATCGTGTTCGCGCTTTCCAACCCAACATCGAAGTCGGAGTGCACCGCCGAGCAGGCTTACGCATGGTCGCGCGGGAAGGCGCTGTTCGCCTGCGGCAGCCCGTTCGATCCGGTGCGCGTCGGTTCTCAGAGCTTCGTGCCGCGACGGGGTAACAATTCCTACATATTACCGGTTGTCGGCTTGGCGGCGATCACCGTCAGGGTGAAGCGAGTGACCGACGAGATGTTCATGGTGGCTGCGAATTCGCTCGCCGATCAGGTGACCGAGGACGACCTCGCTCAAGGCAGCCTGTATCCACCACTTGCCCGCGTGCGCGATGTATCGGCTAGAATCGCTGCGGACGTCGCGGAAGTGGCATATGCGCAGGGCATGGCGTCAGTGCCAAGGCCACGTGATCTGCTGCTGTTCATGAAACGGCAGATGTACGAGCCTCGTTACGTCGATTACGTCGTGAGCGCGCCATCGTGATCTACGCTGGCGTGTAGCCGCAGCGACCGCTGCGATCAAAGGGAGGAACGACGCTTGCTTAGCAACCATGATCGGGTCCTGTCGTCCATGCGGTCGAAGGACCGCATCACTGCACCCCACTCTCTCGCGGGACCGGCTGTGACCTCGCTGCCCGTGCCTTCGTACCTCCAGGAAATCTATTGGTGGGCCTACGTGCATCCTTGGGCGGTGCGCGTTTTCGAACGCGACTGGCTGGTCAACCTGATCCTCCTGGGCAACTACGCCCGGCTCCGCGATGCCGCACTGGCGGAGATGACGTCCCGAGCCGGAAGCAGGACGTTGCAAGTCGCCTGCGTTTACGGGGACCTGACCGTTCGACTTCACGAGCAACTCGCGCAGGATGCAACGCTCGACGTCGTCGATGTCATGCCCATACAGCTTCGCAATCTGCAGCGCAAGTTGCCGCATGACGCCAAGGCGCGTCTCCTCCATCTGGATTCGACAGCGCTTGGCGTTGCCGATGCAACCTATGACGAGGTGCTGCTGTTCTTCCTTCTGCACGAACAGCCTCTTGGAGTGCGTCGGCGCACGGTCGCCGAGGCCGTCAGAGTCGTCAAGCCAGGCGGCAAGATCGTGCTCGTGGATTACCACCGGCCCCATGACTGGCATCCGCTCCGTCCGCTGATGAGAACCGTACTGAAACGCCTCGAGCCTTTTGCGCTCGACCTCTGGGAAACCGAGCTCGAAACCTACGTTCCGCATGACGTCACCCTCGCCTCTGTGAACAAAAAGACGTATTTCGGAGGTCTGTACCAGAAGGTCGTGCTAACTCGTTAACAAGGCTTCCAACCTACGCTTCTTATAGCGTTGTCTTCTTCTGGCTGAAGTCGATTCAGCGCGCGACCCATCCCTCGAACGCGTGGTCGCCTGGCCTGCAACGCAGTGCCAAAACCTTGTGTCGCTTTTGCCACAACTCCGCCAGCAATGAGCAAGGTTTGACATAGATCAGACCAGTAGCGAAAGCCAGGTCGCAAACTCCCAAGCGCAGGCGGGTGTTACCGACGTTTCATTGGCGGCATCCGCCAAGCTCGGTTCGTAAGGAAAGTCGGGTCGAGCGCGCATATCGCACTACGGGGAAGGGAAGGAAGTCATGCGATTGACCGTCTCCATCGCTGCGAGCGCACTAAGCTTCATGCTCGTGGCCGGCATTTCATCCAGTGCAATGGCGCAGGCGCAGCTGCCCGCGGTCCAGGGGCAGACCAAACCGATATGCGCCAACTGCCACGAGGACAGGTGGCATTCGATCGACCTCACGGGGCATGGTGCGAGAAACGACGCCAATGGCAGCATGTG
>VBCY01000606.1 GCA_005882995.1 Betaproteobacteria bacterium
GCATCATCGGCCACCCCGATGTGCGTCGGATGCTTCTTACCATGCGCGCGAACACGGAAGCGGCGCGAGCCCTTGGCTATGTGACTGCTGCGGCACTCGATCGCGCACACAAGCATTCCAATTCCGAGACGCGCAAGCGCGAACTCGCCTTCGCGGAGCTGATGATCCCTATCGTCAAAGGCTGGAGTACCGAGATGGCGCAACAGACGACCTCACTGGGCGTTCAGGTTCACGGCGGCATGGGCTTCATCGAGGAAGCCGGGGCGGCGCAGTACGTACGCGACGCGCGGATCACGACGATCTACGAGGGCACGACCGGCATTCAAGCCAACGACTTGATCGGACGCAAGATCGTGCGCGACGGAGGCGAAGCGCTGACTGCGGCCGTCGCCACGATGCGTGACGTGACACGTGAGCTTGACGATGCAGATCACTCGGAGCTCGCCGTGATCTGCGCGCAGCTGCGCTTGGGTGTCGCGGCGCTTGAAGAGGCCGGACGTTTTGTTGTCAAGGAGTTCTCGAATCAGCCTGTTGCGGTGCTGGCCGCGGCAGTGCCGTTCCTCGAACTCGCGGGCATCGTCTGCGGCGGGGCGCAACTCGGCCGCGCGGCGCTTGTGGCCGCGAGGAAGCTGGGCGCGGGGGAGGGCGATGCCAACTTTCTGCGCGCGAAAATCGCCACGGCGCGGCACTTCACCGAGCACTGCCTGACGCACGCGCCGGGGCTGCGCGATACCGTCCTTGCCGGAGCGGCGGGCCTGCTCGCCATCGCCGACGACCAGTTCTGACCATTGAACGGAGCATCGAGCTTGAGCCAAGCTGCTTCCGCGACAATCCTGATCGTTCCTGGCCTGCGCGACTACGTGCCGGAGCATTGGCAAACCCTGCTCGAACAGCAATTGCCAAAGGCGACGTCCGTTCCGCGCATGGAGCGCGACAAGCTTTCCTGCGCTACGTGGGTCGCCATGCTCAATCAATCGCTCTCGCAGATCGAGGGACCTGTCGTCCTCGCGGCGCATAGCGCAGGCTGTATGATCGTCGTGCATTGGGCACAGAAACATAAGCGCGCGATCAAGGGCGCGCTGCTCGCGACACCGCCGGATTTCGAATCGCCGCTGCCCGAGGGTTATCCCACGCAGGACGTTCTGCAGCGGAACGGCTGGCTGCCGACGCCGCGCGACCGCCTGCCGTTCCCGAGCATCGTCGCCGCGAGCGCCAACGATCCGCTCGGACGACTCGACCGCGTCGAAGGACTGGCCCAAGCTTGGGGAAGCCGCGTCGTGAATCTGGGCGCGGTCGGCCATCTCAATCCCGCGGCGGGGTACGGGCCGTGGCCGAAGGCTGAAGAGCTGCTTAGAGAGTTGGCGAGATGAGCGTCGGACCAACTGCGTGGCCATACGCATTCGCGATCGAATCGCAATGGTAGGCAAGGATTTCCTATGAATCAGTTGTCTTCCGCTTCGGTTGCGGCGCTCGCTTCGGGTTGGCGCAGAGAGTTCAGGCACTGGTGGCCCGGCCTCCTGCTGAGCGTGGTCATCGCGATTGCCTCGGCATTCATCGCCGATCACCGCGGCGGACCGACGTTGTTGTACGCGCTGCTCCTTGGAATGGCGCTTAACCCGGTCGCTGCCGAAGGGCTTGCAAAGCCCGGCGTCGACTTTGCCGCGAGACGCATCCTGCGCTTCGGCGTCGCGCTGCTTGGCGCACGCATCACCATCGATCAGATAAGCGGTTTGGGCTGGTATAACGGCGGCCTGCTCGTCGCGGGGGTGGTCGTCACAATTTTCTTCGGTCTTGCATTGGCGCGTGCGTTGGGTCTCTCGGGTCGGATCGGAATTCTAACGGGAGGCGCGAGCGCGATCTGTGGTGCCTCAGCGGCAATCGCCATCGCCGCCGTGCTTCCGCACGACGACAAGTCGGAACGCGAGCTACTTTTCACCATTGCGGGAGTGACGGCGTTGTCTACCATCGCGATGATTCTCTATCCGGTTATTGTCAGCGTTGCCGGCCTCGGAGCGAATCAAGCCGGGATCTTTCTGGGCGGCACTATTCATGATGTCGCGCAAGTCGTCGGTGCCGGCTACAGCATCTCGCCCGAAGTCGGAGATTACGCGGTGCTGACCAAGATGTTCCGCGTGGCACTGCTCCTACCTGTGGTTATGGCCATTTCGTTTGCCGTCCGGCATGGTCTGCAACGCACGGAAAGCCGCAGCGGTGATCCGCTGCTGCCCTTCTTTTTGCTTGCGTTTCTTGCCTTTGTCGTCGTGGGCAGCCTGGGATGGATCCCCAAGCCAGCGGGCGCCGCGCTGAACGAAATCTCTCGCGCCTGCCTCGTGGTCGCCATCGCTGCGGTCGGCCTCAAGACCTCATTGCTGGAGATCAAGAAAGTCGGCGCCCGCGCCATCGTCCTCCTCGGGGTCGAAGCCGTGTTTTTGGCCGGCTTTGTGCTCCTGGCGCAAAAGCTTCACTGAACGTTGCACCCAAACCGCTGCCTATGGAAGCGAGAGGCCACCGCTGCGTGGCCTGGGAGTCTTGGGCTGGATCAACTGGTATCAATCCGAGCGACGTCAAGCTGCCATGGTTCAAGAGGCAGTCGATTTGAGAACGCGCTGTGCGTGAAGCGCTTGGCGCATTATCCGAATTGTCAAGGAACAATCATGAAGAGATATGCAGTGGTTGCAGGTGCATGTGCTCTACTGAGTGTCGCGGTCGCGGCGTCTGCGTAGAAGCCGATCGTCTATCCGGCAAAGGCGCTGAGCACCCAGCAGCAGAAAAATGATGACGGCGAATGTCTCGCCTGGGCGAAGCAGAATACGGGCATCGATCCCGCCGCGGTTATACGATCAAGTAAAATTACATGTTTAGCGCCAGGCATCCAACAACAGCCTTCGATGTTTGGAGCATTCGGAGAGCAAGCTCGTATCCGACCATTTGGGCCATGAGCCTTCATCAACTGAAGTCAATTCCGTCAGACGAGGAGTCGTAGCATGCGCAAACTGATTGTTTCCATCGGTGTCGTTGTGATGACGGTCATTGCATGGTCCGCCGAAGCCCAGACCGGAAGCGTGATGGCCGGCTCGGCGCCTGGGAAGGCCGGCGTTGCTCAGACGGTCAAGATGACAGCTACGATCACCGCGATCGACAAGGC
>VBCY01000130.1 GCA_005882995.1 Betaproteobacteria bacterium
CACCTGGGAAGGTGACGAGAGCGATTTGAGGCGAGTCGATCCTCGAACGGGAGAGGTCCTGGAGCGGCTCGAGATGCCGTCTGGAGTGAACGTGTCAGGGCTCGAGTCCGACGGTGGCGATCAGTTCTTCTGCGGAGGAGGAAGCAGCGGGAAGGTGAGGACCGTCCGCCGACCCAGGCGAAGCTCCGGCGTGTAACCCTCCCATTGCCACCAAGGAGCCTGAAAGAATGACTCACCAGCGCGCGCGAGCTCCAGATTGAAACGAGGCATAAAGATCGCACCGCCAATACGCAAAATTAGCAACGCGATTCCAAAAGCATCTGGACGGTCTAGTCGCTCGCATCACAGACCCGATCCAATGAACGCGATGGCGAAGGCTCGCAGCTGGATGCCGGTCATTCAGCGCGAGCCGTCCTTCCTCGCCCGCGCGCGCAGACGCCGGAAGAGCGCTTGAGTGAGTTTTTCCAAGAAGGGCGAGACGGTGAGTGCGACAAGGCCGAGCGTGATCGCACCTAACGCAATGGCCAGGAGAAACAACAACCCCGAAATACCGTACTGCTCTGCGAGTTGGCCGGCATCCACCGCGACCCGGGTAACCGCCCGGTAGGTCACGTTGGGTGCGAAAAGGCTGAACGCGAGCAGAATCACGCCGGAGGCGAGAGCGGCGATGGCGCTTGCGCGCAGAACATGTCGAACGGCCAAATGGGGTGCCTTTCGGTAGGCATAGCGGCGGCGATAGAGCAAGTAGACGGCAACCAGTGCGATGAGGGCCAACGCAAGGAAAAATGGCCACCGGCTCGTCGCGTAGGCGATTGCGACGTGGATTTCTGCCATGACGTCGGGGTTCGTTCGCGCCGCATAGGTCGAGTAGGCGAGCGCGGCATTGAAGATAAGGCTTCCTGCTGCGCTGTAGAGCGTGAATTTGTACGCGCTCATCTCAGCGAGGCCCGCGGGAATGCTCACGGCGGCGCGGAGGAAAGGCACCAGGCGAAGAAAGAACACCAGGCTTTCGCCTGCGGGACGCTGGAACCAAGATTCTAGGCGGGCGCGACGCTTTGCGTTCAGGCCGAAGAAGCGGGGGTGTCGATCCAGGAATCGGCGTCCCCCGTAGCGCGCGAAGGCGTAGAGCATGAGACTACCCGCCGTCGCACCCAAGGTGCTCACGGCAATGACGAGAACAAGCTGGGTCGTGTCAGTGGCAAGCGTGGCCGCGGCGACAGTGACGATGACTTCGCTGGGAATGAAATGCAGGATCATTGACGTCTCGAGCGCAAGGAGCACGAATAGCGCCAGGTATCCGTAGGAGTGAAGGAAATGGACCGCGGCTTGCTCGAACCCGCCAGTCATTACGACGCCTCCTGAAAGACGACGAACCTCAACGCGCCATTGGGGTATTCGATGCGAATCTCGTCGATGCCCGGTCCTACTTCGCGACACAGTCGCCAGTCGTCGAGTGTTTTCATCGCTAGCCGTTAAATATGTCGCGAAAATATTTCCAATGAAGCCGCGCGCCGATCGATCGAATTGCGGTCCATTCGACTTGGCGCCGCCCGCGAGGTTTAGCCATAGCGCACCGGCGCTTCCGACACAGCCCATCGAATCTCTTCTGCGGTCCGCTTGCCGATGCCGGGCACACAGATGAGATTTTGAGCCCCCGCAGCGAGAACGGCCTCTACCGTGCCGTATCTGTCCAACAAACGCGCCGCGCGAAAAGGTCCCACTGTCGGCAAACCTTGCAGAATATGCAACTGGACGCTTCGCTTGGACTTCGGTCGGTAGCCGGGCCGCGTTACTGCACCAGAGATGACGCCGCCCAATTGGCGTCCCGCGTAGAGCATGACTCTCGCAGACTCTTCGGCGTCGCGCGAACGCAGCACCGGAATGCCGAGGATGACACTCACGGTGATGAGCGCGCCTTGGATCGCCTCGCGCGTCATCGCAGATTCGGCAATGTCTTCTTCGCTTCCTTCCAGCAACACGACCGCATGCAAGGCTGAGGCAGCCAGCCGGCACGCTTGGCGGAACAAGCGGCCGTCAACAATGGACGCGACGAGATCAGGCCAGCGCTTTCGCTCAAGCAACATCCGGCCGCCGATCTGGTAGTCAGCTAGCGGCAAGCGCCGAACCATGACCTCGCAATCCGGGCAGGCGCGCAAATGCTGGACGACATCGGTGCAGAGTTCGCGGTCGTCGGCAATAACAATGGTCTTTGTCGCCATAAATCGCATTTGCGAAGGTAGCGCAGATCCGAACGTCGATCGGTGACTGCTCATCACGTTATCAGGCGGACCAGACCACGGCGATAAGCCTTTCGTCTGACGGCGATTCTGCATAACTATCCGGGGCCTTGCGTCTTATATCCATATCAGTATAATGAGGCGATGAAACCGGTGCGTTTCCTTGGAGATTCGCTTCGGTGCGTGCGCGACTTTCCGACAGACGTTAGACAGGACGCCGGATAATCACAGCGCGACATTGCAATTGCGAAGGCTCGATTCCAGGAAATGATGAAGGACCGAAGATGAGCAAGGCGAAAGTCTACGCGAGCGTGTGGGATGCTCTGGCGGATACCCCCGAGCAAGCGGCAAATCTTCGCGCGCGCGCGGAGCTCATGCAGCAGATCGCGGCCATTGTGAAAGACAGCGGCTGGACGCAAACCGAAGCCGCCGAACACTGCGGAATTACGCAACCGCGTATGAATGACCTACTGCGTGGCCGTGTATCTCGGTTCTCACTCGACGCACTGGTCAACATCGCCACCGCGATTGGCCGCCGCGTTCACATGGAACTGGAGTCGACTTGAAAACACATCCGAAGACTCGTTCGACCGTCAAGCGAAATATCAAGCGAGAGGCAACGCGCGATGTGTTCGCTGAGTTGGCGGAAGGCCTGGCGGCGCTGGCTGACGCCCGTGCAGGCAAGCGGATTCTGCGATCGCGTTACGTGGAGTTCAAAGCGAAGGCTTCCAATGACCCGAGAAACGCTTCGTGAGCGTGAACACCGCATCGCGAGGCTGTCGCCGCCCGATCCTTCGTACCGCGAACACTCGCGATCAGCGCTGATCGGGCGCACCTGTAATCCTCGCGCTCAACGACAAAGGGCGATGTCTAGTGGCCGTTTTCGACCGGCCGAGATCGACCCCATAGCGGACACATCCTCACAGCGAAGGCCTTCGATTCTAGGCAAAGCGCTTCTTCTATCGAACCTTGACGACGACTTTCCCTTTTGCACGTCCCTTTTCGACGTAAGCCATCGCCTCTTTGGTCGATTCAAATGGGCAGACCCGGTCCAAGACCGGGCGTATGGCGCCCTTCTCGATGAGAGAACCGATCTGTCGCAACTGATCCCCGCTTGCTCTCATGAAGAGAAAGGAATAGTTGACCTGATGACGCTTGGCTTGTCTTCTGATCCGGAAGCTTAAGAGACGCATCACCAGTTCAAGTATCCGGCTCAATCCAAGGTGCCTCGCAAACTCGGGATCCGGTGGACCAGAGATCGAGATGAGATTTCCACCGGGTTTGAGCACTCGGAGGGACTTCTCTTCTTCGAACGAATCCTTCTTGTAATCGATCACGATATCTGAACCGAGACGCTGAACGAAGTCGATATTCGCCGTACTCGTTGTCGTCGCCACGGTTGCGCCAACATCCTTGGCTAGCTGAATGGCGAACGTTCCCACGCCGCCCGAGCCCGCGTGGATCAGAACTTTCTGTCCTTTCTTCAATTTCGCCTTTTCGATGAGCGCTTGCCAAGCGGTCAAGCCGACCAAGGGGAGGGAAGCCGCTTCCTCCATCGTTAGGCTCTTGGGTTTAATTGCCAAGTCATCTTCGCTTACTGCGATGAACTCCGCGAATGTCCCGATTCGGTTCTTGTCAGGTCGTGCATACACCTCGTCGCCGGGCTTGAATCGCCGCACGCGAGATCCCACTCGGATTACGACTCCTGCCAACTCGTTACCGAGAA
>VBCY01000015.1 GCA_005882995.1 Betaproteobacteria bacterium
ATCGGTTGCGATTGATTTTGCCTGACTTTTCCGCGGGTTCCTTGTCACTCCTTCATGAACTTGAGAACTTCTTCGAAGAACTGCGTGCGCATCTTTTCGAAGATGACGAAACGAGTGGCGTGGTGGAAAATGCATCCTTCTCCGTAGGAGAGCAATCGTATGAGCACGATCACGACCAACGACGGCACTCAGATTTATTACAACGACTGGGGCAAGGGACAGCCAGTCGTGTTCAGCCACGGGTGGCCCCTCTCGGCCGACGCTTTTGAAGACCAGATGTTCTTTCTGGCTTCGCGCGGCTATCGCTGCATCGCCCATGACCGTCGCGGGCACGGCCGTTCCAGTCAGCCATGGAACGGCAACGACATGGACACCTATGCCGACGATCTCGCGCAGTTGGTTCAAAAGCTCGACTTGAGAGATGCAATTCATGTCGGCCATTCGACCGGCGGAGGCGAAGTCGCGCGCTACATCGGACGCCACGGTACAGAGCGTGTCGCAAAGGCCGTCCTGATTGGAGCCGTGCCGCCGCTGATGCTCAAAACCCCCGCCAATCCCGGTGGTTTGTCAATCGACATCTTCGACGGCATCCGCAAAGGAGTTCTCGCCGACCGTTCGCAGTTCTGGAAAGACCTGAGCCTCCCGTTCTACGGCTATAACCGATCGGGCGCCAAGGTCTCGGAAGGCGTGCGCGAATCCTTCTGGCTGCAAGGAATGATAGCAGGCATGCCGGCCTCTTACTTCTGCATCAAGGCGTTTTCCGAGACAGACCTGACGGAAGACCTTCGCAAGATCGACGTGCCCACGCTGATCCTGCACGGCGACGACGATCAGATCGTGCCGATCGCCGATTCGGCGCTGCTCTCGGCTAAGATCGTCAAGGGCGCAACGCTGAAGGTCTACAAAGGTGCGCCCCATGGCATGTGCACGACCCTCAAGGAACAGGTCAACGAAGAGCTGCTCGCCTTCATCAAGGGCTAGAGATCGCGCCGGATCAAACATCACCTTCAGGCCGAAACTACAACGAGAAATACGCCAATGCCGGCTAGAGGAGACGCGTCATGATCCCGGGAATGTCGACATCTGCATTCGCGTTGCTTCGCGTTATCCCGAGCCTGATCGGGATCGCTTCTTTCCTCATCGCGCAGGCAGCGGTGCTTGTAGCCGTCGTTGGCGTACGAGCGAATCGACTAGATTTGATATACTAAATCTATGGTAACTATTCTAACAATAAATTGGACCAATGATGCACTCTGGCGGACGATCAGAGCCGAGGTCCGCTGAAATAATGTTGACCCTGCCGTGCTGCCGCTCTGGGCACCGGAATTTTCGCGCTGAGATCTTTCCATCCCGCACGACAAGCCGCGCGGTTACGCGCAAGTTAGGACTTGGCAATACGGGGAGCCGTCGCCGGGCCGATTTCCCTCTGCTTTGGGCTCGCCGCGACGCTCGCATTCAACTCGCAACGAGAGGAGATGAAGGACCATGAACGACAAAGCCGCCACACCTCGACGCAGCCCCAAGCTTCATACACCGAGCAGCCTTGGAGCGAAAGCGACCGCCGACATCGCCGGTGCGCTCAACGCCCTGCTCGCCGACTTCTTCGCGCTCTACATGAAGACAAAGAACTTTCATTGGCACGTCTCGGGACCTCATTTCCGCGACTATCACCTCCTTCTGGACGAACACGCTGATCAGCTCTACGCGACCACCGACCCGATCGCGGAGCGCGTCCGCAAGCTGGGCGGGACTACGCTACACTCGATCGGCCATATCACGCGTCTGCAGCGCGTGTCGGATAACGACGCTGAGTTCGTCACGCCGCTCGATATGCTGGCTGAGTTGCGAGAGGACAACGCACAGCTGGTCGATCGCATGCGCGAGACGCACAGCGTATGCGAGGAACACGGCGACGTCGCAACGGCGAGCCTGCTCGAAATCTGGATCGACGAGGCAGAGCGGCGCGCGTGGTTCCTGTTCGAGACGACCCGTTCCGGCGAAACGCCGGGACGCTGAAGAAAACGACAATGCTGGAGATTCGCAAGTCCGCCGATCGAGGCACCGCCAGTCTTGGGTGGCTCCATAGCCGGCATACGTTCTCCTTCTCGGACTACTACGATCCGCAGTACACGGGCTTCGGGCCGCTACGGGTGATCAACGAAGACCAGGTCAGCCCCGGCCAGGGATTCGGTACCCATGGCCACCGCGACATGGAGATTATCTCCTACGTTCTGGAAGGTGCCCTCGAGCATAAGGACAGCATCGGCACCGGATCGGTCATTCGCCCGGGCGACGTACAGATCATGTCGGCCGGCACGGGCATCCGCCACAGCGAATTCAACCACTCGAAGACCGAGCCGGTGCACTTTCTGCAGATCTGGATCGTGCCCGATCGCGCGGGAATCGCTCCACGTTACGATCAGAAGCGATTTCCGGATGAGGAAAAGCGCGGGCGCCTGCGCTTGGTGGGATCACACGACGGAGGTGATGGCTCCATCGTGATCCATCAGGACGTTCAGCTTTTCGCGACCCTTCTTAATGAGCGTGAGCAGGTGACGCATGCGTTAGCCAACGGACGCAGAGCCTGGCTGCAAGTCGTGCGCGGCGCCGTCGACGCCAACGGGCAAGGACTCAACGCCGGCGACGGTGTCGCAGTGCACGCTGAAGCGGCGCTTGCAGTGACGGCTCGGAGCCACGACGCCGAAATCCTCCTGTTCGATTTGCCATAGCCCGTCGCATGAAACCCACGGACCCCGAGCCGATCGCGGGAGACGACCTCCCCGGCACGCTCACCAGCCGGCGCAAGCAGATGTTTCCGCAGCTGACCGATGCGGAGATCGCGCGCATCAGCCGCTTTGGCACGCAGCGGCGCTATGCGCGTGGCGAGCGGCTGCTCGCCGCCGGAGAGCCGAGCCCAGGCATGTTCGTGGTGCTGAAGGGTTCAGTGCTCATCAGCCAGCGCGACGGCTTAGGCCATGTCGTGCCCATCGCGAGTCGGGGTCCGGGTCAGTTTATCGCCGAAGTTGCGACCCTCTCCGGGCGCCACGCCCTCGTGGACGGGTACGCTGAAGAAAGCGCCGAGGCGCTTCTGGTGGTGCCGGAACAATTGCGCGCACTGATCATCGCCGAGGCCGACCTCGGTGAACGTATCGTCCGCGCCCTGATCCTGCGCCGGGTCGGTCTCATCGAAGCCGGCGGCAGCGGGCCCGTGCTGATTGGTAAGTCGCAATCACCCGAGGTGCTTCGCCTCCAGACTTTCCTCAAGAGAAACGGCTACCCTCATCACGTTGTTGATGCCGAGCATGACGACGCGGCTGCAGCCATGCTCGAACAATACGGCGCGTCCAAGGGCGCGGTCCTGGTCATCTGCCCAAGCAGTTCCGTGCTCCTCAACCCATCCGAAGAGGCCCTCGGACGCTGCCTGGGCATGCTCGATACCAGCTCGCGGGACGAACTCTTCGACGTTACTGTCGTGGGCGCGGGACCCGCCGGGCTTGCGACCGCCGTTTACGCCGCCTCGGAAGGCTTGCGCGTCGTTGTGCTCGACTGTCGATCGTTCGGCGGACAGGCGGGTGCAAGCGCGCGAATCGAAAATTATCTCGGCTTTCCGACCGGCATCTCGGGTCAGGCGCTTGCCGGGCGCGCCTTCGTGCAGGCACAGAAGTTTGGCGCTGAGATCCTGATTCCCGCGCAGGCCGCGGCGCTTGCCTGCACGCGAAAGGGACCGGACGGCGAATTGACCGTGACGCTCAGCGATGGACGCAAGATGCGCTCTCGCACGGTCGTGATTGCCAGCGGAGCCCGCTATCGCCGACCCGACGTACCGCACCTCGCCGAATTCGAAGGCCGCGGCGTCTGGTACTGGGCCTCGGCGCTGGAAGCGAAGATGTGTTCGGGAAGTGAAGTCGCGCTCGTCGGCGGCGGCAATTCCGCGGGCCAGGCCGCCGTCTTTCTGGCGCAGCACGCGTCAAGCGTCCATGTGCTCGTTCGAGGCCAAGGACTCGCCACGAGCATGTCGCGCTACCTGATCGATCGCATCGACGCCACGCCGAACATCGAGCTACATCCTCATACCGAGCTCACGCTGCTCCACGGTGACCGCGATGAAGGACTTTCGAGCGTCACTTGGCGCGACACTCGGACGGATTTGGAGGAGCACCGGCCCATACGAAACGTGTTCCTGTTCGTCGGTGCCGATCCGGAGACCGATTGGCTCGATAGCTGCGGCGTGGCACGAGATGCGCACGGTTTCGTGCTTACGGGCAACGCTTGTGCGATCGACGCGCCCGACGGTTCGTCCACCCCGCTGGAGTCGAACGTGCCGGGTGTGTTTGCGGTCGGCGATGTGCGCTCCGGCTCGGTGAAGCGAGTGGGCGCCGCGATCGGAGAAGGCGCTGCCGTCGTGCCGCTGATTCACCAACGTCTGGCGGTTGTGACCTGAGCAATGGCGAAAATCAATGACAAATTCTCCTGAGCACCCGAAGGCAGGCAAGGATCAATCGCTGGAGACCCCGGTACGTGTAACGAGTTCGGCGCAAGAGGGCTATGCGCAGCGTATCGACGCCGGCGGCCACGAGTTGCGCGCCGATGAGCCGGTCTCCGCAGGAGGTTCCAACACGGGGCCGAGTCCCACCGACCTGCTTCTAGCCAGCCTCGGCGCCTGTACATCGATCACCCTGCGCATGTACGCGCAGAGAAAAGGCTGGGACTTGGGCAGTATCCAAGTCTCGATCGCGCTGCGCGATGAGGGCGAAAACCAACGCATTGAGCGACACATTACTTTCAGTGCGCCTTTGCTTCCGGAACAACGCAGCCGACTGGCCGAAATCAGCGAAAAGACTCCAGTGACCAAAATGCTCAAAAACGGTATCGCGATTCGAACGATTCTGAGCTGACGTGTTCTGCTCGGAATCAGAGCTGACGGACACTGTCCGCTCGGATTGAACTGTCAGCCATGGAGAAAGCGGTCACCTCTTTGTGAGTCGTGGGTGGGCGCTATCGACCCTGACCCGACGGCCAAGGCGCTCTGGTGCGATCGTTGAAACCTCTTTAAGCAGCCGTCGTCCTGCGTGAATATCCACGCCTGACTCGTTCGCATACCGGCAATCAGTCCGCGATATATTTCCCCACCCGCGCCGTTAGTGGCGGGTGCGTGCTCCCGGATGGGCCGGGCGTGCGGACGCTCACAATGACGGGGACAAATCCA
>VBCY01000604.1 GCA_005882995.1 Betaproteobacteria bacterium
CGATGTCACCTGCCGCGGTGTGGACCATCACCAGCTTCGACTTCGGTTCGACGAAAATGAATTGCATCCGCAGACCCCACAGCATGAATTGCCGCTCCTTGCCGGGAAGAATCCAGGTTTGGTAACCGTAGCCCAAGGACGAGCAGCAGGCGCCCGAGAAGTTCTCGATCTGTCCGGGCTCAAACCGCTTCTCCGATGCCGTCGTCGCTGCCCGGACCCAAGCAGCCGGGATGATCTGCCTGCCGTCAACGGCGCCGTCATTTGCGAGCAACATGCCGAGACGCGCGTAATCCCGCACCGTCGCGTTGACGCTCGTGTAGGCGGTCTCATGGCCGCCTTTGTCAACAATCCAGGAGGCGTCCGCCTCTGCGCCCATCGGCTTCCAGATTTTTGCTGAAAGGTAATCAGAGAGCGGCTTTCCGGTCGCGGCGCGCAGTACCAAGCCAAGGACTTGAGTGTCCGCCGACGAGTAATGGAAGCGCTCACCGGGCATGCGCTCACGCGTGCGGAAGGGCATAACGGTTGCGGCGCCGCCATCGCTTCCCTTCAGCACCGAAAGGCGAACCAAGGTTGAGAGATCGTCACCGCCGCTATAGGTCTCCGTAAACCGGACGCCCGAGGACATCGTCAACAGATGGCGAATCGGCGTTTCGCCGTACGGCGTACCTTTCAACTCTTCCACATATTTTTCGGCACGGTCGTCGATCGACCCAATCGCACCTTCGGACAATGCGACGCCCACGAGCAGAGCAACGATGGTCTTCGCCATCGAATAGGAAGTCATGCGCTGTTCAGGGGTTCGATCGTATTGGTAGCGCTCGACGAGAATCGTATCGCCCTTGAGGATGAGCAGCGCCGTGGTGCGGTTGTGGGCAAGATAGTCGTCCAGGCCGTTGCTTCGGGACTGGTAAGCGTAGGTAATCGGAGGTTCGGTCGAAGCGCGCTTCAGCAGACGTGCCCGGGGACTCCTGGCGACCTTGCGAGCCAGAAGAAGCTCGTCGTAGTGACTCACCATGCGGACCAGGCATCGCGTCTCTACGGGTATCGAAGGGGGGCATACGGGATAACCTTCCGCCCTGCCGAGTGCTTCCTCGTCCGGCGCCGCAAAAGCTTCGGCGGCAACAAGAGCCACCGCGAAAAGAAGCAGCCGTTTCATGCCGTTCACCCGCAGCCTTGGCGGACCGTTACGCGGCCGTAGACTGGGCACACGGCGATCACGCATTGATTGAGAATTCGGCAACCGAGTGACATCGCCCCGCACCCGCACTGTCGATGCGTCGCATCATCGTTCAGCAATCCGAAGCCGATCGCACATCTCCTTTGGCAACGTTAGCTGACGCTGGGGACTCAGAATGGGCATCGTTGACCTAAGCCAGAATGACAAAGGTTAAAGATACAATGAACTTTACTCATTGTGCACGAGTAAAGATCGCACGCGCTGCCACTGGAGGACAGTCCGGGCAGCCCGACGCGCACGGGCTGCCTGCGAGATCAAACCCCGCTGGGAAAGGTTTCCGGAGCCTCCTTCTCTAACCATCCTGATCCCGACTCCAGCGGCTGTAGGGCGCGTGTCTCGTCGATATGGATCATGGCGTCGAACTGCTGCGCGAGCCGCGTATGGAAGTAATGGCTCAGCCGTTCCGTTTCGGGCAGATAAATGACGCCAATCGCGCGCTCCAGGCGTGGCGATTCGAGGTTCTTCGCAAGCTCGCGATTATCGCGCAGGCAAAGGAGAAAACGGGCCATGCCGGTCTCGTGGAAGAGCGCTTCGACGCTTTCTGAAAGACCTGGCCGCACGCGCTTCACCTCGGCCTCGCCTCCCCAATCCGAGGCGGCGGTCACCGCGCCGCGATGCGTACTGAATCCGACGAGCACCGCGTTCCGACCTAGCCGCTCGCGTACCAGCCGGCCTACGTTCAGCTCGCCGCGATCGTTCATCTCGGTGGCCCGAGAGTCGCCAAGGTGGGAATTGTGGGCCCACACCGCGATCCGCGCTCGCGCAGCGCCCCGGCTGAGATGCGCATCGAGTGCGTCAAGCGTCTCCGCCATATGCTGGTCGCGCAGATTCCACGAGGACACCCGGCCGCGGAACATGCTCCGATAATAGGCTTCCGCATTCTTCACGAGCCGCGCGTTCTGCTCGGCATAGAAAAGCTCGTCGCCCTCGTCACGATCGCTGGGGATATCGCCCGCGCGGCGCATGAGTTCGATCGATTGCGCGACCACCTCGTCTTCGCATGTCTTGGACATCCCGAAGCCAGTGGCGTAACCGTAGGACTGCGGATCTTCGCCGAAGTGATCGAAGCACCCGTAACGATAACGGGCTCGCCGCGCCGCCTCGGGATCGATCTTGTCGAGATACGCGACCACCGCCTGCATGGAAGCCCGAAGGCTGTATAGATCCATCCCGTAAAAGCCGATCTTGGCTTCGTGGGGCCGGCTATCGTTGTACTCGCGCAACCATTCGACGAATTCGCGAACCACCGTGTTGCGCCACATCCATGCGGGGAACCGCTTGAAGCCGGACAGTGCGGCATCGGCATCGCTGTCGTCCGAAAAGCCGCGTACATACCGGTTGACACGATACGCATCGGGCCAGTCCGCTTCCACCACGACGGCTTGAAATTCCTTTTCCGCGATGAGCTGGCGTGTAATCCTGGCGCGCTCCCGGTAGAACTCGTCGGTTCCATGCGACGCTTCGCCGAGCAGCGCGAAACGCGCATTCCCGATGAGTCCAAGCAGCGGCGTGTAGTCCCCAGCCCCGCCGGTGAGCGCATGCGCATTTGATTGGATCACTGCCGCCAAGTCGGCGGCGGGGACGCGTTCGCGAACAGCGTTCGTGGGCATCGGGAGCGTGCTCCGGAGCTAATTGGCGGCTTCCGTCGTGGGGTGCGAGGCCGCATTCAGGAGCGCATGCACCTCGGCGTCCGTGGTCTGCGTGAAATCCTCATACCACACGCCGACGGCCCGAAAAGGCTGCGGGGTC
>VBCY01000607.1 GCA_005882995.1 Betaproteobacteria bacterium
AAACGGCATACGGCGAGCGTTGGAGCCGACAAGCTGGTGCTCGAGGCCGGCAGCAAGCACGGCAGACACCACGGCTGATCTCGTCCACCGGTCAGGACCTCGACCTTTGGCGCCTCAGTGAATGAAGCCTATCGAGAATTCGAAGGAGAATCGCATGCGGATCGACTCGAGCCACCCAAGCAGTGGCGGACTCCACGCCATCGCTCGCCTCGCGCTTGTCACGCTCATCGCCGGCGCCGCGGCGGCCTGCGCGCCGGACGCCTATCGCAGCATGCAGGCGACCGGATTCAACGGCTACTTCAAACAGCTACCGACCGCGTGCCAGCCATTGATCATCGGCAGTGAGAACGTTGGCCTGGATATTCAAAACAATGACAACGGCGCTCCCAACTACGCATATTTCCTCGATGTCACCTCAAAGCTCTACTATCATCGGCTGACGCCCGCAGGCTATCGGCAAGCGGTCGTCGGTTTCTTCGGCGCAGGCAGCGAAAGCGAGAGGTCGATCGACTGCATCGTCCGCACGCTGCCGCCCGACCGGCCGAGCGCGCCGACGGGCACCTACTGACGCGTCCGCGCATTGCTACGCCAGGTTACGCAACTCGCGCAGCGCGACGGATAGCATCGCGGGGTCAGGCGAACCCACCGCACGCAACTCGCTGAGCAGCTGCCCCGCTCGCTCTATGCCGCGACGGTTTCGATCCTGCCAAGCTGCTATCAATCCCGCCGTCGCCGCGATGTCAGCGCCGCCATCGAACACTTCGGCGGCGAGATTGCGCTGCAGGCTCCAAAGGTCGTCGAGCATGGCCCCCTTGGCCAGCGTCTGCCAGTGCGCGTCTCCAGGCAATATCGATATCTTCTCCCGCAGCCACGGCAATCCAAGTTTCGTCGACAACGCAAAGTAGAGTTCGGCGACTAACTCGGGAGTGCGCTGGGCATCGCCGGCCACTTCGATGATGTCGAGCGCCGCGTACAAAGTGTCGCAGCTCACCGCCCGCGCAGCCAGTTCGGCGGGGACGCCTTTGGCAACGTACTCGGCGACACCCGCTTCGATGCGCGCCCGCTCGCTTGGATCCAGCAGCCGCAGCAGCCGCTCTGCGAGGGCCTGGACTTTCGGGGCGAAGTGCCTGATCGTTGCCGCCATGTCGTCAGAGAGTCGCCGCGAACGCAGAAACCAGGTCGTACCGCGGATAATCAGGCGGCTTGTGTCGATCAGCATCGCCGACTGCACCGCATCGGGCACGACGTTGTCCAGTGTTTCTATGGCCTTCCACAAGTCAACGAAGCCAAAGATTTCGCGGTTGAGCAGATAGGCGCGTACGGTCTCCGGCGGCTTTGCGCCGGTTGCGTCGAGCAACTGGTGCACGAAGGTGCTGCCGACGCGGTTGATCATGCTGTTGCTGACGTACGTCGCGATGATTTCCCGCTTCAAGGGGTGTCGCGGCATGTAGCTCGCGTAGCGCTCGCGCAATGCCCGCGGAAAGTAGCGGGCGAGCGCTGTTGCCACCCATGGGTCGTCCGGAAGCGTAGCGGCCAGCAACTCGTCGTACAGCCAGATCTTGCTGTACGCGAGCAGTACGGCGCGCTCGGGGCTGGTGAGGCCGATTCCCTTGGAGCGCCGCTCGGCAAATTCCTCGTCCGACGGCAGGAACTCCAGCGCACGGTTGAGTCTTCCGGTCTTTTCGAGGAACTGAATGAAGCGCTGGTGCGCGTCGAGCATCGCCGCCGCAATGCGTCCGCTCACGGAAAGCGATTGCGTCTGAAAGGTGTTGTCGCGCAGCACCAGCGCCGCGACCTCGTCGGTCATCTCGGGGAGGAGCGCGTTGCGCTGCTTGACGGTGAGCTCGCCTTCCGCGATCGGCAATCCGAGCAGAATCTTGATATTGACCTCGTGATCAGAAGTGTCGACTCCGGCCGAATTGTCGATCGCGTCCGTATTGATGCGCCCCCCTGCGAGCGCATATTCGATGCGTCCGAGCTGCGTGCAACCGAGGTTGCCGCCCTCGGCGAAGACCTTGCATCGCAGCTCGCGGCCGTTAACTCGCAACGCATCGTTGGCGCGGTCTCCCACTTGCACGTGCGACTCGCTTAGCGCCTTGACGTAAGTGCCGATGCCGCCGTTGTAGAGCAGATCGACCGGCGCCTTGAGAATCGCGTTGACGAGTTCGGTCGGAGTCATCGCGGAGGCTTTCAACGCAAGAGCTTCCCTGACTTCGGGCGTAATGGCGATGGATTTGGCGCTTCTCGGGTAGACGCCGCCTCCTTGGGAGATGAGCTTGGCGTCGTAATCAAGCCATGACGAGCGCGGAAGCCCGAACATGCGTTCACGCTCTTTGAAACTTTCCTCGGGATCGGGCACGGGATCCAGGAAAATGTGACGGTGATCGAAGGCTGCGATGAGCTTGATGTGGCGCGACAGCAGCATGCCGTTGCCGAATACATCGCCCGACATATCGCCGATTCCGGCGACGGTGAAGTCGCTCGACTGGGTGTCGACTCCCATTTCGCGAAAATGCCGCTTGACCGATTCCCAAGCACCGCGGGCGGTGATGCCCATCACTTTGTGGTCGTAACCGGCCGACCCGCCAGAGGCAAAGGCGTCGCCGAGCCAGAAGCCGTACTCCTCGCTGATTGCGTTGGCAAAGTCCGAGAAGGTCGCCGTGCCCTTGTCAGCGGCTACGACCAGATAGGGATCGTCTGCGTCGTGTCGCT
>VBCY01000608.1 GCA_005882995.1 Betaproteobacteria bacterium
TGCAACGCCATCATGAACGATTCGCCGGCGAGTCCGTGAGCGTGGCCTGACCGGCGCAACGAAGTCCTTGTCGCGCCCCGCTTCGGCGGGGCGCTTTGTTTATTTCGAGGCTAACGCTAATGAACCGACCCACGATTTCTGTCGTTCGATGGACATGCACGTGGCCGATGTTCTGCGTGCTTGCGCTATTCGGCAGCGCGTTCGCGCAAACTGCTCCAAACCCCGATGAAGTGCTGGTGGAGAACCGCTGGGCGAAGGTGACGCGCTCAGAATACGACGCGGAATTGTTGCGGCTGCCGGCGGATATTCGCGGCGGCTTCGCAGTCAACTCCAAGCGTGTCACCGACTTGCTGATCCGCATGCTGGTCACCAAGTCGCTGGCGACGCAGGCGCGCGCTGGGGAGCTCTACAAGGATCCCGAAGCGCAACGCAGGCGGGCGCTGGAGATCGATCGCGTCGACGCTGGCGTGCTGATGGCGAAAATCGAACAAGACGCGGGACAATACTTCGACACTCACAGGGCTCAGTTCGAAGCGCGCGCGCGAGAGCTCTATCTCGTCAACCAGGACAAGTATCGCGTTCCCGAGCAAGTTGCCGCCTCGCACATTCTCTTCGATCTGAAGAAGCACTCCAAGGAAGAGGCGCTCAAGCTCGCACAGGAGACGCGGGCAAAAATAGTCGCTGGCACCGACATCAATGAGCTCTCGCGCAAGCTCTCCGATGATCCCTCGGCACAGCAGAACGGCGGGCATATCGACTATTTCGAAAAGAGGCAGATGGACCCCGCTTTCGCGGATGCGGCCTTCGCGCTCAAGAAGGTCGGAGACTTGAGTGAACCGGTTTTGTCGAGCTTTGGCTATCACCTTATTCGTCTGGACGGACGTAAGCCCGGACGCGTGAAGAGCTTCGATGAGGTGAAGGAGGCGCTTGTCTCGGAAGAACGCGGAAAATACGTAGCCGAGCAGCGCGACCTGGCGGTGACCGCGATTCGCGAGGATCCGATGTCGCGAATCAACCAGCCCGCAGTTGACGCCCTCGTCGTCAAAGTCGATCCTGAGCAGGCCAAGAAGGCGGCGGAGGCGGTCAAGCCGCGTTAGGCTTGAACTCTGCGGAAGTCGTGTCGATGGTAAGTCGCCGCCGAGACGGAGCAACGCTGCTATCCTTCAGCGAATGAGTTCGGCGCCCTTCACCCAGCGGGGACGCAGCGTGCCCGACGCGCGATCGCGCACCGCGCGTCAGCGCGCGCTGTTCAGCAATTTCTTTAGACGCGAGCTTTTCTCCCGCTACCTGGGAACGTTCAGCGGTCTCGCCTGGGCACTGGTGCATCCGCTTGCCTTGCTCGCGGTTTACGCCTTCGTTTTCACGACAGTGTTTCGCGCGGGCGCGATGAACGGTACCAGCTTCATTGTTTTTGTTGCGGTGGCACTGTGGCCGTGGCTCGCGGCGCAGGAAGCACTGCAACGAGGCACCGTCAGCATCGCCGCGTACGCCGGACTCATCCGCAAGGTCGCATTCCCGCACGAAACCGTCGTGTACGCTTCCGTCGCATCGACGCTCGCTTTGCAGTTCGCAGGCTACCTCGCGGTCCTCATTGCCCTGGCGCTGTTCGGCGAATCCGTTCATCTGGAGGGCCTGCTGCTGGCGATTCCGCTGTGGCTGGTGATGGCGGTTGCGGTCGCCGGACTGGCTCTGGCGCTCGCCGCACTGCAGGTGTTCATCCGCGACATCGAACACGTGCTGATGCCGGTGCTGATGATTCTCATGTACCTGACGCCGATCCTCTATCCGCTTTCGATGGTTCCTGAAGGAATGAGGCCATGGGTGGCGGCGAATCCCTTCGGATACTTAGTCGAGCGTCTGCGAGATGCGCTGCTGGACGGCAAGCTCACCCTGGACTGGGGCGATGCAGTGGCGGTCGTGGTCGCAGTGGCGATCTTCGCCCTGGGGAGATGGGTTTTCCTGCGCCTGTCGCCGTATTTCGAGGACTTCGTCTAAACATGGGAGCGGCTCTCCTCCAGTTGTCGAGCGTCGGCAAGGACTACGCCAAGGTCCGCCCCCACGCAGGCCGCGTCAAGCTGGTCTACGACCTGTTGCGCGGCCACGGAGCGGCGCGCGTTTTTCGCGCGCTCGATCAAGTCTCCTTCGAGCTGGCACGTGGAGAATCGCTAGGGGTCATCGGCGAGAACGGCGCCGGAAAGTCGACGCTTTTAAAGATTGTCGCCGGCGTCATCA
Source organism: Betaproteobacteria bacterium (assembly GCA_005882995.1). GTDB lineage: Bacteria > Pseudomonadota > Gammaproteobacteria > Burkholderiales > Casimicrobiaceae > PALSA-1003. The sequence continues at coordinate 2,233 of VBCY01000608.1, forward strand.
AGCCGACGCGGGGAACCGCCGACGTGCGGGGTCGCGTCGGCGCGCTGCTCGAGCTGGGTTCCGGTTTCCACCCCGAATATTCCGGGCTCGCCAACATCGATCTCGCTGCAGCACTCCTCGGCCTCGCGCCGGCGGAGATCGCGGCTAAGCGCGACGAGATCGTCGCCTTTGCCGACATCGGTGAACATATCAACGATCCGATCAAGACCTACTCGTCAGGCATGGTCGTGCGCCTGGGATTCGCCGTAGCGACGGCCATGCAACCGGAAATTCTGATTACCGACGAAGTTCTTGCTGTCGGCGATCAATCGTTCCAGCGCAAGTGCGTCGCCTGGATCGAGGAGTTCTTGCAAAACGGTGGAACTCTGCTGCTCTGTTCCCACAGCATGTATCACATCCAGAAGCTTTGCCGCAGCGCGCTGTGGCTCAAGGACGGACGCATCGAACGCTTCGGACTCGCTGCCGACGTCGCGCCGGCATACCTTGCTTATCACGAGGAAAAAATTGCAGCCAGCAAGCGACCCACGGGAACTTCCGATGCCGCCGCAGCCGCGGCGGCGGGTTACTACGCACTGAAATCGCTCGAGCTCAAGCCCGACGGGTCGCTGCCTCTGTGCGGCACGCTGTCTATTTGCGGCGAAGTCTATTCTCCGGACGGGCGAGCTCCCGTCATACTCGTCGGCATCGTCCGCGCGGACGATACGCCGATTTATGGCGTGGCGACCGACATGGACGGCGTGACGCCGTGGCAGGCGGCACCGGATCGCTACGAGTTCGCGATCGACTTTCCGAGCTTGCCGCTGTTGCCAGGGAAATATCTTGTGCGGATTCACGTTCTCGACCCGGAAGGCATTCGCATGTTCGACACCATCGAGAAGCCGATCGTGGTCACAGGCGAGGCGCGAGAGTTTGGATTCATTCGGCTCGACCACCGTTGGAATTCGAAATGCATTTCGGAACACGACGGGAACACTCCCGGTGGCTCACCATGACGCGTCATCCCGGGCGGGCGCAAGCGACACCCGGGATCCAAGTCGGCTGTTCAAATGGGGTCCCGGCCTTCGCGGGGACGATGACCGACTGCGATGACTGAAGCCATGCTGTCATTCGATGAATCGCTTCACGTCCTGGGTCTGAAGAACGCCAAGTATTTTGCCGAGCGTTTGTTCCGACAATGCTTTGCTTCGCCGTTCCCCGTGCCGCGTAACGAGTCCGCTCTGCCGATCCCAACGCCCGCTCAGCAATGGTTCCAGTACGTGGCGCTGTACAAGTGGTCCGATCAGCACATCGAGCCGGTGGGCTTCTGCAATTGGATTCGCTTTGGCGATGTCTATCTCGAAGGCGGAATGTGCGTCGACAGGACGATCTATCGCCGACTTCCCAAGGAACACTGGAGCGCCTGCAAGGCTCGCGGCGGGATTGCGCAGATCATGATGGAAAGCGCGGCGCGGGAGTTGAACGATTGCGATGCCTGGTTCGGATACTGCGGAGACAAGAAGGCGTACCTCGTCGATTCAAGAGTAGGTTACCGGTCCACCGGCAAACCTTATCTGATCGTCAAATGGTTCAGGGAGGTCTCGCCCGAACGGCAGCGCGAGCTCGAGGAAAAGGTCGCCGCGATAGGCCCGTTCTGAGAATAAATCGCGGCCCTATTGAGCGTTTCCTAACTGCGTGACATCGGTTGCAATTCGGATGAGCTGGCCCTCACCCCTAGCCCCTCTCCCGCCCGGAGAGCGGTGCGCGACAGCGCGGGTGAGGGTCAAACGTCACTCAGTTGCGTAATTCTCATAGGTTCATTCGTCGCTCTCCCGA
>VBCY01000609.1 GCA_005882995.1 Betaproteobacteria bacterium
GACCCGCCAAGGAGGCTGAATTACGTTCGGGACGTAGAGGTCGGAGGTTCAAATCCTCTCACCCCGACCAGCTCATGCTTGCGCGGTGCCGCGTGCCGCTGAAAGCGTCGAACATTTTGCGGACAAGGCGGCAGCGGAATATTCGGGGATGCCGCCTCCTGTCGCACGTCGCGGCATAATCGTAACCAGTCATTGCCGCCGTTTCCCGCGTCCCGCACCAGGCTTTATAATGCGCGACGTCTTCTGTCATCCGATACCGCGGCGCTGCGCGCCGACACCGGAGGAAGTCCATGTCCCTGCCACGCGCCTTGCTTGCTGTCTTCTGTGCTGCCGCATTGGTTCTCACCGGTTGCAGCAAGGGTGGCGGCGGCGGAGGTGGCAACGCCCAGTTCCGCGTATTCAATGCCTTTTCCCAAGCTACGGCATTGAACGTTGCGGTTGGCGGCACGCTCGTCACGACCGGACTCGGCTTCCAGGGCATGACTCAGTACGTTTCTGTGCCCAGCGGGTCGCAAACCATTCTCGCTACCGTCGTCGGATCGAACTCGCCGCTGGTCAACACAACGGTTTCGATTGGTTCGTCCAACTACAGCTACATCCTCTACGGCACATCGTCTGCCCTCGCAACGACGCTCAGCCTCGATACTTTCAACGATCCGGGGAACGGCATGTTTGCGGTCCGGCTCGTGAACGCCGCCGCTGGCGTCGGCGCGCTCGACTTGTACATAACCGCACCAGGAGCCGATCTCACCAACACGGCGCCGACGATATCCAACGTCGCCTTCGGCGGCGCGACAGCGTTTATCTCGGTCAACACCGCTCCGAATTTCGAAATCCGATTCACACCGGTGGGCACGAAGACGGTCATTTACGACACCGCGCCAAGAATCTTTACCGAACATTCGGGCACCACGGTCGTCGCCTACAGCAAAGGCAGCGGAAGCCTGGTGAATGTTGCGTTGCTCAACGATGACGGTGCCGGCACGGGAGTCATCCTTGACAACCTGCTCGCGCGTTACAAGATCGTCAACGCCTCCCTGGTCGGATCGCCCCTGAACGTGTTTGTGGACGGCACCCTCCAACTGTCGAACATACCGTATACGGGGGTATCCAACTATCAGCAGACGTCTTCGGGCACGCACACCGTCACTGTGCAGGCGCAGCCGACGCCCGGCGCGAATCTGCTCACCTTGACGCCCAATCTTTCATCGGCGACTGATACGTCGATCGCGCTGGTCGGGACAGCTGGCGCGCTTGGCGGAGTGATTCTGAACGATGACAACCTGCCGCCGGCCGCGGGAAGTGCGGGGGTCCGTTTCGTGAACACCTCGGCCGACGTTGCTTCGGTCGACGTCTACGTCAACTTCAGCAAGCAGGTGTCTGCGCTCGCGCAGAATAACGCATCGTCCTATCTGAACCTGACCGCCGCCGTGGTCAGCGGAACGACGTACGAGTTCGACTTCAATGTCGCAGGCACGACGACCGCGGTGCTGAAGCTTCCAGGTGTCCTGCTGGTCGCTCCGCACAAGTACACGGTTTATCTGTCGGGACCGGCGGCAAGTCTTCAAGGCATCGTTACCCAAGACCAGTGAACCGATTGAAGGCTGCGTGAGGCTCGCGCCGTGGTCCGGCGGCCGAGCGGAACCGCAGCGCCCTGACCACTCGCCATGCGCTCTTTCCTCTCCGCCGCCTCGTCACAGCGCTGCTTGACCGATCGCTTCGGGCTCGTTGCCATCCTTTGCGCGGTCACGTTTCTTCTCGGCAGTTGCACCGGAGGAGGCAACGGCGTCACGACGGTTGCCAGCACCAAAGCGAGCATGCGAGTCGTCAACCTGATCCCCAACGCCAACGCGCCACTCAATATCACGCTGGATGGGATCAGCTTCGCGAGTGGCGTCGCGTTCGAATCAATTCAGCCCTATCAGCAGATCAACGCGATAACGCAGAACAATCCGACGAGCACCATTCAAGCCAACGTCGCTGGAAGCATCTCCAGCCTGCTCACCACGACGATCGTCCCTCTGGGCGAGACCAACTATTCGTACATCATGTTCGGCCCGGTCACCCAGGCGGTCGGACAGTTCATCAGATCAATGGCGCAGCGGGCGTCGGCGCCATCGACGTCTATCTGACTCCGCTGGGCACCGACCTTAATACGGTGTCACCGACGATTGGCGGTGTCGGTTACGGCTCGCCGACCGGCTTTGCTACGCTCCCCGTCGGGAGCTTCGAGTTGCGCGTCACGCCTGCGGGCTCGAAAACGGTGATCTTCGATTCGCTGCCTCACGATTATGCGGAACGAGGGCAATTCGAGATTGTGGTCTATTCGCGCGAGAGCGGCACTCTGGTGAACGTCGCGTTACTGAGCCTGGACTCATCCGGAACGGGGACGATCCTCAACAACCTGCTCGCCCAGTTCAAGGTCGTCAATGTTTCCCAGGTCGCCTCACCGCTCAACGTCTTCGTCAATGGGACTCTGCTGCTGTCCAACATTCCAT
>VBCY01000131.1 GCA_005882995.1 Betaproteobacteria bacterium
CAATGGGTCACTGTCGACCCTCGACGTGGGATGGTTCGCCAAGACAGAACCCTTCAGCTATGAGCGCCCCGATCCGATCGAGTGGGCGCAAGGTGGAGACGCCTGGATGGAATCTACGCCGCCGGTTCTGACCTGGTATCAGTCGCGCGCCGGGCAAATCTTCACCCTGGCGATGGGCGTCGATCGGCTGCGCGAATATTCACTTGAGTTGCAGCATCGGCTGGTCACGCTGCTTGCAGAGCGCGGCATCGAGTCGACCGGCGCTGCTTTGGACCGCGGAGCCTTTGTTGTCGTGACATTGGACTCACCCGTCGCGGCGCGCCGTTTAGCGGAGTCTCTCCGCGCACGCGGCGTCATCACCGATGCCCGCGGCGTTTGGTTGCGCATGTGTCCCGATCTGCTGACCACCCCGGCGGAACTCGAACGCGCTGCGGACGCCACTGCCGCCGTCGCTTAAGCCCATCAATGCGTGTGGGTGACGAACCACACCAGCGTCAATAGGACTGCAACGAGCATCGCGGCGCCCAGAACACCCGCAATCACCACGTGAACGAGCTTGATGGTTACCGCATCAAGCTCTCCCGATGCGCGCTTGCGAATGCCGAGGAATGCCGCAAAGACGGCGCCGAGCACGCGCAAAAAGCCCGCGGAACGGGCGGCACCTGGAGCGCCAGCAGAAGTGGGCGATCGCTTGTGATTCAGCATGTCGGACCTCGCCGCTGGTGTGAAGAGATGGTAGCACGGCGAATAAAGTGCATCCGATCAGACGCCGGAATCGCTTGAAATTGTCTCTGATTCCCCCACGTACAATGATGACATCGAGTCCGGAGACGGTCCATGCGTTTTGAAAAGCTGACCACCAAGTTCCAGCAAGCGCTTGCCGACGCCCAGAGCCTCGCCCTGGGAAACGACAACGGCTTCATCGAGCCACAGCACCTGCTTGCGAGCCTCCTCGCACAGGAGGACGGCGGCACCTCGTCCCTGCTGGCGCGCGCGGGCGTCAATGTGCCCGCGCTCAAGAGCGCGCTTTCCAAGGCGATCTCGCGGCTTCCCAAGGTCGAAGGTCAAGGCGGGGAGATCAGCGCGTCTCGCGATCTGGGAAACCTGCTGAATCTCGCCGACAAGATCGCCACCAAGCGTGGCGATCAGTTCATCGCCAGTGAGCTGTTCCTGCTCGCGCTGGCGGATGACAAGGGCGAGACAGCGCGACTGCTCAAGGAGCACGGGCTTACCAAGAAGGCCCTGGAAGCGGCCATTGAGGCCGTGCGCGGCGGAGCGAGCGTCGATTCGCAGGAGGCAGAAGGTCAGCGCCAGGCACTTGCCAAGTACACGATCGACCTCACCGAGCGTGCCCGGCATGGCAAGCTCGATCCGGTTATCGGCCGCGACGATGAAATCCGTCGCGTCGTTCAAGTATTGCAGCGGCGCACCAAGAATAACCCCGTGCTCATCGGCGAGCCGGGGGTGGGCAAGACCGCCATCGTCGAAGGCCTGGCGCAGCGCATCGTCAACGGTGAAGTCCCCGAGGGGCTCAAGAACAAGCGCGTGCTCTCGCTCGACATGGCGGCGCTGCTTGCCGGCGCGAAATACCGTGGCGAGTTCGAAGAACGGCTCAAAGCGGTGTTGAAGGACATCGCTGCCGATGAGGGACGCACCATAGTCTTCATCGATGAACTCCACACCATGGTCGGTGCCGGCAAGGCAGAAGGCGCAATCGATGCCGGCAATATGCTCAAGCCGGCGCTCGCGCGCGGGGAGCTGCACTGCGTCGGCGCGACGACGCTCGACGAATACCGCAAGTACCTCGAAAAGGACGCGGCGCTGGAACGTCGCTTCCAGAAAGTTCTCGTCGATGAGCCCTCCGTCGAGGCGACGATCGCCATTTTGCGCGGTCTCCAGGAGCGCTACGAGATCCATCACGGAGTGGAGATCACCGACCCGGCGATCGTGGCCGCGGCCGAGCTTTCTCACCGCTACATCAGCGATCGATTCCTTCCCGACAAGGCGATCGACCTGATCGATGAGGCCGGCGCGCGCATCAAAATGGAGATCGATTCCAAGCCGGAAGCGATGGATCGGCTCGACCGTCGGCTGATCCAGCTCAAGATCGAGCGTGAAGCGGTAAAGAAGGAAAAAGACGAAGCTTCGAAGAAGCGCCTCGACTTAATCGAGCAGGAGATCGCTCGACTCGAGCGCGAATACGCCGATCTCGACGAGGTCTGGAAAGCGGAAAAAGCGCAGGTCGCCGGCAGCCAGCACATCAAGGAGGAAATCGACAAGGTCAAGCTGGCAATGGAGGAAGCGAAGCGCAAGGGCGACTGGCAGAAGGTCTCCGAGCTGCAGTACGGGCAGCTTCCGCAACTGGAAGCGCAGCTTAAGAAGGCGGACACCAAGCTGTCGAAAGCACAAGCTCAAAAGCCGACGCTGCTGCGCACCCAGGTGGGCGCGGAAGAAATCGCCGAAGTGGTGTCCCGCGCCACCGGCATTCCGGTATCGAAAATGATGCAAGGCGAGCGCGACAAGCTGCTGCACATGGAAGCAGCGCTGCACAAGCGTGTGGTCGGACAGGATGAAGCCGTGCGTCTGGTCTCGGACGCGATCCGCCGCTCCCGGTCAGGCCTTGCGGACCCGAACCGGCCCTATGGATCATTCCTGTTCCTCGGCCCCACCGGAGTGGGGAAGACCGAGCTGTGCAAGGCGCTCGCCGAATTCCTGTTCGATTCGGAATCGCACCTCATTCGTATCGACATGTCGGAGTTCATGGAAAAGCATTCCGTGGCGCGACTCATCGGAGCGCCTCCGGGTTACGTCGGCTACGAAGAAGGCGGCTATCTCACCGAGGCGGTCCGGCGCAAGCCGTACAGCGTGATCCTGTTCGACGAAGTGGAAAAAGCGCATCCCGACGTGTTCAACGTGCTTTTGCAGATGCTCGACGATGGGCGCATGACCGACGGCCAGGGTCGTACGGTCGATTTCAAGAACACGGTGATCGTCATGACGTCCAACCTCGGTTCACAAATGATCCAGCAGATGGCGGGCGATGATTACGGGGTTATCAAGCTGGCGGTGATGGCCGAGGTCAAGACGCATTTCCGGCCGGAGTTCGTCAACCGCATCGACGAAATCGTGGTATTCCATGCGTTGAGTGAGAAAGACATCGAGTCCATTGCGCGAATCCAGCTGCATGGCCTGGAATCGAGGCTTGCCAAACTGGAGATCAGGCTGGATGTGGCGCCTTCGGCGCTGGCGCAGGTCGCCCGTGCGGGATTCGACCCGGTATACGGAGCGCGGCCGCTCAAGCGAGCGATCCAGCAGGAGATCGAAAACCCGCTCGCTCGCGACATCCTCGCCGGGAAGTTCGCCGCTGGCGACACCATTCGCGTGAGCGAGAAAAACGGCGCGATCGCGTTCGCGAGTTGACGCCCCCGTGGTTTCAAAAATAGGGGACACTGCGTCGCTGCAGGCGCAGCGACCAGCCGCGCGCCGTCTGCGCAGCGACCCTGGCGACCCACGCGCCGATGCGCTGCAATGGGCGTGGCTGGGTGATGATGCGCAAGCGCGAATCCTCTTCGGCGGCGACGATAGTTTTGCCGTTGCGGTCGATTTCGAAGCGCATGCCTTGCAGCAAAACGATATCGCGCGGGTCGCGTTCCAGCGTCACCCACAGGCAGCCCCGCTCAACCGCAATGACCGTGCCGGCGGCATGGTCCAGCACCAGCGTGTCACGGCGGCGAAGAAATCGGCGTGGTCCGGCGCTTGAGAAATCGAAGGGCATGGCGGTTCTCCTCATCAATGCGTAGAATGCATGCAGTGAGCCGATGAAACTGTCTCGAACACCGATCATGCACACGAGTCAGTTTGCTCGGCGATGGCCACGGCGACAAACGAATTCGGTTCATGTGACGCATGCAAAATCGGAATGCCAATCCAGACCGCCCGCCGCGCCGAATGCCTTCGCTCGATCTCGTCCGGGGATTCGAGGCCGCGGCGAGGCACCTTTCCTTCACACGCGCAGCGGAGGAGCTGTTCCTCACCCAATCTGCATTGTCGAGGCAGATTCAGGCGCTCGAGGAGCAGCTCGGCGTTCCCTTGTTCGAACGGCGGCATCGGGCGCTGTTGTTGACCGACGCGGGCCAGGTCCTGCAAGGGGCTGCGCGCGCGGTGCTCGACCAATTCGCCGAGGCGGTATCGAAAATCCGACGGCAGCAGTCGGCGCAGCCGCTCGCTATCTCCACCAATCAACCATTCGCCGCACTGTGGCTGATACCGCGCCTCACCCGCTTTCGCGCCCGCCATCCGGGCGTCGACGTATTCATTTCCGCCGACAACCGCATCATCGATCTGGATCGCGAGCGGGTGGATCTCGCGGTTCGCTATTGCGCTGAAGCAATGGCACCCGCGGGATCGGTGCGCCTGTTCGGCGAGCGGCTGCTTCCTGTGTGCAGTCCGCGGCTGGCCGCCGATCGCAAGCGACCGCTGAAGCGCCCGGAAGACCTCGCAAGACACGTGCTGTTGCACATCGACGATCGCTTTCCATGGCTCAACTGGTCGGTGTGGCTGGAAGCAAACGGCGTTCGCGATCTTGTACCGGCCGGTTCCGTGCGCTTCAGCCATTTCCATGAGGTGATGCAGGCGGCCGTTGACGGGCAGGGCGTCGCGCTCGGCCGCATCCCATTGATCGACTCCCTTCTCACGCAACGCAAGGTGGTCGCGCCATTTCGCAATCGATATGCGACGACCCGCGCCTACTTCATCGTTCCCGCGATGCGTTCGGCGCAGCGGCCCGAGGCGCGTGCCTTCATCGATTGGCTGCGCGAGGAGGCGGCCTCCGCGACGGGCGCCAATGCCGAGATTGCGGAGGTGAACGGACAACGCAAGCGTCACGGCCGCGCTCGCTCATGAGCTTGCAAGGTCCAGGCGCCACTCACCATGGGGCCGGCAGCCCCTCGCCGTGGGTCTTGCGTTTCGCTCTTCTGGTTGCCATGGGGGCACGCGTGCTCGACCTCGCCTGTGGGCACGGACGCCACAGCGTCTTCTTTGCGGGCCGCGGGTGCCGTGTCGTCGCCGTCGATCGCGACAAAGATGCGTTGGCCGGCTTAGCGGGCGTCGACGGTATTACCACGCTTGTCGCCGATCTCGAGGGTGGCGGGTGGTGCTTCGGAGAGGAGCGTTTCGACGTTGTTGTAGTCACCAACTATCTGCACCGCGAGTTGCTTCCGCGACTCGTTCGCGCCGTCGACCCAGAGGGATTGCTGCTCTACGAAACTTTCGCCGCTGGAAATGAAGTCTACGGAAAACCTTCGAACCCTCATTTCCTGCTCAGGGAAGGGGAGTTGCTGAGCGTGGTGGGCGATGCGCTCACCATCGTTGCTTTCGAGCAGGGCGCCATCGCGGGCGAGCCTCCGGCAGTGCTGCAGCGAATCGCCGCCGTGGGTCGCGCAAGACAATGGCCTCCGCCGTTACCCGCTTAAAAGGTCGTGCGCGGCGGTACAACGGACTGCATCCTGGCGATTGGGGTAAAATGCCGCCTTTTGAGCGCGCTGCTTGTCCTCGATGTTGAATGGAAGTCTCGTCGCGATCGCCACCCCGATGCATGCGGATGGGGCGCTCGATCTTCCGGCGTTGCGCAAGCTGATCGATTTCCATGTCGCCAACGGCACATCCGGCATCATCGCCGTCGGGACCACCGGCGAATCTCCGACGGTCGACGTTGAAGAACATTGTCTGCTGATCAAGACCGCGGTCGAGCACGCGGCCGGGCGCGTTCCAGTGATCGCCGGGACCGGTGCCAACTCAACCGCCGAAGCAATAGAGCTCAGCGAATACGCTAGAAAAATCGGCGCAGGATACGGGCTCTCGGTGGTGCCCTATTACAACAAACCCTCGCAGGAAGGGCTGTATCGACACTTCAAGGCCATTGCGGAAAAGGTCGATTTGCCGCTCATCGTGTACAACGTGCCCAGCCGCACCGTGGCTGATCTTGGCAACGACACTTTGCTGCGTCTCGCACAATTGCCCCGAGTCATCGGCGTCAAGGACGCGACATCAGATCTGGTGCGGCACGTGGATCTGATGCGACGCCTGCCGCGCGACAAGGCATTCACCTTGTTATCCGGCAACGACGATACTGCGCTCGCCTATATTTTGCTCGGCGGCCATGGCGTCATTTCGGTGACTGCCAACGTCGCGCCGCGGGCGATGGCTGACATGTGCGCGGCGGCGCTCGCCGGGCGAGTCGGCGAAGCAAGAGCGATCAATGCGAAGCTTATGCCGCTGCACACCCGCCTTTTCGTGGAAGCGAACCCGATACCGGTTAAGTGGGCGTTGGCCGAGATGGGATTGATCGGTCGCGGCGTGCGCCTGCCGATGACTCCACTTGCCGAGCAGCATCACGAGACCGTACGCGCCGCGCTGCGCGAAGCGGGTTGTCTGTAGGAGATGATGATGTCCGTTCCGAAGTTGTTGCTTCGAGCCACGATCCTTTTTGCCGCGATCGCGATGGTCGCCGGATGCGAAACGGCTACGCGCCTTGGAAAGAAAATCGATTACAAGTCCACCGGCACCGCCCCGCCTCTGGAGATCCCTCCGGATTTGACCGCCCCGGCTTACGATGAGCGCTACCAGGTTGCGACGGCCTCCGGTGCGGCCGCCGCGCGTGCCGCAGGGAAATCGAGTGAGGTGCTTCCGGCAAACCCCGACGCTCGACTGGCGCGCGCCGGCAGCGAACGCTATCTCGTCGTCAACGCGACGGAGGAAGCGGCGTGGAAAACGGTGCGTGAGTTCTGGATCAAGAGCGGGTTCGTGATCGCGGTGGAACAGCCACAGCTCGGGATCATGGAAACCGACTGGGCGGAAAACCGTGCGGTCCTGCCGCAGGACTTCCTGCAGCAATTCATGAACAAGTACTTGAGCTTCCTGAACGATACCTACAAGCGTGACAAATTCCGCACCCGCATCGAACGCGGCTCCGAGGCCGGTACCGTGGAGATCTACATCAGCCATCGCGGTGCGGCGCAGTTGCCGACCAAGAACGACCATGGCGTGCCGGAGGATTTTGTCTGGCAACCCGTGCCGCCGGATCCCGAGCTCGAAGCTGAATTCCTGGGCAGGCTCATGATCGCGTTCGGCACGCCTGAGCCGCAGGCTACGCAAGCGCTTGCCGCGCTGCCGAAGGCGCCTGAACGCGCGCGCATCGAAAAAAGCGCGGACGGTGCGAACCGGCTGGTCGTCGACGATGGCTTCGACCGTGCCTGGCGGCGCGTGGGACTGGCGCTCGACCGCACCGGTTTCACAGTCGTTGACCGAGACCGCTCCCAAGGCCTGTACTACGTCCGCTATTCCAACCCGGACCTCGAAGTCAAAAAGGACAAGGGAGTGCTCGAGAAGCTCAAGTTCTGGAAGACCGAGGAAAACAAGCCCGAGCAGTATCGCGTCGTGGTGAGCAAGTCCGATCCGCAAAGCGTGGTTACAGTTCAGGATCCGGCCGGAGCACCTGATCGGTCGGCAAATAGTGACAAGATCCTCGCCCTGCTCAAAGATCAGCTGAAGTAACCCGGGCGCGATCCTCTACATGCGCTTTGCATGTCTGGGTAGCGGTAGCGAAGGCAACGGCCTGCTGGTCGAAGCCGATGGCACTTATCTGCTCGTGGACTGCGGCTTTGCGGTAAACGATACGGTGGCGCGGCTGGAACGTCTCGCCGTTGCGCCCGATGCCGTCGCCGCGATTGTGGTGACGCACGAGCACAGCGATCACATCGGGGGAGTCGCGGCCTTCGCCGGTCGTTATGAAACGCCGGTCTGGCTCACCTTCGGTACGCTCTCCGCCGTCGACGAACGATTCGCCGGCCTTGCCTGCGTGCGCGGTTTTGACAGCCATGACCGCTTTGCCGTCGGCGGCATCGAGGTGCAGCCTTTCCCGGTGCCGCACGATGCACGAGAGCCCGTGCAATTCGTCTTTTCCGACGGGCGCTGGCGGCTCGGTCTGCTGACCGATCTAGGAGTGTCGACGCGCCATGTCGAAACGAGCCTGTCGGGTTGCGACGCGCTGCTCCTCGAATGCAATCATGATCTCGACATGCTCGCCAAAGGAGACTATCCGCCGTCGCTCAAGCAACGGATCGCTGGCAAGTATGGCCACCTCGACAATGGCACAGCGGCGGGGCTTCTTTCGCGGCTGGACAACTCGAAGCTAAAACATGTTTTTGCGGCGCATCTTTCGCAACACAACAATCTGCCTGATCTGGCTCGCACGGCCCTTGCCGGTGCGCTGAACTGTTCGCCGGAATGGATCGGCATCGCGGATCAGTACATCGGTTTTGGTTGGCGCGAATTCGTCTGACCCGATTACTTACGCGAACACCATGGAAAAACGCCAAGAGCTCTACCGCGGCAAAGCGAAGACTGTCTACGCGACTGACGATCCCAACCTGCTGGTCATGCACTATCGCGACGACACCAGCGCATTCGACGGCGCGAAGGTCGCACAGCTTGCGCAGAAGGGCGAGACCAACAACAAGATCAACGCCTTCGTCATGCAAAAGCTTGCGGGCACCGGTGTCCCAACGCATTTCATCCGTGTGCTGAACGAGCGCGAATCGCTGGTGCGCGCGCTCAAAATGATCCCCGTCGAATGTGTGGTACGCAACGTCTGTGCCGGTTCGATGGCCAAGCGCTACGGAATCCCTGAAGGAACGCTGCTGCCTGAGCCGATTTTCGAGTTTTTCTACAAGAGCGACGCACTGCACGATCCGCTGGTCAACGACGATCACATTCGGGTGCTGGGATGGGCGACCGCTAGTGAAATCGCCGAGATGAAGAAGCTCACGCACCAAGTCAATGCGGTGCTCAAACCTCTCTTCGCCGACGCAGGTATCGATCTCGTTGACTACAAGCTCGAGTTTGGCCACGCCAAGGACGATCCGAACGGTCCATTGCTACTCGGGGATGAGTTCACGCCCGACGGGTGCAGACTCTGGGATCGTTCGACGGCGGAAAAATTGGACAAGGATCGCTTCCGCCGCGATCTAGGCAACGTCATTGAGAAGTACCGTGAGGTGGCGCAGCGCATCGGTGCGCCACTCTAAGAGCCTGGCGTTCACGCAAGGCGGCCGGGGTCGCTAGAGGAGAGCGACAAAAAAGCCGACCTCTGAGGCCGGCTTTGCTTGCGAGCGTTCGACGATTCGAGAGCGTCGTCGCCGGCGAGAACTCAATACCGGCGGCGTCGCTGGCCGAAACAGGCGATTACTTCTTGGTCGTGTCCGCGGGTGGCGGTGGGGGAGCTGGAGGGGGCGCCGTGCCGGTTGTCGCGGGCGGTGTGCCGGTGGAAGGAGCCGGTGCCATTGTCGAGTCCTTCGGCGGCTCCGGTGCCTTCATGGGTTCGGCGGACTTGCTGGCAGCGGCCTTGTCAGCAGCGGCCTTGTCAGCAGCCGCCTTGTCTGACGCAGACTTGTTGTCGCTGCATGCGCCCACCGCGAGCGCCATGGCGGCAACGAAAAGTATCGACTTGTTCATTGACATGTCCCCCTACTTGGATGAAAAAGGTGTAGACGCGAGGTCAGTCTGATTCCGCGGTCCATGCTTGCAGCCCAGCATCGAAAGCAGTAACCGACAATTAGGATACTACCACATTGAACAATGGATTCAAAGAGATCGACCGCGCAATCCAAGTGCGAAAAACGTTTCCAAATCAGAGACCGAGCACCGTTCCCGTGACGCCCGGCTCGCCCGTCACCCAGATTTCTTCGAAGCGGCTCGCCAACGGCTGCGTCTGCTGCGGCTGGCTCACACCCAGCGCGGCCCGCGGCTGTTCGAAGTGGAAACGGTGCAGATAATGCATGCCATCGACAATCATCAAGGGGTCGGTTGCGATCCTGGCCTCGGCGCCGGTGCGGTAGATCGTCATCGCATGGCCGTAATTGCGAAGCAGACTCATCATCCGTGGGCAGGCGGCTTCGAGGTAACGCGTGTCGTGAACGATGATATCCAGACTGCGCCCGCGAAATTCACGGAGAAATGCTGCGAGACGATCAGCGCGCGCCGCAGTGTTCCAACCGGTTTGCGAAAGGTCCTGATCGAATACTCTTATGTGATGGCGAGCGATGGCAATCAACTCGTCGATCGCCGCTGCCTGAGCAGCGATGGTGTCGAGCTCGACGACGCGGGACGGTGGAGGCGGTTCAATCGTAGTCCAGGTAGCCATCGCAGTACCAGTGGTGGAGGAGCTGCACCCAGGAGCGTCCGACAACATCGCCGCCGCAGAGACGCCGCGCGTTAGCGAGTCGCTTGAGCTCGGGACGGTCGCTCGCCGGCCAGTCCATCGCCATTCCGTTGATATAGATCCGATCGTCATCGTATAGGAGTTGCGTGCGAGGATCCAAATGCACTCCACGGCGCGACCCTTCGACGGCGAACATGCGCAAGCCGTGCGGATGCCCGGGACGATCGAAGAAAACCTGCGGCTTAGGCTCGGTCAGATAGCATCCTATGAAGCGCTGGATCAATTCCGGTTCGCATCGGATCGCGCGAATCATGCCTGCACATTGCGCGTAAATGCCCTTGCCGATGCGCGCCGGCTCGAGCGTCGCAGCGAGACCCGGATCTGCATATTGATCGTCAAGCGCGAGACGGTCGCGCAGCCAGTCGAGAAATGCCGTGCCGAGCTCCTGTGCCGAAGGTGCGCGGAATCCAATCGAATAGGTGCTACCCTCATCGATCGCGACGCCGTCATGAGCGAACTTCGGCGGCAGATAAAGCATGTCTCCGGGGCCAAGCGTGTGCGTGCTCGTTGGCGAAAAACGCGCCAGGATCTTGAGCGGCAAGTCAGACCGAAGCGTGAGATCGCGCTGCCGGCCGAATTGCCAGCGACGCCGGCCGGGGCCCTGCAGCAGAAACACGTCGTAGGAATCGAAATGCGGGCCGACGCCGCCGCCCGGAACCGCGTAGCTCACCATGAGATCGTCGAGCCGTGCGTAGGAGATGAACGCGAAACGGCGCAGCAAATCGTCGCCGGATGCCAGGTGCAGATTGACGCCGTGCACCAGTAGTGTCCAACGTCGGCGGGGAAGGTTCTTGAAATGCGATTTGCGAAACGGCCCCTGCTGCACTGTCCACCGTGACCGTTCGCGGAGCACGATCCGCGATTCGACGTCGTCGCGTCCCGCCAGCGCGAATAAATCGGCCGGCTGAAGCAGCCCGCCAAAACCCGCAATGGCGCGATGCACCAGCAGCGGCCGCTTTTGCCAATGTCGGCGTAGAAAGCTCGCCGGAGCGAGGCCGCCCAGTAGCGTGCTCGCGGTTGCTGGCATTCGGTGATTATAGGGCGCCGCGGGACGGCGCTGGACTTGCTTTGTTAGAATCAGTGCTCGCCGCAAATCAAGAGCGCGGCGCTCATCTGTTTCCCACACGAGCGGCTGCATGAACATTTTCTCCAACACCGTCGTAACGCTTTCTTATCGCCTCTACTCGTCCAAAGGTGAATTGATCGAGGAATCGACGGAGCCTATCAGCTACCTGCACGGCGGCCACGGCGGCGTCTTTCCCAAGGTTGAGGCTGAACTGGAAGATAAGGACGTCGGCGAAAGCTGTTCCGTCACGCTGGAACCGGAAGATGGCTTCGGCGAGTACGATGCGGACCTGGTGCGCGTCGAAGCCAAGGAGCGCTTTCCGGCCGAGGTCAAAATCGGCATGCAGTTCGAGGGCTACGGCGCTGAAGGCGGGGACGACGATGGGGATCGCGTCTACACAGTCACCGACATCGCCGAAGGCAAAGTCGTCGTCGATGGCAACCATCCGCTCGCCGGGCAGCGCCTGCGTTTCGATTGCACCGTGCTCGATGTTCGTCCTGCTTCAGCCGAGGAAATGGCGCACGGGCACGTACATGGCGAGGGCGGCCATCATCACTGAGAGTCATCACTGAGACTCTAGGGTCCGCTTTCCTCGCTTGTTTTTGCGAGTCGTTTGAGTTCGTAGAGCGCCGCCTGAGCTTCGCGCGGACTCAGCGCATCAGGATCTAGCGCGGAGAGCCGATCGAGCGCCGCACTGCTGCTGGATGCTGACTCTGCCGGAACATCATTGGGCGCGAACAGATCGCCGTGATCGTCGCGGCGCGCGCTGAAGCGATCCAGACGAGCAAGAAACGTGCGGGCCTGTCGCAGTGCATCCTGCGGCACGCCGGCGAGCTTCGCCACCTGTAGGCCGTAGCTGCGGTTCGCGGGTCCTTCTGCAACGGAATGCAGAAAGACGATGCCGTTCTTGTGCTCGACGGCGTCGAAATGAACGTTGGCGCAGCCATCCAGTTCGGCGGGAAGGGCGGTGAGCTCGAAATAATGGGTGGCAAACAGCGTCATGCTGCGGTTGTTGAGCGCCAGCTCACGAGCGATCGCCCAAGCAAGCGCCAGGCCATCGAAGGTTGAAGTGCCGCGTCCGATCTCGTCGATCAGCACCAGGCTTTGCGGCGTGGCGCGATTGAGAATGTAGGCAGCCTCGGTCATCTCCACCATGAAAGTGGAGCGCCCGCCGGCAAGATCGTCGGCTGCCCCGATTCTCGTGTAGATCGCGTCGATGGGACCAATCGTTGCCGACGCAGCAGGCACAAATAGACCGCAGTAGGCAAGCAGCGCAATCGTCGCTGTCTGCCGCATGTAGGTTGACTTGCCTCCCATGTTAGGTCCAGTGACGATCAGCAGGCGGCGCGAATGATCGAGCTTGAGATCGTTGGGAATGAAATGTTCGACCTGCATTTCGACGACCGGATGGCGGCCGTTTTGGATGGCGATGCCGACATCGGCAACGAAGCTTGGTTGCGTCCAGCCGAGCGCCGCGGCCTGGGCGGCGTGTGCCGAGAAGAGATCAAGCGAAGCCAGCGCGTGCGCCGCACGCTGAAGTTCAGGCACCGCGGCAGCAAGCTCGGCCAACAGCGAATCATAGAGAGTCTTTTCGCGAGACAGAGCGCGTTCCTGCGCGGAGAGCGCCTTGTCCTCGAACGTCTTGAGCTCGGGCGTGATATAGCGCTCTGCGTTCTTCAGGGTTTGCCGTCGGCGATAGTCGTCGGGTACGCGCTCGGTATAGGCGTGACTCACTTCGATGTAAAAACCGTGAACCCGGTTGTACTCGACCTTGAGGCTGTTGATGCCCGTGCGCGTTCGCTCGCGTGCCTCGAGTTCGACCAGGAATGCTCCACAGTTTTGAGATATCGCGCGAAGCTCGTCGAGCTCTGCGTCGTACCCCGCTGCGATCACGTTGCCGTCGCGCACCATGGCAGCTGGCTCCGGCTGGATCGCCCGGCGGAGGAGTGCAAGCCAGCGCGGGTTCGCAGCGAGCGCGTTCCTCGCTTCGGCGAGCAGTGCTGATGCGGTCTCTTCGATCATCGCCGCGATGTCGGGGAGACGCTCGAGGGTGTCGCGCAATCCGGAGAGATCACGAGGTCGCGCGCTCCCCAATGCGATGCGCGATGCAATGCGCTCGATGTCCACCGTTTTTCTGAGCTCCGTCGCGAGGCGGCGCAATGCGACACTGTCGGCATGCAGGTCGATGATGGCGGCGTGGCGCGCGGCCGCAACTTCCCGCTTGCGCACCGGATTCGCGAGCCATTGCCGCAACAAACGCCTGCCCGCGCCGGTTACGCACGTATCGAGCAGCGACAGCAACGTTGGCCCTCGCTCGCCACGAAGCGTTTGTGTGATTTCGAGATTGCGCCGGGTTGCTGCATCGAGCGCCACGAGCTCGTCCTCGCGCTCCACGACCAGACTGCGCACATGCGCCAACGCGGATTGCTGCGTGACTTGCGCGTATTGCATCAGCGCGCCAGCGGCAGCGACGGCCAGCGGCACTTCGCTGGCACCGAATGCCCTCAGATCATGGGTGCCGAGCTGTTCGCACAGTCTGCGTTGCGCGACGTCGGCATCGAAATGCCATGGCGGAAGTGCGCGCATGGCGACACTGTCACGTGCGTCGCCGTGGCCTTCCGGATACAGTAGCTCGCGCGCGTCGATTCGATCGAGCAGCGCCGGCAGATCGGAGTGCGGGACTTCGGCCAATGTGAGACGACCAGCGGCAAGATCCAGCCAGGCAACGCCTGCCCGCAGGCCGGCAACGTGTGCCGCCGCCAGGAGACATGGCCGATCCGCTTCCAGCAGCCCGGCGTCGGTCACGGTGCCCGGAGTCACGACGCGGGTCACCCTGCGCTCGACCGGTCCCTTGCTCGTGGCGGGATCGCCGATTTGCTCACAGATGGCCACCGATTCGCCAAGCCGGATCAGCTTGGCGAGATATTGCTCGACCGCATGGAACGGAACGCCGGCCATCGGAATCGGTGCACCAGCGGAGGCGCCACGCGATGTCAGCGTAATGTCGAGCAGCGGTGCCGCGCGCTCTGCGTCGCCGTAGAAGAGCTCATAGAAGTCGCCCATCCTGTAGAACACGAACTTGTCCGGATGCTCGGCCTTCACGCGCCAGTACTGCTGCATCATCGGCGTGTGCGATGACAGCTCCGAGGCGCCAGTCACAGGTCTAGTCCCGACGTTCAACCGCTACGCTCCTCTTGAAATACAATGGCTTGTGCAGCTCTGAGTGGCATGGCGTGGCAACGACAGCGCGACCGAGTGCAGAATCTTAGCGTCCCTCTCGGGAAGCGTCACAGCTCTCGGTATTTCGTCGCCGTGAAATCCTGAAGGGCGAAGAGCCGCGAGTGGCAACAAGGGGGACGCGACGGGAATCCACGGCCGCGTCATAATGGGCCGTCCACGGGCACCCGATTTCGTGGAGGGGGGAGATAACGATGAACAAACTCTGCGCAGGGATGGCAATCACCTTGGTGGCCTCGATGCTGCTCGCTGCATGTGAAACGGCTCCGGTGAGCAAGAGCGAGCCGGCGAAACCGCCAGCGCCGGCTCCGCAACGAGAACCGGCACCGGCTCGTCCGCAACAGGCTGCTCCCGAGCCCGAGAACGAGGGCATGACGGTCTACGAGTTGCAGGATCGTTTGGCCGCGCTCGGTTACAAGCCTGGGACAGTCGACGGCGTGCTCGGCCCAAGGACCACGGATGCTCTGAAGAAATTCCAGGCCGACAAGAATCTTGCGGTAACAGGCACGATCAATCCCGAGACGATTCGCGCGCTGAGAACCGCGAAGCCGTAGCGCTCATGGCAGAATCGGTTGGACCGTGATTATTGAGCGTTTCCTAACTGGGTGACATCGGTTGCAATTCGGATGAGCTGGCCCTCACCCCTCTCCCGCCGGGAGAGAGGGTTGCGCGGCAGCGCGGGTGAGGGTCGTCACTTTAGTTGCGTAATTCTCAATGCGTCTGTTAGCAGGCCCTAATTATCCTGTGTCACTGCGCCCGCGAGTGTGGTCGCCGACCCAGCGACGTAGATCGAGTATGAATGCCCACCCAGCAACGTGACCGCCGGGAGGTTGAGAAGAG
>VBCY01000611.1 GCA_005882995.1 Betaproteobacteria bacterium
AAACCCATGGAGCGCACGAGCCGCAGCATCGCTGCGTTGGTGGCGAGTACGAGACCCACCGCCTCGCGCGCCCCGGCCGTCTGCGCGTGCTCGAGCAGAATCGCGAGCAGCCGGCGTCCGAGCCCCTGGCCCTGCCACGCGTCGGCCAGGACGAGTGCCATGTCGGCGCTTTGCGTCGGCGGCTCGATCACATAGCGTCCGACGCCGATGAACTGTTCGATGCCACGTGTGAGCTTGGTCACGGCAAAAGCCATGTGGTAACGATAGTCGATGTGCGTCATTGAGTTGATCCACTCGGGCGTCACCTTGATGCCGCCGCTCAACATGCGTCGATAGCCTGATTCCGCGGACAGTCCGCGCACAAATGCTTCCTCGAGCGCGTCATCGTCGTGGCGGACCGGGCGCACCCACAGCGATTCACCTGAAGCAAGCGTCCAGGTTTGGGCGAGATGCGAGGGATAGCTGCGGAGCCATTCGGACTCGCTCACCCGTTCGCTGGCTTGCGTGCGGTCGTCAGGAGTCATGGATTTCTTGCGTCGGGTCTTGACATGAGCGTAGATACGCTTAATATGAGCGCATATACGCATATTGTCAAGCCCTGCGGAGACGCCATGCCTGCCTACCATGCAACGCATTCCCACCCGTGCAACTGTCTGGCGCTACGCCAGGCTGCCCGTCACGTCACTCAGTTCTACGACCAGTACCTGGCTCCTACCGGGTTACGCACGACGCAATTTTCTATCCTGGCGAAGTTGAAGCGGCTCGGGCCGATGACCATCAACGCGCTTGCCCGCGAGCTGGTGATGGATCGCACGACTCTCGGCCGAACCATGCTGCCACTGGAGCGCGACGGTCTCATCCGCATCGAAGACGGCGCTCTGGACCGCCGCAGCAAGGAGCTTCAGCTCACCAAAGTGGGTGCCGAGCGGCTGCGCGCTGCGGACAAGCCGTGGAGAGAGGCGCAGGCGCAATTCGATAAAGCTTTCGGTGCGCAACGCGCATCGAGGCTCCGCGATGAGCTGCAGGCGCTCGTTGAGAACGACCTTCCGGCGCCCGCACATTCAAATCGGGTCCTTTGACGGAGAAGACATGGGCCGCGCTGCAGGGAAAAGTTGCGCTAATTACAAGGCGGTGCCAGCGGCATCGACCTTGCCACGTTCCTTTCGTCACTTCAGACCGGCTTCCACAGCATAGGCAGCTGGGGCAACGTACGCAGCACGCGCGCGACCGTACCATCGCGCACGATGTTGGTGGCGCGCGCGATGTCGGGCGCCAGGTATCGGTCTTGCGCCATCGGCGCGGTGCCAAGGCGGAGCAGCGCATGGACCTGCTCCAACACGGCCGAAGTTTTGAGCGGGCGCAAGAACTCTATGCCTTGCGCGGCCGCCAGCAGCTCGATGCCGAGAATGTGCGCCGTATTATCGATCATCGCCTGCAGTCGCCGCGCAGCGAAAGTGGCCATCGACACATGGTCTTCCTGGTTGGCGCTGGTGGGCAGGCTGTCCACGCTCGCGGGGTGTGCGAGGGACTTGTTTTCAGAAGCCAAAGATGCCGCCGTGATATGCGCGATCATGAAGCCACTGTGCAGGCCGGCATCGGATGTCAGGAAGGGCGGCAGGCGCGACACACTGCTGTCGATGAGCATGGCGATCCGGCGTTCGGCAATCGCGCCCACTTCGGCAATCGCCAGCGCCATGCCGTCGGCGGCGAGTGCCACCGGTTCGGCATGGAAGTTGCCACCGGAAATCATCGCGCGATCTTCTGTGAAGACCAGCGGATTGTCGGTCACTGCGTTGGCCTCACGTAGCAGCACCACACTGGCGTGGCGTAGTTGGTCCAAGCAGGCGCCTACCACCTGCGGCTGGCAACGCATTGAATAAGGGTCTTGCACGCGGTCGTCACCCGCGAGGTGAGACTTCCGGATTTCGCTGCCTGCGAGCAAAGCGCGGTAATACTGAGCCACATCGATCTGGCCCTGTTGGCCACGCAACGCATGAATCCGCGAGTCGAAGGGGCCATCGCTTCCGCGTGCGGCATCCACCGTAAGAGCACCGATCACCAGCGCAGCTTCGAGCACCGGTTCGAAGCTGAAGTGCGCATGCAGCGCCAGCGCGGTGGAGGTCTGCGTCCCGTTGATCAGCGCCAGCCCTTCCTTGGCGCCAGGCGTGAGCGGGGCAATGCCCGCTTGCTGCAATAAAGCGGCGGCCGGCGCAGGCTTGCCATCGACCAACATCTCACCTTCGCCCAGCAGAGCCAGCGTCATATGCGCTAGCGGCGCCAAGTCCCCCGACGCGCCGGCTGAACCCTGTGCAGGCACGTAGGGGATCAGGCCCGCGTTGTGGACTCGTATCAACGTCTCGACCACCACTTCGCGCACACCCGAGTGGCCGCGCGACAGGCTGGCTGCCTTGAGCGCAAGCATCAAACGCACTACTTCGGGCCGCAGCGGCTCACCCACGCCCGCGCTGTGCGAGCGGATCAAGTTGAGCTGCAGGGTGGCGGCCTGCTCCTTGCTGATATGATGGTTTGCCAGCTTCCCGAAGCCCGTGTTCACCCCATAGACCGGAGCGTCACTATCGGCGGCACGCTGCACAACTTCGGCGCTGCTGCGGATGGACGCGCGCGCGTCCTCGGGAAGCGACAGGCTCACACCACCGGCGTGGACGGCTTGCAGTTGCTCCAATGAAAGCAAGCCGGGTTGGATCGAGATGTTCATCCGCCCAGCCCGATCTAACCGTGGGCGTGCGGCCGATCGACCGGGATGCAATCGTTCGCCATGGACTGTGGCGTCAGCATCGGCAATTTCAGGCCCTGCTCCTTGGCGCAGCTCACGGCCGTCTCATAGCCCGCATCGGCATGGCGCATCACACCGGTTCCAGGATCGTTCCATAACACACGCTCAATGCGTTTCGCCGCAGCGTCGCTTCCGTCGCAGACAATCACCACGCCTGCATGCTGCGAGTAGCCCATGCCCACGCCACCGCCGTGGTGCAGCGATACCCAGCTCGCGCCACTGGCGGTATTGAGCAACGCATTCAGCAACGGCCAATCGGACACTGCGTCACTGCCGTCGCGCATGTTTTCGGTTTCGCGGTTCGGCGATGCCACCGAGCCGCTGTCCAGATGGTCACGCCCAATGACGATCGGCGCCTTGAGCTCGCCACTGCGGACCATTTCGTTAAAGGCAAGCCCGGCGCGGTGACGCTCGCCCAAACCGATCCAGCAGATGCGTGCGGGTAGGCCTTGAAACGCAATGCGCGCACCCGCCTTGTCGAGCCAGCTCTGAAGATGCGCATCTTCAGGGAACAGTTTCTTCATCATCGCATCGGTCTTGTAGATGTCTTCCGGATCGCCGCTGAGCGCCACCCAGCGGAACGGCCCCTTGCCCCGACAAAAGAGCGGTCGGATGTACGCCGGCACGAAGCCCGGAAAATCGAAGGCGTTCTTGACCCCCTGGTCGAACGCCACTTGCCGGATGTTGTTGCCGTAGTCGACGGTCGGCACGCCCATCGAATGGAAGTCGAGCATCGCCTGCACGTGTACCGCGCAGCTGCGGGCAGCAGCGTCGCGCACCTCGGCATGTTGACCGGGATCGGCCTGAGCCCGGCGCCAACGCTCCACGGTCCAGCCCAAGGGCAAATAGCCATAGACGAGATCATGTGCCGAAGTCTGATCCGTCACGAAGTCGGGGCGAATGCCTCCAGCCTTGGCGCGGCGCACCAGCTCTGGCATGATGTGCGCCGCGTTGCCCAGCAATCCGATCGAGACCGC
>VBCY01000132.1 GCA_005882995.1 Betaproteobacteria bacterium
GCCGACGCCGGACACAAGCTGGAGGAGCGCATCTCGCACGAGCCGCTGGGCGTCATTGCCAACATCTCGGCGTGGAACTACCCCTACTTCGTGGGCAGCAATGTGTTCGTGCCGGCGCTCATTTCGGGGAATGCGGTGCTTTACAAACCATCGGAATACGCGACGCTCACCGGGATGCACATTGCCGAAATGTTTTCCGAGGCGGGAATCCCGAAGGACGTGTTGATCCC
>VBCY01000133.1 GCA_005882995.1 Betaproteobacteria bacterium
CGTCCACGAGAAAATCCACGATGCCTTCGTCTCGGCGTTCGTCGCCGAGGTGAAGGGCTACAGGATCGGCGATCCGATGGACGACTCCACGTACATCGGTCCCATCACCCGCCGGCCTCAGCTCGAGGTGCTGAAGCGCCAGGTCGCCGATGCGCGCAGGAAGGGTGGCAAGCTGCTCACCGGCGGGCATGTCATCCGAAGGAAGGGAAACTGGTTCGAGCCCACCGTCTTCGTGAACGTCGATCATCGAATGGCGCTGATGAAGGACGAGAGCTTCGGTCCCATCATCGGCATCGAGAAAGTAAAAGACGACGCCGAGGCGGTTGCGCTCATGAACGACACCGAGTACGGGCTGACGGCAGGCGTTTACACACCGGACGAAAGGCGCGGACGCCACATCCTGGCCCACGTCCGCTCAGGCTCGGTCTACTGGAATTGCTGTGACCGTGTGAGCCCGCGCTTGCCATGGTCGGGTGTCGGGCGTTCTGGCATTGGACTTACGCTCTCGACGTACGGCATTCAGACCTTCACTCGCCCAAAAGCATGGCATCTGCGAAGTTCGCTACCGGGTTGACCCTCCCGCGGCGGGTGTTACCTTTGTAATACCAGAAGGCAAAAACCCGATGCCAGTCTCCACCACCCTCAAGCTCCCCGAAAAGCTGAAGGCGCGTGTCGGCGCCGCCGCCGCGGCTGCGCGCAAGACCCCGCATGCATTCATGGTCGACGCGATCGAACTGCAGACCGCCCTTTGCGAGCCTCGGTGCGGCGTTCGCCGCGCGCGAGGAGGTCGCCTAATACGGCCTCGTCTTCGACGGCGACGAGGTCTTGAGCTAGCTCAAGGCACGCCTCGAGCAACGCAGATCGCGGCGACCGCGCAAGCGGAAACTCTAAGGTGCCGCGGCTCGTCTTCGCGCCGCGCGCGTTGGACGATCTCACATCGGCTGACCAACTTCCTGCTCGAGCAATCGCCGGCATTGGACGAGGCGACTGCACCGATCATCATCAGCGGCCTGCAGGCGCTGAAGCTGCATCCGCTGATCGGACGGTACGGCAAACGGAACGCGGCCTGCGTGAACTGCTGATTTCGTGCGGCCGCACCGGCTATGTCGCTCTTTATGAATACCATCCTGCGACTGACGCGGTACTCGTCCTTGCTGTCAGGCACCAGCGCGAGACTAGGGCCTGTTAAAGGCCCTAATTGGGGGAAAGGGGCATGCTCGAACCCTAACTGCAGATCGGCGCTAAGGGGCGCCAGAAGGGTCTTGCAGCCGCGCCGCCCTCAACGTGTTGGATAGCAGCATCGCAATGGTCATCGGGCCCACGCCTCCAGGCACCGGTGTGATCCACCCCGCCCGCTCCCTGGCTCGCTCGAAATCGACGTCGCCGCGCAGCTTTCCCTCGGGCGTGCGATTGGTGCCGACATCGATGACGATGGCGCCAGGCCTGATCCAGTCGCCTTGAACGAAGCGAAGCCGGCCCATCGCGGCAACCACGATGTCGGCCGTTCCCACGAGCCTCGGCAGATCGCGCGTCGCGGTGTGGCAGACCGTCACCGTGCAGCGTGCCATCAGCAATTCCAGCGCCATCGGCCGGCCGACGATGTTCGATTGACCGATGATCACCGCGTGCTTGCCGACCAACTCTTCGCCCGTTTCGCGCAGCAGTATCATGCATCCTTGCGGCGTGCATGGCCGCAGCACCGGCCGCTTGAGCAAAAGGCGCCCCATGTTGTAGGGAGTGAGACCGTCGACATCCTTGCGCGGATCGATGCGCTCGGTAACGGCGTCGGTGTCGATGTGCTTCGGCAAGGGAAGCTGCACCAGTATCCCGTGCACGGAAGCATCGGCGTTGAGCTGATCGACGAGTGACAACAGCTCGGGCTGGGCAACGCTCGCCGGCAGATCGAAGGAGAGCGAACGCATCCCCACGGCTTCGGTCGTCGCGCGCTTGTTGCGCACGTAAACCTGCGAAGCTGCGTTGTCGCCGACGAGGACTACGGCAAGGCCGGGTACGGACCTGCCCGACGCGGAGCGAGCCGACGCTTGTCCCGAGACTTCGGCGGTGATTCGCGCGGCGCAAGCTTTGCCGTCAATGATTCGGGCAGCCATCGAGCCCTTCTTACAAAAAGCGCGAATTCTAACCGATTCTCAGCACGGGCCAGCCTCGTTCGGCTGCAAGCGCCTCTAGTGTCGAGTCAGGATTCACAGCCACCGGATCGGTGACGCGCGAAAGCAGCGGGATATCGTTGCGGGAGTCGCTGTAGAACCAGCTGCGGCGAAATACGGAGAAGCGAAGCCCCCTCGATTCGAGCCATGCTTCGAGGCGCGCGATCTTGCCCTCGCGCATGTTGGGAGTGCCCATGATCTTGCCGGTGTACGCGCCGTGGCGAATCTGCGGCTCGGTGCTAATCAGATGCTCGAAGCCGAACTCGCGGGCGATCGGTTCGGTCAGGAACCGGTTCGCGGCGGTCGTGAGCACCGTGAGGTCGCCCTGGGCGATATGCCGGTGGACCAACTCGCGTGCCGCCGCGGAGATCGCCGGCATGATCATGGTGCGCATGTACTCGGCGTGCCAGGCTCCGAGCTGGCTCGTCGAGTGCCGTGCGAGCGTCGATACGTAGAACTCGGTGTACTCGAGCGTACCCACGATTCCTCGGCGGTAACGATCGACCACGGCGCGATTTCGTTCCTCGAATTCGGCGCGATCGAGCACCCCCTGCCCGATCAGGAATTCGATCCATGCTTCATCGCAGTCATTGGACAGGAGCGTGCGATCCAGATCGAAAAGCGCGAGGACGTCGGCAGGCATCGAGGGGAAAGCTCTACAATCGGCGCGTGGACATCACGGCCATTGTAACCGCCCTGCGCGAGCGCTTAGAACGCGTGCTGAGCCCGCCCCGCGGGCATTACCGGCCACTCTTGGTCGGCGGCGACGCGGTGGGATGGCTCGACGGCGAGCGCGCCAGCCGCCTCGCCGCATTCGCCGATGTGTTCCACGTCGAGCAACGCCGCGTCGGCTTTGTCGCGGGATTGATCGACTGCGCCGCGCGCACGCAGGCGCTCTATCATGTCGCCCGTGCGCTCGCGGATGAGGGGCTGCTCACGGCATGGCGCAACGAACGCTATGCTGTCGCGCCGGCGCCCGGAGCGCCTGCTCTATTCGAGCTCGAGCGCGCTGCGGCGCGCTATTTCGGCATTCAAACCTTCGCCGCGCACGTCAATGGATTGGTTCGCTGCGACGACGCTACGCGCATGTGGCTCGCGAGACGCAGCGCTGCCAAGGCCATCGATCCGGGCCTGCTAGACAATCTTGTCGGCGGCGGGATCGCTGCCGGCTCGGGGATTCAGGCAACTCTCGTCAAGGAGGCGTGGGAAGAGGCGGGTATACCCGACGCGGTGGCTACCCAGGCAAAACCGGCAGGAGTCCTCCACATCTGCCGCGCCCAGCCCGACGGCTTGCAGCGCGAGACCATCTTTGTGCACGACCTGTGGCTCGACGCGGATTTCGTCCCCGTGTGCCAGGATGGCGAAGTCGTAGAGCATCGGCTGCTGACGATGGTCCAGGCGGCCAGCGTGGCGACAAATTCTGTCGGATGCGACGTCGTCACCGCGGATGCGAGCCTGGTGATCGTGGATTGCCTGATCCGCCACGGCGTGATCGCGATGGACCTTCGCGACTATGCGGCCCTCTCAAAGTTACGACACCCGACGCTGGAGCTTACGCCGCCCTGACCGCACGCGGAGCGATCTGCTTGATTCCCAGCTCGTCCAGTGCGTCGCGCACCGCATTGACCGCGTGACGCATCTCATCGGGGCCGATCGCGCCGATGCATCCGACGCGGAAGGTTTCGAGCTGAGTGAGCTTGCCTGGATAGAGAATGAAGCCCTTGTCACGGACACGATCGTAGAATGCCTTGAAGACGTATTTCGAATCCGCCGGAGCATGAAAGGTGACAATGATGGGAGCCTGCAGCTTCGCATCGACAAAAACGCGGAAGCCGAGCTCCATCATCCCGCTCACGAGCATTTCGTAGTTGGCCGTGTAGCGCGCCAGCCGCGCTGCCTGGCCGCCGGCGGCGCGATACTGTTCGAGCGCTGCATCGAGCGCAACGACGACGTGGGTCGGAGGCGTATAGCGCCATTGCGTCGTCTTTTCCATGTACTGCCACTGGTCATGGAGGTCGAGCGAAAGCGACGTCGAGTTTCCTGCGCTTCGCTCCAGAACCGACCTGCGGGCAAAGACGAAGCCCATGCCCGGCGGACCTTCGATGCACTTGCCAGAGGCGGCAACCAGCGCATCGAACGGTGTTTTGGCCGCATCGATGGGAAGCGCTCCGAACGAGCTCATGGCGTCGACGATGAGCCCTTTTCTACGGCTCTCGACCGCTGCCGCGATCTCCGGCAATGGATTGAGAATGCCGGTCGAGGTTTCGCAGTGAATCATAGCCACGTGGGTGATGCTCGCGTCGGCATCGAGTGCTCGCGTGACGTCGGCGACGCTGATCGCCTGGTCGTCTGGGGCTTCGACGACGGACAAATGGCGTCCCATCATCTCGGTCAGGCGTGCCATGCGCTTGCCGTAGGCGCCGTTCACCAATGCCAGCAAGTGCCCGTTCCGTGGAACCAGCGTGTTGACGGCGGCCTCGACGGAGAACGTGCCGCTTCCTTGCATGGGCACGCACACGTGGCTGGCCGCGCCGTTGATGATCGCGGTAAGCCGCTCGCGAACGCGTGCTGTCACAGCATTGAAGTGGCTGTCCCAGGAACCCCAGTCGCGCAGCATCGCCGTTTTGGTCGCGAGCGACGTGGTCAGCGGTCCAGGGGTCAGGAGGATGGGGTCTCGGTCGAAATGGCTCATGGTTGGACTCTTCGCGAGGGCTAGACGGTGACGGGTCTGCGCCACGCCTGCGTGCGCACGAGCAGGAAGCGGGTGACGACAGCGTAGATAACGCACACCGTCGTCGATGCGGCGACGATCAGCGTTGCCATCGCAGCCGCCGCGCCTATCTCTCCGGCGTCGTCGAGGTTGAGGATGGCGAGCGAGGCAAGCTTGGTGTCCGGCGAATACAGGAATACCACCGCCGAAATCGTCGTCATGGCGTTGACGAATAGATAGCGTCCGATGTCGAGAATCGCCGGAAGGCATACCGGGATGGTGACCCGGAAAAACGTCTTGTAGAAAGGGACTTTGAGACTTGCAGAAACCGCTTCGAACTCGTTATCTAGCGCCTTTAGCGCGGTGACCGCGGTCAGGTGACTCGACGTGTAGTAGTGGATGATAGTCGAGATCACAAGGATCGCCATTCCGTGGTACAGGACATTGAGCGGATTGTCCGGGTGGTTGAAGAAAAAAATGTAACCGAGTCCAAGGACCATGCCGGGCACTCCCATCGGGATCGCCGCCAGCAGGCGGATCAGCGCCCGCAGCGCGGACATTCCGCGTGTCTTCTCGAGGAGATATGCGCCGCCGAAAATCAGCACCGTGCCGACGAGCGCGGTGAAAAACGCCATCTCCAAGCTGTTGAAGAACGCAGAGATCACGCCGCCATCGACCAGCCCGAAAGTGTAATGGCGCATGCTGAACGACTTGTCGTAGGGCCAGAGCTTGATGAACGAGGTGTAGATCGCCATGCCCAGCACCGCGAGAAGCAGCGTGCAGACGGTGACGCAGAAGCCAAGCATGGCGACATCGAAGGCCGGCTTCGGCTTGGGCGCAAAGGGCACGGCGCGAGAGGAAAATTGTGCCTGAAGCCTCCCCTGCATCGTCGAATCGATCACGAACGCAACCAGCACCGGAACGAGAAGAACCAGGCTGACGACGGCGCCTTTATTGAAGTTCTGTTGCCCGATGACCTGTTTGAAGATATCGAGCGCCAGCACGTTGAAGTTGCCGCCGATCACCTTGGGGATGCCAAACTCGCTCACCGTATACGAGAAGACAACCATGGCTGCGCTGATCAGCCCGTATTTCGCCCCGGGCAAGGTGATGGTGAAGAATCGGCGCAGCGTTGGCGTTCCCAACGACTCCGCCGCCTCGTATAGGCGCCCGTCGGCGAGCAGCAACGCGGTGAGCACGATCATCAGAGCATGTGGAAAAGCGGCGTAGACGCTGCTGATGATGATGCCAGTGGGTCCATAGACGCTGGCGCCGCCGAGTGTCCATTTGAGCACACCCTGCGTTCCGAACCACTGGATGAATGAAATCGCGGGCAGCAACGACGGCGCGAGGATCGGCGTGAGCGCGACCAGGCGCAGCGTGCTCTTGAACGGCATGCAGCTTCGGGTCAGCGCATAGGCGAAGCTGAAAGCCAGCGGCACCGTGATCGCAGTGACTGCACCGGCGATCGAGAGCGTGTGCACAATCGACTGACGTAGCGCCGGGGTGTCGAAGTAATCGCGAAACTGCTGCAGGCCTACAAAAGCGCCGTCGCGATCCTGGACGCTTTTCACCAGGATCATGGCGAGCGGCGCGAGCAGGAACACCACCAGCGCCAGACACATGCCCAGCAGCAATAACTGGGAGAGCCGGTCGTGCCAGTGCGCGATCGGCTTGATGCGCGTCGCGGTTGCCGGCGAGAGCGCTTCGACGGTTGCGGTCGTCATCGCGATCGCGAGATCAGACTAGAAGCCGCATGCATTCCGGCGGCAAACCCACCGACAACGCCGCGCCGGGGCAGAGCTTCATGTCATCGATGGCATGCCGCGACATGTTGATCAGCAACGGCTGCTCCTCCGCGCCGGCGAGTTCAACGGTCACGTGGCAGAACGCACCGAGGAATTCCACTTTGGTCACTTTGGCGGACGCTGTGTTGGGCATCGCTGCGGCAGCGCCGTTGATCATCACGTCTTCCGGACGAAGGTACAGACTCACTCGGGCGCCCGTAGAGAGCGCACCCGCGCCGGGCGCACCCTCGAGCAACAGGCGCCCGACCCGCAGCCGCCCACCACCCTCCGCCACCGCCGCCAGGACGTTGACCTTGCCGACGAAATCGGCGACGAAAGCCGACGCAGGCTCTCGATAGATCTGCTCGGGCGTTCCGATCTGCTCGATCACGCCATGGTTCATCACCACCACGCGATCAGCCATGGACAGCGCTTCTTCCTGATCATGCGTCACCATGACCGTCGTGACGCCCAGACGCTGCTGCAGCGCCCGGATCTCTCCGCGCAGGCGAACACGCTCGATGGCGTCCAGCGCGGACAGTGGCTCGTCGAGCAGCAGCAATCCGGGCGCGGTCGCGAGCGCGCGCGCAAGTGCGATGCGCTGCTGCTGTCCACCGGAAAGCTGGCCCGGATACTTGCGACCCGCGTCGGGCAATCCGATGAGCTTGAGCAGCTCACTCACCCGTCGCTGGATCTCGTCGCGGCCCTTGCGCCGGTTGACCAGACCGTAGGCGACATTATCGAAAATACTCAAGTTGGGAAACAGCGCATACGACTGGAACACGATGCCGTAGTCACGCTGCATAGCCGGCAGCCGGGAGATGTCGCGACCGCCCTGGACGATGCTACCCGAGTCCTGGGTCTCGAGTCCCGCAACGATGCGCAGCAGAGTCGTCTTGCCGCATCCCGAGGGGCCCAGGAAGATCACCAATTCGCCTCGTTCGACGGCGAGCCCTACGCCCTTCAGCGCGACAAACTTGCCGAAGGTCTTGCGGATGCTCTCGAGCTTGAGATACGAATCCTTGGATGCGGCCGCTTGCGGCACTCTCGGTCTCCGACGCCCGTGAAAAGCATCGCGCCCCTGTCAGCGGGGCGCGATCTTTACTCCGGTTACTTTGGCTCCGACTTGCCGTCGTAGCGCTTGGCCCATTCCGCGAGGATCTTGTCGCGGTTCTTAGCCGACCAGGCGAAATCGTTCTTCACCAGCCGCTGCTCGTAGTCGGCAGGAACGAAGTCGAGCGGCTTGGCCACGCCGGGCATGGCGAGCACCGCGAAGTTCTTCGCGAACAGCGCCATCGCTTCAGGAGTTGCAAGCCAGTCCATCAGCTTGCGAGCCGCGTCGACCTTCTTGGTGGTCTTCATGATGCCGGAGGCTTCCAGATCCCAGCCCAGGCCCTCCTTGGGAAAAATAATATCGATCGGCGCCCCGCCCTTTTTGGTGGTGACGGCGCGGTACTCGAAGGAGATGCCGATGGGGAACTCGCCGGTGCCCGCCTCGCGACAAGGCTTGGAACCTGAGTGCGTGTAATGAGCGACATTGTCGTGGAGAGCATCCATGAATTTCCACGCATCCGCGTCGCCCCACATCTGCAGCCACCCGGCGACGTCGAGATAACCGGTTCCGGACGATGCCGGATTCGGCATGACGATCTTGCCCTTGTAGACCGGCTTGGTGAGATCCTTCCACGTTTCCGGCTTGGGAAGATTGAGCTTTCCGGCCTCGACGGTATTGAAGCAGACCGCTGCGCCATACACATCCATGCCGACCCACTCCGGCGGGTTCTTCGGATCCCGGTATTGCGGCTGGATCTTATCGAGTCCCTTCGGCGCGTAGCCTTGCAGCATTCCTTCGTTGGAAAAAACCGCAAGGCTTGACGCGGACGTGCCGACGACCATATCCGCTTGCGGATTCGCTTTCTCGGCGAGCAGCTTGGCGGTTATCACGCCGGTCGAGTCACGCACCCACTTGATCGCGACGTCGGGATACGCCTTGTAGAAAGCATCCTCATAGGCCTTGATCTGATCGGTCTCGAGCGCGGTGTAGACCAGCAGCTCTGTTTTTTGTGCAACTGCCGAGACCGCCCAAAGCGCGACCAAGGCGACGGCCGCTCTGCCAATCGCTTGCCTCCATGACTTGCTTACCGCGAGATCCATAAACCCTCCCAAGAGTTGATCCACTCGACAAAAGCGGAACCGAAAAATGCTACCCCGGCTGCAATCCCCAGGCAATGATGCAGGTGTTTTTGTAATGCATCGATGAATAACGCGATGCGCGCCGGTGGATTCCAGATTGTTGACAATCTACACGCTGAGCAGTCTAATCGCAAGATGCCTCAGAGCGCGCTGAATTCCTCCTCCGGCCGGCAAAGCACGGCGACCATTGCGCTGCTGCAGTCGAGCTCGCTGCCGATGCTGGTGCAAAAGGAGCTGGAGAGAATGATCCTCGCCGTGGCCGAGCTTCTCGGCGTCTCACGTGGACCGGTGCGCGAAGCGTTTCGGGCGCTCGAAGAGTCAGGTCTCGTCCGGCTCGAGAAAAATCGCGGTGTCTTTGTCCGCCAGATTGGCGTCGCCGAGGCCGACGAGCTCTACGAAGTGCGGGCGGCGCTCGACGAGTGGGCTGGACGGCGCGTGGCACAAAGTGCGACGCCTGAGCAGCTCAAGCAGCTGCGCGCAATATGCGAGCGCATGGACCGCGCGGCGGTCAAGGACGACATCGATGCCTACTGGCCGCTTAACCTGGAGTTCCACGACCGTCTGGTCGCGTTCGCCGGCAACA
This sequence comes from Betaproteobacteria bacterium, assembly GCA_005882995.1. GTDB lineage: Bacteria > Pseudomonadota > Gammaproteobacteria > Burkholderiales > Casimicrobiaceae > PALSA-1003. Next base: position 9,439 of record VBCY01000133.1, read on the forward strand.
GCAAGCTGCTCGCGACCTATCGGCGGCTGGTCAACGAGCTTTCCCTGTTCCGGCGGCAGACATTGGCGCTGGGCGGCATGTTACCGATATCGACTCGCGAGCACTGCGACATCGTGGAGAAGATCGCTTCCGGCAACGCCGCGGCCGCAGGCAAGGCACTCCACGATCACGTGATGGCGAGCCACGAACGCATGCATCGAACCCATGCCGGGGCAAGTGCCAAGCTCGCGCGCCGGCTGGCCGTGATCCCGGCGCGGAAGTCACGCTGATTCCATGACCGGCCAGCCAATCAGCGTCAACGGGCGCAGTTACCGATGGCCCCAGCGACCTGTCGTGGTCGTCTGCGTCGATGGCTGCGAGCCCGATTACGTCAGTCAGGCCATCGAAGCCGGCGTCGCTCCCTTCTTCGGGGAACTTAACGGCAATGGCACCTGCTTGACGGCAGATTGCGTCGTTCCATCCTTCACCAATCCCAACAACCTGTCGATCGTCACCGGTGTACCGCCGTCGGTGCACGGGATCTGCGGCAATTATTTCTGGGACCGCGAGGCCTATTTGAGGGTGGGCACGATCCTTGCTGCCTTTTCCGCTTCTGGCGCAAAGGTGGCTGTGGTCACCGCCAAGGACAAGTTGCGAAGCTTGCTCGGGCATCGCATGCGTGGAGTGTGCTTTTCCTCGGAGAAAGCCGATCGTGTCACGCACGCTGACAACGGCGTGGAAGACGCGCTGGGCATGGTCGGCATGCCCTTGCCTTCCGTTTACAGCGCGGCGCTGTCTGAGTTCGTCTTTGCCGCGGGCGTCAAGCTCATGGCGCGCGAGCGGCCGGACGTGATGTACCTGTCGACCACAGATTATGTTCAACACAAAGCGGCTCCCGGCACGCCGCAGGCGAACGCTTTCTACGCCATGATGGATCGCTATCTGCGCGAGCTCGACGCGGCAGGGGCCACTGTCGTCGTCACCGCAGACCATGGCATGAACGCCAAGACCGACGCCTTCGGGCGCCCCAACATCATCTATCTCCAGGATTTGCTCGATGCGTGGATCGGCGCCGGCGTCGCACGCGTGATTCTGCCCATTACCGATCCGTACGTGGCTCACCACGGCGCGCTCGGGTCATTTGCGACGGTGTATCTGCCGCCGGAACAGCTCGATGACTGTGCGCGCCGCATTGCTGCGGTCCCGGGTGTCGAGCTGGTGCTCTCCCGAGACGAGGCTTGTCAGCGTTTCGAGCTGCCACCGGATCGTGTCGGCGATCTGATTGTCGTTTCCGAGCGTCTCACCGTGCTCGGCTCGAGCGTCTCGCGCCACGATCTCTCCGGCCTGGACGTGCCGCTGCGATCGCATGGCGGAGTCTCCGAGCAGCGGGTTCCACTCATCGCCAATCGCGCGGCCGCTGCGCTTCCCTCAGGTCGGCGATGGCGCAACTTCGACGCCTTCGATCTGGCGCTCAATTATTTGCAGTAGCGCGATGAGCCGCCTCGACGCCGTGCGATCGGTCCAGCCATGAACATGATGGCCGACCTTGCGCGCGTGCGAGCCGGGCGCGTTCTGCACGAAAAGATGCGCATCGGCGGCGAGCTGGTCGGAAGCGATCGGGTCATCGAGGTTTTCAATCCCTACACCGGCGCGGTCGTCGGCACGGTGCCGAAAGCGAGCGCCGATGACGTTCGCCGCGCTTTGTCCATCGGCAGGCGCTTCAAGTCCAAGCTCTCGCGCCACGATCGCTATCGCATCTGCCAGCGCACCTCGGACCTGATCAGAAGCCGCGCCGCAGAGATCTCCGACCTGATCAGCGCCGAATGTGGCATTTGCAAGAAGGATTCGCTCTACGAGGTGGGCCGCGCCTGCGACGTGTTCTTCTTCGCCGGCAATGCCGCGCTGCAGGACGATGGGCAGGTTTTCTCGTGCGATCTCACGCCGCACGGCAAGTCGCGCAAGGTCTACACGCTGCGCGAGCCTCTGCTGGGCGTGATCGCCGCGATCACTCCGTTCAATCATCCGCTCAACCAGGTCGCGCACAAGGTCGCGCCTTCCATTGCGACCGGCAATCGGATGGTGCTGAAGCCCACGGAAAAAACGCCGCTCACCGCCCTGCTGCTCGCGGATATCCTGTATGAGGCGGGCTTGCCGCCGGAAATGTTCTCGGTGGTTACCGGCGATCCCGTGCCCACTGCTGATGCGCTCCTCACCAGCCCCGACGTCGATCTGGTGACGTTCACCGGAGGCGTCGCCGTCGGCAAGGCGATTGCTGCCAAGGCCGTTTACAAGCGCCAGGTATTGGAGATGGGCGGCAACGATCCGCTGATCGTCATGGAAGATGCGGATCTCGATGAAGCGGCTGCCCTTGCCGCCGCCGGCTCGTACAAGAACTCCGGCCAGCGCTGCACCGCGGTCAAACGGATTCTGGTGCAGCAGAGCATCGCGGATCGTTTCATCGAGCTTCTGGTCGAACGCACTCGCGCCGTGAAGTACGGCGATCCCATGGATCCGGAAACCGACATGGGGACGGTGATCGACGAAGCGGCGGCGCGGTTGTTCGAGAGCAAGGTGAATGATGCGCTGCAGCGCGGAGCGAAACTGCTGTTCGGCAACGTCCGTCACGGTGCCCTTTACTCACCTACCGTGGTGGATCAGGTCACGCCGGATATGCCGCTGGTGAAATACGAAACCTTCGGTCCGGTGTCGCCCGTCGTGCGCTTTGCAACAATCGACGAGGCGATCGCCATGGCCAACTCGACCGATTACGCTCTCTCTTCGGCTGTGTGCACCAACCGGCTCGACTGGGTCACCCGCTTTGTGTCGGAGCTCCATGTCGGCACGGTCAATGTGCGTGAAGTCCCGGGCTACCGACTGGAGCTCACGCCCTTCGGTGGCATCAAGGATTCCGGGCTCGGCTATAAGGAGGGCGTGCAGGAAGCGATGAAGAGCTTTAGCAACGTCAAGACCTATTCGCTGCCGTGGTGAGCGTCATGCCCCGCGAAATGAACGAGCCACTGCCGCGTTCCGATCTTGCCATCGAGGGCGACATCAATCTTTCCCCGCTGCGCCGCGCCTGGGAGTCTCGTCACGTGAGCGCCGCGACGCGCGCGCGACTCGATGCCGACAGTGAATATTTCCTGCACCAGTCGCTCTCTACGCCATGCTTCAACGCGCTCAAGTCCTGCGACGGCATCTGGCTGGAAGATGTCGAAGGCCGACGAATCATGGATTTCCACGGCAACAACGTGCATCAGGTCGGCTATCGCCACCCGCACGTGATCGAGGCGGTGAAGCGCACGCTCGATACGCTGCCGTTCTCGCCGCGCCGCTTCACCAACGAGGCCGCGATCGGACTGGCCAAGGAGCTTGCATGCCTCGTCCCCAAACCGCTCGGCAAGGTCCTGTTCGCGCCCGGGGGCACACTGGCGATCGGCATGGCGCTCAAGCTTGCACGGCTGGTCACCGGCCGCCACAAGACGCTCTCGCTCTGGGACTCGTTCCACGGCGCTTCGCTCGATGCCATCTCGATCGGAGGCGAGGCTATTTTCCGCAGGGACATCGGACCGCTGCTGCCGGGAACCGAGCACGTCCCGCCCTGCGATCCTCGCGATTGCCGATTCGGCTGCGGACAGACCTGCAACCTGCGCTGTGCGGAATATATCGACTACGTTCTGGCGAAGGAACAGGACATCGGCGCGGTAGTGATCGAAACCGTGCGCTCGACCGATGTACAAGTTCCACCGCCGGAGTACTACCGAATCGTGCGCGATGCCTGCGATCGTCACGGCGCACTGCTCATTCTCGACGAAGTGCCGATCTGCCTCGGTCGCACCGGTCGCATGTTCGCCTTCGAGCACTACGGCATCGTTCCCGACATGGTCGTGCTGGGAAAGGGACTCGGCGGCGGGGTGTTTCCCATGGCTGCGCTGATTGCGCGCAGCGACTTCGACGTTGCGGAGACTCGCGCGCTCGGACATTACACGCACGAAAAGAGCTCGGTCGGCTGCGCCGCCGGCCTCGCCACACTCGAAGTCATCGAGCGGGAGCAGCTCCTCGAACGCTCGCGCGCACTGGGCGCGCACGCGCTCGAACGCCTGCAGGGGCTGCGGCAGCGACACCGGATCGTCGCCGATGTGCGCGGCATCGGCCTGCTGCTGGGCATCGAGCTCGCGCGTGACGGCCGCCCGGCAGCGCTCGAAGCCGAACAGGTCATGTACGAGTGCCTGGCTCGAGGGCTTTCCTTCAAGATCGGCCAAGGCAACGTGCTGACGCTGTCGCCGCCGCTCATCATCGCGGCGGCGGAGCTCGACCGTGCATTCGACATCATCGATGCCGCCTTGAGCGCGGTGCAGTACTGATGCAGAAATAATAGATGCAGATCCTGCTCAACCTGCTCGCCGGCGTCGCGCTGCTCGTCTGGGGTACGCACATCGTCCGCACCGGGATCCTGCGTCTGTGGGGCGGCGATCTGCGTCGCTTTCTGCGCCAGAGCGTGTCGAGCCGCCACACGGCGTTCTTCGCCGGCCTCGGCATCACCGCGCTGATCCAGAGCAGCACCGCCACGGCGATAATGGTCGCGTCGTTTGTCGGACAGGGTCTCATCGCCACTGCGCCGGCGCTCGCCGTCATGCTCGGCGCCGACGTCGGCACGGCGCTGATGACGCTGGTGTTCTCGCTCGACCTCTCCTGGCTGTCGCCATTTTTCATCGTCGTCGGCGTAACGCTGTTCATGCGCCGCGAATCAACCAAGGTCGGGCGCTTCGGTCGCGCCCTCATCGGCCTCGGCCTGATCATCCTCGCCCTGCAACTGATCGTGCTTGCGGCGCGTCCCTTGACCCAGGCCGCGGGTGTAAAGGTGATCTTCGCCTCGCTGACCGGCGACGTGCTGCTCGACATGCTGGTCGCGGCGCTGTTCACCATGGTCTCCTACTCCAGCCTCGCCGTGGTGCTGCTCACCGCCACGCTCGCCACCTCGAAGGTTATATCGCTCCACATCGCGATGGGCCTGGTGCTTGGCGCGAACCTCGGCAGCGGCGTGCTGGCGATGCTGAATACCTTCGCCTCTTCTCCCGAAACGCGCCGGGTCACGCTCGGCAACCTGCTGTTCAGGCTGATCGGCTGCGTCGTCATCGTGCCGCTGCTTCCCTATATCGAAGAATGGATGGCTTTGGCGAGCTTTTCCGACGGGCAGATGGTCGTCTACTTCCACCTCCTGTTCAACATTGCCATCGCCGTGGGCTTCCTGTTTTTCACGGAAAAGATCGCGCACATCGCCGAGCGCATGTTGCCGTCCAGGCCCGCGGCGGACGATCCGGCAAAAGCGCGCTATCTCGACGCCTCGGCCCTCGATTCTCCGGCACTTGCCATCGGTAACGCGGCGCGCGAAGCGGTTCGCCTCGCCGATTTCATCGAGCAGATGCTCGCCGGCATGATCACGGTGCTCAAGAACAACGACCGTCTTCTTGCCAGCAAGCTGCGCAAGATGGACGACGTGGTTGATGACCTTTACACCGCGATCAAGCTCTATCTCACCCAGGTGAGCCGGGAAGCGCTCGATGACCGCGAGGGCCGTCGCTGGGCCGACATCGTATCGTTCACCATCAACATGGAACAGGTCGGCGACATCATCGAGCGCATCATCACCGACGTCGAAGAAAAAAAGATCGAGAAGGGGCGAAGTTTCTCCGAGGCCGGCATGCAGGAGATCGCCGACCTGCATGGCCGGCTGCTCGCCAATCTTCGCCTTGGAATGAGCGTGTTCCTGCATGGCGATCTGGCCAGTGCGCAGCGGCTGCTCGCCGAAAAGGTTCTGTTCCGCGATCTCGAACGCGCTTATGCCGAGTCGCATATCGAGCGGCTCACCAGCAACACGATGCAAAGTATCGAGACTTCTTCACTGCATCTCGACCTCATCAGCGATTTGAAGCGCATCAATTCGCATATCTGTTCGATCGCCTATCCCATTCTCGAGCAGGCCGGCGTACTGGCCAAGACGCGTCTCAAAGAAGCGGTGGAGGCTGAGCTCAAACCGTCGCAAGTGCCCCCGACTTCGGACGATTCCACGGGAAAGGCAGAGTGGCAGAAACGCAAGCCGCACACGGCTTGAGTGACCGGCACGGGCGTTCCTGATGGAGCTCACCCTCGGCGTGACGCTTGCGGTGCTCGCCGCCGGACTGCTCCACGCCGGTTGGAACGCGCTGCTCAAATCCTCAGTGCGCGGTGATCCCATGCTCGACACCGCCGTCGTTGTCGCCGGCTCGTCGTTATGGGGCCTGGTGGTGCTTCCGTTCACCGGGGTTCCCGATGTCGCGTCGTGGCCCTACATCGCGACCTCATCCGTCATTCACTTCGGCTACTACATCACGCTGGCGCAGGCATATCGCACCGGCGACCTGTCATTTGCCTACCCGCTGATGCGCGGCACGGCGCCCTTGCTCGTCGCTGTCCTGGGCAGCGTCTTTCTGCGCGAGCTTCCCGGTATACCGATGATGCTCGGCATCCTGCTCATTTCGCTCGGCATCGTGAGCATCGCATTCGTTCAACGCCACAAGCATCCAGCGAGCGCCGCCTATTGGGCATTTGCCAACGCCAGCCTGATCGCCGTCTACACCGTTGTGGACGGCACCGGCGCCCGCGCGTCGGGCAATCCGGCGGCGTACGTGGCGTGGCTCATCTTTCTCGAAGGTATTCCGTTCGTGGCATGGGTGGTCGCACGCCGCGGCCCTTCGGCGATCGCGTACCTCCGCGCCTCGTCGCCTAACGGAATCATCGGTGGCGGATGCAGCCTGGCGGCCTACGGCATCGTGCTGTGGGCGATGACCCGTGCGCCGATTGCGGCGGTCGCCGCGCTGCGTGAAACCTCGGTGCTTTTCGCAGCGTTGCTCGGCTCGCTCTGGCTCAAGGAAGGTTTCGGCTGGCGCCGCGCAGCGGGGGCGGCCAGCGTCGTCGCCGGCATCGCCGCGCTCAAGCTCGGCTGACTTAGGGAACCTCTGAACAAGTCCCACATGAGTCGCGTTTCTGGCGCAATGGTTTCAGATGCGAGGCGTCGCGGCGCAGCGAATAGTTCGTACTATTCGCAAGCTGCGCAACAAAGCAGATGAGGCCATTGCGCCGAAACCCGGATGGGACGGGGCTTTCCGGGCGATCTGCTTTGTCGCTCGGCTCGCCAATAGCGCCTGCTATTGGCTTCGCCTTGCTTCGCGCATCTCATCCCGGAAAGCCTCCGTCGCGACCACGCGGGGCTTATTCAGAGGTTCCCTAATCTCCGATGCAGTCGCCGCCCAAGCACGCGCGTGTGGTCATCGTCGGCGGCGGCATTGCCGGGGCAAGCGCCGCGTATCACCTCGGCAAACTGGGTTGCAGCGATGTCGTCCTTCTCGAGCAAGGCAGGTTGACCTGCGGCACGACATGGCACGCAGCCGGTCTGGTCGGCCAGTTGCGCGCAACTCGCAACGCGACCCGAATGAGCCGCTACGGCATCGAGCTGTATTCGACGCTCGAGGCGGAAACCGGACTCGCAACCGGATGGAAGCAGTGCGGCAGCCTCAACGTGGCCAAGACACCCGAGCGACTCAAGCTCTTCAAGCGGCAAATGGCGCGCGCCGGGAGCTTCGGCATCGATTTCGAGTTTGTCACTCCGCGCGAAGCCGCCAGGATCTACCCACTCCTGCGCACCGATGATCTTGCGGGTGCGGTGTGGATTCCCGGCGATGGCAAGGCCAACCCGACCGATCTCACGCAGTCACTGGCGCGGGGCGCACGCATGCGTGGCGTTAAAATTTTTGAGCAGACGAGAATCACCGGCGTTCTTGCCGAGCGCGGTGCCGTAAAAGGCGTGCGCTGGCAAAATGCCGATGGCGAGGGCGAGATCGTCTGCGAGAGCCTGGCGAATTGCGCCGGTCAATGGGCACGAGAATTCGGGTCTCGCGCAGGCGTCAACGTCCCTCTTTTTTCGGCCGAGCACTTCTACATTGTCACCAAGCCGATTGCCGGCATTCACCCCGATTTGCCGGTCATGCGAGACCCCGACGGCTACATCTACTACAAAGAGGAAGTTGGCGGCCTGGTCATGGGCGGCTTCGAACCGGTCGCCAAGCCATGGAAAGTGCCGGCGATTCCGGACGGCTTCGAATTCCGGCTTCTTCCCGAAGACTGGGATCATTTCGAGATCCTGCTCAACAATGCGATCCATCGCACGCCCTGCCTGGAAACAGCCGAGATAAGGATGTTGCTCAATGGTCCGGAGAGCTTCACGCCCGACGGCAATTTCATTCTTGGCGAAGCGCCGGAACTGCGACGCTATTTCGTTTGCGCCGGTTTCAATTCCGCGGGCATCGCCAACGCCGGCGGCGCCGGACGCCTGATCGCGGAATGGATCATGGATGGCGAGGCGCCTGTCGACCTGTGGGATGTCGACATTCGCCGCTTCGCAGCGTTTCACGCCAATCGCCGCCTGTTGGCCGATCGGACCGTGGAATCGCTCGGTCTGCACTACGCGATGCGGTGGCCGCGCGAAGAATTCGCCACGGTGCGACCCCTGCGCCGTTCGCCACTCTACGATCGCCTCAAGACCAGAGGAGCCGTCTTTGGCAGCAAGCTTAACTGGGAGCGCGCCAATTACTTTCTGCCAGCCGGCGCAACTGAGCCCGCGCCGACGCTCGGCACGCCGGGATGGCTTCCGTACGTGCTCGAGGAGCAGCGCGCGACTCGCGAAGATGTGGTGATATTCGATCAGACCTCCTTCGCCAAGTTTGTGCTCAAGGGACGCGACGCGTTGCGAGTGCTGCAGCGCCTGTGCGCCAACGAGCTCGACGTTCCCATTCATCGCATGGTGTACACCGCGATGCTGAACGAGCGCGGAGGCTTTGAAAGCGATCTCACGCTCACGCGTTTGTCCGCCGATGCATTCTTCATTCTCAGCGGCTCGGCGCAAGCCACACGCGACGCTGATTGGATCGAGCGTCACATCGGCGCAGAGGAGCACGCGGCGCTCTTCGACGTGACCAGCGCCTATTCCGTGATCTCGCTGATGGGTCCGAAGGCGGCGACCTTGCTCGCCCGGGTCTCGTCCGATGACTGGACCCGCGAGGCGCTTCCGTTTTCGATGACGCGCGAATCCGACGTTGGCTATGCGCGTGTGCGCGCGGCGCGAATGAGCTATGTCGGCGGGCCTGGCTATGAGATGGTCGTTTCGACCGATCAATGTGTAACGCTCTATGAAGCGCTTTGCGCCGCCGGTACCGATCTGGGATTGCGCGATGCCGGCTACTACACGATCGACGCGCTGCGCATCGAGGCAGGCCGTCGCGCCTGGGGCGCCGAATTGGGGCCCGACGAGACGCCGTGGGAAGCGGGACTGGGCTACGCGGTCAAGCTCGACAAGGCGGCAGATTTCATCGGCAAGGCAGCGCTTGCGCGGCAGAACCCCAACCGGTTGCTCAAGCGGCTTCTCGTGTTCGCCTTCGACGACCCGCGCGCCTTTGCCTGGGGCGGCGAGCCCATCCTCATGGACGGGAAAAACGTGGGCGAGCTGACGTCCGCAGGCTACAGTCGAAAGCACGCACGGACGATTGCGATGGGTTATGCCCGCACCGCCGAATCGATGAGCGATGCAGCGCTGCTTGCCACGCGGTTTTCGGTCGACGTCGCGGGAGAGTCGTTTGCAGTCACGCCGCACCTTAGGTTAGCCTAGCCTCTTCCCTTCATTGTCTGGGCGTTGAATGCCGCATCGCCTGAGCACGCCGCTGCAGCGCGGACGTGCGCCCGCCAAGTCGGGCGCACCGGCAGGACAGGTGCAAAGCCTGACGCGTGGATTGTCGATTCTCGAAGCGCTGGCCAAAGCCGAGAGCGGACTGACGCTAACCGACCTGGCGCATCGGGTGCAGCTCGCGCCATCGACGACGCACCGCCTGCTCGCAACATTGGTGCGCATGGGTTACGTCTACCACGATGGCGATTTGAGTTTATGGTACGTCGGGCTGCAAGCCTTCGCCGTCGGCAGCACTTTCCTTGCCAATCGCGACTTTGTCGCGCAAAGCCACTCGTACATGAGACGGCTGATGGAGCAAGCGGGAGAAACCGCCAATCTTGCGATTCTCGACGGAACCGAAGCCGTTTTCATCGCCCAGGTGCAATGTCACGAAACGATGCGCACGCTTGTCAAGCTTGGCAGCCGCGTGCCGCTGCACGCGTCGGGCGTCGGCAAGGCGATTTTTGCGGCGCTGCCGGATGAGCAGATCGGCGCGATCCTCAAAGTCGTCGGACTGCCCCGCATCACCGACAATACCATCGTTGCGCCGGAAACCATGTGGGCGGCGCTGCGCGTGATTCGTCAGCGCGGCTATTCCTTCGACGACGAGGAACATGAACGGGCCACGCGCTGCGTCGCGGCAAGCGTATACGACGAGCATGCCGAGCCTCTGGGCGCCATTTCGCTCGCGGGGCCGGTGCCGAGGCTCAGTGACGAGCGCATCAGACAGCTCGGTCCTGTGGTGGCGCACACGGCGGAGGAGCTCACGAGGAAGCTCGGCGGGAGGTGGCCGCATCCGTATTAGGCGGGAACCCATGACCTAGCGTCGCGATCCAATGGCGGTGGCGCCCTCTCTGAGACCTGCGCTTGCCGTCGCCATGGTGGCGCTCACCATGGAAGCTTGCCTCGCAGCAGACGCTCAGTCCTCGGCCTACCGCGTCGAAGGTGACGGCATTGTGTCTCCCCTCACGTCGTCGGCAGGCGACCCGGCACGCGGGCGAGCATTGATGGCCGGACGCGACGCTGCCAATTGCGTGCTGTGCCATTCGATACCGGATCCTGCCATTCGCGATGCCGGCGATATCGGGCCTGCGCTTTTGGGCGTGGCTAACCGCCTCACCGTGCCTCAATTGCGCTTGCGTGTGGTCGACATGCGGCAGGTCAATCCGCGAAGCATCATGCCGAGCTACTACCGCACCGAGGGGCTCGTGCTGGTTGCGCAGGCCTATCAAGGCAAACCCATCCTCACTGCGCAGCAGGTCGAGGACGTTGTCGCCTATCTCTCGACGCTTCGATGAAACGCGACGAACCTCTCACGGTCGCATCTCCGCTTCGCCGACGAATCATCGTCGCGGGCGCCGCGTTGGCCACAACTCGTGCGCTGCCGCTCCGGGCGGAGCCGCCCGCCCTTCCTTCCATTCCCGAGCTCGATGCGTACCTTGCGGGACGCAAGCCCGAGTTCGGCCGCTTACTGCTGGATCTGCCGCGGCTCGCGGACGATGGCAATGCGGTTACGATGCGCCTCTTCATGCCGGGTCCGTTCGCGCCGGGAATGCAGGTCACATCAATCGCCTTGTTCTCGGAAAAGAATCCGGTGCCTAAGATGGCGCAGTTCGACTTTCCGGTTGCACCGGCGAAAGTCGAGATCGAGTCGCGAGTGCGCCTTGCCGGCTCGCAGCGCGTCGCGGCGATCGCAACGCTCGCGGACGGCGCCTTGCATGCCGCGACCGCCGACGTTTCGGTGACCATTGCTGCTTGCCTGGATGGCTCCTGATGGCTGCCGGCTCACGCGTTCAGGTCCCGACAGAAGTCCGTCGCGGCGAACCCTTCGAAGTGAAGATATCGGTACGCCATCCGATGGAGACCGGCTTTCGAGTCGATGACATGGGCAAGCCGATTGCGCGCAACACCATCCACGAGTTCATCTGCCGTTACAACGGCACGCCGGTCTTCGCGGCAAACCTCGGCTCGGGGATCGCTGCCAATCCCTACCTGCGCTTTTTTGTGACCGCGCTGGATTCCGGGGAGCTCAAATTCGAGTGGGTCGATGATGCGGGTGAGCGCGGCGACGCAGCGGCCACGCTGCGCGTCACCGGCTAATGCGCATAGGCATTCTTCTCCTCGCATTGCTCGCGGGCAACACGTTCGCGCAAACTCCAGCGATTCCGGCGTCAGAGCTGCGTTCTGGCGTCAGCTTCGGCAGCGCCGAACTGCGTGCGATGCAGTCGGACGATTTCGCCAATCCCGGCATGCTCTGGGTCGAGCGCGGGCAAAAACTTTGGCAAACTCCCGTCGGCAGCGCGGGGCGCGCGTGCGCTTCCTGCCACTCCGATGCGAGCCTTGCGCTGAAGGGCGTCGCCGCGCGCTATCCGGTCGTCAATGCAAGCGATCGGCGCGTCATTGATCTCGAAGCTCGTATCAACGCCTGCCGCACCTCGCAGCAGAAGGCGCCGGCGCTCGCGGCGGAAAGCGAAGATCTGCTGGCGCTGACGGCATTCGTTGCCCATCAATCGCGCGGCATGCCACTGGCGGTGAGCATCAGCGATAGTGCCAGGGCGTTCTTCGACCAAGGCCGCGATTTCTACTATGCGCGCCACGGCCAAATGGACCTGTCCTGCGCCGATTGCCACGAACACAACTGGGGCCGGAAGCTGCTCGCCGAAACAATCAGCCAGGGACACCCCAACGCGTATCCGGCGTATCGGCTGGAATGGCAAAGTCTGGGATCGCTGGCGCGACGGATCCGCGCCTGCCTGTTCGGCATTCGTGCGCAGATGCTCGCATCCGATGATCCGCAACTGACTGCACTGGAACTGTTCCTCGCCTGGCGGGCGGATGGATTGCCCGTCGAGGCGCCGGGCGTGCGCCGTTAGGGGCTACTCTTCGCGAGTCCTTTAGACGGCGGCGGAGGAATCCCTCCGCGCAAGGGCCTGGGCACGGCGCGCAAGCTCGGGCGTCGCGGTGCACTTCCAGTGCGACAGCAGCGTGTCCGCCGCCGCGGGATCGTTGCACACGAGCACCATGTCGCAACCCGCCTCGTGCGCAGCTTGAGCGCGCTCGACGATGTCGCCCGGCCCTCCCGCGCCCGCCATCGAGAGATCGTCGCTGAAGATCAAGCCTTCGAATCCGAGGCGGCGACGCAGGATGTCGGTGAGCCAGACCCGTGAGAATCCTGCGGGATGCGCATCGACTGCTGGGTAGACAACGTGCGCAGGCATGATCGCTTCAACGCCTTCGCGGATCAAGACTGCGAACGGCACCAGATCGTCGACTTCGAGCGCCGCGAGCGATCGAGGATCACGCGGCATCTCGTGATGCGAATCGGCGGCGACAAAACCGTGGCCGGGAAAGTGCTTGGCGACCGCAGCGATTCCGCCTGCGCGAAGGCCGCGGCAAAGTGCGCTCGCGAGATGAGCCACTGCGTTCGCATTGCGATGGAAAGCGCGGTCTCCGATTACTTCACTGTGCCCGTAATCGAGATCGAGCACCGGTGTAAAGCTGAAGTCGACGCCATGCGCGCTTAATTCGTGGGCGATGACTGTGCCCAGGCGTTGCGCTTCGCCGCTCGCCGCGCCGACGTCCCGATCCCAGAGCTGCCCAAGGTTGCGCATGGGCGGAACTGCCGTGAACCCTTCGCGGAAGCGCTGCACACGGCCGCCTTCGTGATCCACCGCGATCAAAGGCGGCGGATCGCGCAGCGCGCGAATCGATGCCACCAACGCCTTGAGCTGGGAGGATGACTCGTAATTGCGCGTGAAGAGAATCACGCCGCCGACCCGCGGATGGGCGATGCGCTCGCGATCTTCGGGGCTCAACTCGACGCCGGCAACATCGAGCATCACCGCTCCCCGCGGCAACGCTAACAAGGGGTTCACGCCGCTCCCTCCGCGGCCTCGCGGATCAGTGCCTTCATCTGCCGGACCGCTTCCCTCAAGCCGACAAACAGCGAACGGCTGACGATCGCGTGACCGATATGCAGTTCGCGCACGCCGGCAAGCGCCGCGACCGGCTGGACGTTGAAATAATTGAGCGCGTGGCCGGCGTTGAAACGCATGCCGAGCCTCCGGATCGCGGCGCCTGCATCGCGTATCCGGGTGAGCTCCGCGACGACGGCAGCAGCTTCCGCGTCGCGGCCCTTGGCGTGAAAGGCGTGCGCATACGGCCCGGTATGGATCTCGCACACCCGAGCGCCGATTCGCGCGGCCGCTTCCACCTGCGCGATGTCGGCGTCGATGAACACGCTGCTCACGATACCGGCGTCGGCGAGGCGCGCGACTACGTCCTTGAGGCGCGCCTGCTGTGCGACGATATCGAGTCCGCCTTCGGTCGTGACCTCCTCGCGTCCTTCGGGAACGAGCATCGCCATTTCAGGTTTAAGCTCACAGGCGATGCCGACCATCTCTTCCGTCGCCGCCATCTCGAGGTTGAGCTTGATGTGAACCAGCCCGCGCAGCCGGCGAACGTCCTCGTCCTGGATGTGACGCCTGTCCTCGCGCAGATGCACGGTAATCCCATCGGCTCCGCCGAGATGCGCTTCAACGGCAGCCCATACCGGGTCAGGCTCGTGGGTGCGCCGCGCCTGACGCAAGGTCGCGACGTGGTCGATATTGACACCCAGGTCAATCATGAACGTTGATCATTTTCGTCGACTTCATCAACAAGCGTCTGCAGGTCGCGCACCACACGCCGGCTCACAATGGCGCGCTGCTCGAGATAGTGATCGAGCACCTCGCGCATGAGCTGCTTCGCCTCTGTTACAGCATCACCGGCGCTGAAGTCGAGGTCGGCCAGTGCAAGCAGGGTCGCGCCCCGGATCCGCGGATATCGCTTGCCGGGCTCCGCTGCCGTGAGCCTCGGACCACGCTCGAACGCGTAATAGTACCGTGTCGACGGATCAATGGGCGCACCGGTGTCGGCTTCGTGAGTCAGCGGGAGAGCGTATCCCAGCTCGGCAAGGAGTTTAAGCTCGAAGCCTCGCAACACTGGCGCCTGATCAGCGCCCGCGGCAAGCCGGGCCAATGTTTCCTCGTAGTCGCCGAAGAGCCGGGGATGCGGATCCTCTCGCGGCAGGAGTTTGAGCAACAGCTCGTTCAAGTAGAACCCGCACATGAGCGCCGAGCCGCCGACCAGCGGCAAACCACCGCGCCATTCCGCACGCATCAAGGTCTTCAATTCGCCGCTACCCGCCCAGGAAAGCGTGAGAGGCTGAAATGCCTGCAGCACGCCGCGCAGTTCCGAGCGGGGACGGCGAGCGCCCCGCGCCACCATCGCAACACGTCCGTGATTCGCGGCAAGCACCTCGATGATGAGGCTCGTCTCCCGATAAGGATAGGTATGGAGCACGTAGGCCGGCTGCTCGTGCCGGCGCTCTCGAGGCTGCTTCATCGCCTTGCAACCATTCAGTATCCCAATCTCGTCAGCATTTGCTCGTCATGCGCCCAGCCGGTTTCGATCTTCACCCATACCTCGAGGAAAACCTTGCCACCGAACAGCCGTTCCATGTCGCGCCGCGCGGCTGACGCGATGCGCTTCATGCGCTCGCCTTTTTCTCCAAGCAGAATCGCGCGTTGACTCGGCCTGTCGACGTAAACGGTGGCGTGGATGCGCCGCAGACTGCCGACTTGCTCGAACGCATCGATGCTCACGGTGGCCGCATACGGTAGCTCCGCGCCCAGCGTGCGGAAGATCTTTTCGCGCACATACTCGGCGGCGAGGAAGCGCTCGTCGCGGTCGGTCATCTCGTCCGCAGGATAGAGCGGATCTCCTGCAGGAAGCAGCCGCGCAACTTCCCCGAGCAGATCGGCGAGCTGCCAGCGCTTCTCCGCGCTGATCGGCACGATGGCGGCGAATGGCCGCAGCTCTGAGACTTGCGCGATGTACGGCAACAGGCTGCGCTTGTCCGCGACACGGTCGGCCTTGTTGAGCGCCGCGAGCACCGGCACGCCCTTGGGGATGAGCGAGAGTACCGCACGGTCCGCATCGGTGATCCGCCCCGCTTCGAGCATTGCGACCGCGACATCGACGTCGACAAGGCTCGCGCGAACCGCGCGGTTCATGCGCTCGATCAGCGCCGAACGATGCTCGGTCTGAAAACCCGGTGTGTCGACAAAGACGAACTGCGCATCGTCGGTCGTGAGAATGCCGAGTACCCGATGCCGGGTCGTCTGCGGCTTATTCGACGTGATGCTGATGCGCGCGCCGATGAGTGCGTTAAGCAGCGTCGACTTGCCGACGTTGGGCCGTCCGACTATGGCGACGCAGCCGCTGCGGAATGGCGGCGCTCGTCCGGGACGCTCGGCTTCAGCGTCCTGCGGCGTGCTCATACGCGGACGCGGCGGCGGCCTGCTCAGCAGCGCGGCGGCTCACGCCTTTGCCGGTCGCTGCGATCCCCAACGATCCAATCCGGCAGACGACTTCGAAGGACTGCTGATGCGCCTCCCCTTGCACGGAGACGATCGCATACTCGGGGACCGGCAAGCGCCGCGCCTGGAGCCATTCCTGCAGCCGCGTCTTGGGATCCTTGGCCGGTGCGGCGCTCTGCACGCTCGCGATCTCGCTCGCGTAGACGCGCGCAATGGCGGCCGCCGCGGAATCAAATCCCGCGTCGACGAATATCGCGCCGAACAATGCCTCCAGCGCATCGGCAAGGATCGAAGGCCGAAACGCGCCACCGCTTTTTACTTCGCCTTCGCCCAAACGCAACGACGATCCCAGATCGAGCGAGACTGCCAGCCTGTGGAGCGTCTCCTGATTGACCAGATTGGCGCGCAGCCGCGACAGCTCTCCTTCGGGCAGCTGCGGGAAGCCCCGGTAGAGCATCAAGGCGATAACGCAGTCCAGCACTGCGTCGCCGATGAATTCCAGGCGCTCGTTGTGCTCAGCGCCGAAGCTGCGATGCGTCAGCGCCTGGCGAAACAGCTCCGGATGGCGGAAGACGTGCCCAAGCGACTCGCCCAGTTCAGCGCGCATCGGCTCCGGCGTCTATTTCCTCGCCTTGGCCTCGAACTCGAGCAACAGGCTGACATTGCCGACCAGATGGAGCGTTCGCGTCCATTCCGCGCTCGCGACGAGCTCGTTGCCATCCTTGACTACGTCAACGTCGCTGCCGCGAACTGAATCAATGTAATCGGCGCTCGCCTTCAAATCGAAGTCACGGCGAAATTGGTAAAGAGTGAAGCTGTCCTTGGAGTCCTGGAGTGTCTTGGCCAAGACTTTCTGGACGGTCATCCATTCGATGTACGCGGGAACCATGCGAAATCCGATCATGACCGCGATGACCACCACCGCGGTGACGAATATGAATCCAACGATCGAAAGGCCGCGCTGTCGTTGCCGGTTGCTCATGCTGCTCTCCCTGTTACTTCTCAGCGGATGCCGCTACCGATGCGCTTGAACGCCAGGCTGCTGATATCGTCCCAATTGAACCAGATGAAAAACGCCTTGCCTCGGATGTGGTCGTCCGGCACGAACCCCCAGTACCGGCTGTCGTCGCTGTTGTCGCGGTTGTCTCCCATCATCAGATAGTGTCCCGCGGGCACCTTGCAGGTAAATCCGCGCTCATTGTAAACGCAGTTTTCTCGGTCCGGAAACATGCGAACGTTGTGTGGGAACACGGGCGGGGCCGCCGGATTCTCGGCGATGGCGTGCTCGCGGCCGTCGGAGCGCTCCAGCACTTTCTCCGTGGTCACGTAGGAAAGTCCTTCGAGATAGCCGTAACTGCCGTCGGAGGTCTGCGGCCAGGGCATGCCATTGACCGTGATCTTCTTGTCGCGGTAGACCACTTCATCGCCGGGCAGCCCGACCAGGCGCTTGATGAAATCCTGCGACGGATTGACCGGGTAGCGGAAGACGATGACGTCACCACGCTGGGGGTCCCCCGTGGGGATGATCTTTTTCTCGATGATCGGCAGCCGGATCCCGTACACGAACTTGTTGACCAGGATGAAGTCGCCGACCTCGAGAGTCGGCCGCATCGACGAGCTGGGGATCTTGAAAGGCTCCGCAACGAAGGATCGCAGCAGAAAGACGATCAGCAAAACGGGAAAGAAGCTTTTCGGGTATTCGACCCACCACGGCTCAGGCTCTCCTGCGGCGCGTCGCTTCGCAAACACGAGCTTGTCGGCCAGAGCGATGACGCCGGTGACAATGGTTAGCACAAAGAGTATCAGAGCGAAATTCATCGTGGGTCCGGGATGAGCGGCCGTCGCGTTGCGCCGCGGATCACTTGTCGCCGACTTGCAGGATCGCCAGGAACGCCTCCTGAGGAATCTCGACGCTTCCGACTGCCTTCATTCGCTTCTTGCCTGCCTTCTGCTTTTCCAGGAGCTTGCGCTTGCGCGTCACGTCGCCGCCGTAGCACTTGGCGAGCACGTTCTTGCGCAGCGCCTTCACCGATTCGCGAGCGATGATCTGGCCACCGATCGCTGCCTGAATCGCCACGTCGAACATCTGCCGCGGGATGAGCGATCGCATCTTGGCGACGACCTCTCTTCCCCGATATTGCGCGTTCGCGCGATGGACCATGACCGATAGCGCGTCGACACGTTCGCCATTGATCAGGATGTCGAGCTTCACGACGTCGGCCGCTCGAAACTCCTTGAAGTCATAGTCGAGCGACGCATAACCCCGCGACACCGATTTGAGCCGGTCAAAGAAGTCCATCACTACTTCGGCCAACGGTAGCTCGTAAGTCAACATCACCTGGCGGCCGAGATATTGCATGTTCTTCTGCACGCCGCGCTTTTCGGTGGACAGCGTCATGACGGGCCCCACGTACTCCTGGGGGGTGAGAATCGTGGTAGTAATGATGGGCTCGCGGATCTCTTCCACTTTCGAGAGATCCGGCAGCTTCGATGGGTTTTCGATATCGAGCAAGTCCCCGTCTCGCAACAGCACCCGGTAGACGACGGTCGGAGCCGTTGTGATCAATTCCATGTCGTATTCGCGCTCGAGTCGTTCCTGCACGATATCCATATGCAGCAGGCCCAGAAAGCCGCAGCGGAAACCGAAACCCAGCGCCTGCGAGACCTCAGGTTCATAGTGCAGCGAGGCGTCGTTGAGCTTCAATTTCTCCAGCGCATCACGAAGCGCTTCGTATTGGTTCGTCTCGACCGGATAGAGGCCGGCAAAGACCTGCGGCTTGACTTCCTTGAAGCCGGGCAATGGGTGCTTGGCGGGACGATTGACGAGCGTAAGGGTGTCGCCGACGCGCGCTGATTTGAGCTCCTTGATGCCTGCGATCACGAAGCCGACATCGCCGGCGGCAAGCGTGTCGCGGCCGAACGCCTTGGGGGTGAACACACCTACCTGCTCGCAGTTATAGGTGGCGCCCGTGGCCATCAGCAGGATACGGTCACGCGGCTTGAGCGTGCCGTCCATGATGCGCACCAGCATCACCACGCCGACATAGTTGTCGAACCATGAATCGATGATCAGCGCCGATAGCGGTGCCTCGCGATTCCCCGAGGGGGCAGGGATGCGCGCGATCACCGCTTCGAGAATGTCGTCGACGCCTTCCCCGGTCTTGGCGCTGGCGCGAATCGCGTTCTGCGCCGGGATGCCGATGATGTCCTCGATCTCCTCGGTGACTCGCGCCGGATCGGCGGACGGCAAATCTATCTTGTTCAGCACCGGCACCACTTCGACGCCCTGCTCGATCGCCGTGTAGCAGTTCGCGACGGTCTGCGCTTCGACCCCTTGCGAAGCGTCGACCACCAGGAGCGCACCCTCGCAGGCGGCAAGGGACCTGGAAACTTCGTACGCAAAGTCGACGTGACCGGGCGTGTCGATCAGATTGAGGCTGTAGATCGAACCGTCCCGTGCTGCGTAGGAAAGAGACGCCGTCTGCGCCTTGATGGTGATCCCGCGTTCGCGCTCCAGCTCCATCGTATCGAGCACCTGCTCACCCATCTCGCGGTCGGACAGCCCGCCGCAGCGATGAATAAAGCGATCGGCAAGGGTCGACTTGCCGTGGTCTATGTGCGCGATGATCGAGAAATTTCGTATGTTGTGCATAAAAACGCGAGGGCACCGAAGCCGGTGCCCTCGGGCGTCGCCGCGTCGCTGCGGCGAAGATGCTGAATTTTAGCGGAAAAGCCTCTTGGATGCGATCACGCTCAGCGACACTCGACAGGTTGTAGCGCCCATGTCGCGAGGTTGCTCAAGAGCATCTAAGGCGAGAGAACTCCGCCTCATATGCCGGCAAGCCACGCGGTCACGGCCGCTCGATCGATAAAGTGATGGCAAAGCTCGCGCTCTCCCGCAAGCAGGACGGGGACCTTTTCGCCCCAGCGCGCCTCGAGCCGAGAGTCGCCGTCGACGTCGATCGTCTCCAAGGTTGCGCCATGTGACGCGAGCAGAGGCAATACTGCTTCGCGCATTTCCTCGCACAAGTGGCAATATGCGCGAACGAGCAACGTGAGCTGCGCAGGTTGCCTATTGGGTTCCGTTACCGAGCCTGATGGTCGAGAAGAACTGCTGCTCGCCTCGACGCAGGAGCAGCGTGACGGATGCGCCCTTTTCCAGCTTGGCGATCAAACTGTTGACCTGCTCGGCGCTCTTCGCGTCGATGCTCGCGCCGCGACTGATGATCGCCATGATGACGTCTCCCGGTTGAATGTCACCGCGCGCTGTTCCGGTAATGTCCGCGACGACGACGCCGTTCTTGATGTCGAGCTCCTTCTTCTGATCATCACTCAAGTCGGTCAGCACCAGGCCCATGCGGTTGGGCTTGGCCTTGTCCTTGTCAGGAGTAGAGCGTCGAGCGGGGCGCGCGGAAGGCTCTTCTTCCTTCAATTCCACCACGCTCACGGCGAGGTCCTTGGTGGCGCCCTTGCGCCACACCTGCAGCGTTATCTTGGTTCCGGGTCGGACCTGGGTAATGATCCGTGGCAGTTCGGAGGAAGAATTCACGGCTCGTCCATCGACTTTGACGATGATGTCGCCGGACTCGACCCCGGCCTTGTCCGCCGGGCCGCCTTTTTCCACCGAATTCACGAGCGCCCCGCCCTGCTTGGGTAACCCGAATGCATCGGCTGTCTCCTTGCTCACCTCCTGGATCTGCACGCCGATTTTTCCGCGTGTGACACGCCCCTTTTCCTGCAGTTGCTTCACTACGTTCATCGCCACGTCGATGGGTATCGCGAAAGCAAGACCCATGTAGGTACCGGTGCGCGTAAAGATGATCGAATTGATGCCGATGACTTCGCCTTTCATGTTGAACAACGGACCGCCGGAGTTTCCGGGATTGATCGGCACGTCGGTCTGGATGAACGACACCAGACCGCCACCCTCTTGAGGCAGGTCGCGGCCTTTGGCGCTGACGATGCCCGCGGTGATCGTGTTCTCGAGCCCGAAGGGCTTGCCGATGGCTGCAACCCACTCGCCCACCTTGAGCTTTTCGGGATCACCGATGCTCACCTTCGGCAGAGCGTTCGCGTCGATCTTGAGCAACGCGACGTCGGTGCGCTTGTCGGCGCCGATCACCTTGGCATTGAACTCGCGCTTGTCGGATAGTTTGACCGTGACTTCACTCGCGTCGTCGACGACGTGCGCGTTGGTGAGCACGTAGCCATCGGCAGTGAGGACGAATCCGGAACCCGTCGCCTGGGGCTGCTCAAACTCGCGCGGTCGGGGCGCTCCGCGAGGAATGCCCTCGAAGCCACGAGGTCCGAAGCGGCGGAAGAACTCGTAGAACGGATCGTCCTCGGAAATCTCCGGACGGCGCGCCTTCTGCGTCACGTCGATGCTCACCACTGCGGGCCCCTGCTGTTCATAGAGCTCGGTGAAGTCGGGAAGACGCGCTGCCACCTGCGCCAAAGCCGTCTGCGTGAACCAGGCAGCGCTCACGAAGGTAACGAGCATGGTCCAGGAGCGAAGTTTCATTGGCTTCGTGCCTCTGTCTCTATGATGGGAGCGGACGTGTTGCGGCCGGACGCCTAGCGGCGGCCGACGGAATACGCAATCTGGCGAACCGTTGCACCGGGAGCTTCGCCGAGCACGGTCACCAGATAATCATTGAGCTGGCGGCTATAGACGTTGATGCCGCCCTGCTGCGACGAACCCACAGGCTGCGGCGTGGGCGGCGAAGGTTCGATGAACACTGAGACGGCAACCAGACCGTCGGAGTACACGAGATGCGCAACCTGCCCGGGCTTGCCGCGCAGCGTCCGGTAGCCCTCGATAATCTTGGCAAAGCCCGGAGGCATGTCCTTCACTACCCAACCCGTCTCCTTGGCAACCACTTCTCCCGGCGGAGATTCGAGCACCTGCCAGTCCGAGGGCGGCGCAGGGAACGGCGGCTTCAGCATGTCGCGATCGACTTTGATGCCGATCTGAATGTCGCTGAATGCGAACTGCTCGATCGCTTCGTTGCGCTCGCTCACCAGGCGGACCTTGAGCAGCAAACCGGTGCCGATGTCGATCCAGAACTTATGCGCGTAGCGCAGATTGTCCTTGGGCTCGAAGATATACGCTTGCGCGTCGAGTCCTGCGATGCGTGTCGTTTCAAGCTTGCGAAAAGTGTAGTACTCGGAGAGCGTCGCGAGCTGCTGCGGCAGCAGCGCTGGAAAAACATTGTGGAACGCCCGGGGCTCCACTCGCATGAGTTTCGCGTCGGGATAGTAGCAACGCACCTCGTCGTTGTCGCGGATGACTTCGCGCGCCGGTCCCTCGAGATTGGTGAGCTTGGCATAGTCGCCGCGGGCATCGGCGAGGTGCACCAGCCGGGAAGTTTCGATGCGATTTCCGTGCTGATAGACGATCGTGCCAACGTAGTTGAGCGTTCGCGCAGCCTCGGCGGCACGCTGCAACTCCGGAGCAACCTGCGCTGTCGCCAGCGGAGCAGCGAAGAGCACCACCAGAAGAGAGGCGGCCAAGGGGACGCCGCGAAGCGTCCCGTCGAGAGCGTCCGTTTTAAGGCTAAGGGCGCGCATCCGGCTCGCCGGCGGCGACAGCGCGCAGGTACGGGCGCACACCTTGTATCGCCGTAGAAGGCGAGTACTCCTGATGCACCAGCACGTATTCGTTGTCGACTGCAGGTCGAGCGTCGGCGGCGCGAATTGCCGAAGCCTGCTTGGCCGTTGCAATAGCGGCAGCCACACGGGCATCGCCGCCCGGCATCGTGGTCAGCGCCACCCAGCTTACCAGGCTCACCGCGGCAACCGTCGCCGCGGCCGCCAGCGCAACTGCCGCGGGCGCCGGCCTTCGCCGCGGCGCGAGCACGGTCGGCTCGGCTTCCAGCGACGCGTGAAAACGCTCGGCGAAGCCGCGAATCGGCGCGGCCGATCCGCGCAGTGCATCACCGATCACGTGGTAACACACCCATGTCGCCGTGCAGCCCGCATCTCGCAAACCCGTGCAGACGCCGTCCATGCGCTCGGCATCGAGCTCGCCGTCCATGAGGAGCGAGATTTCCTCCGCCTTCGGCTCAGTTTGAAATCTGTCCATCACCATCTCCGGTCCTTGTCGGTCCCCAAGAGCGGCCGCAATTCCGCGGCGATCGCTTCTCGCGCCCGAAAAATCCGGGAGCGCACTGTGCCAATCGGACAATTCATCACGTTGGCAATCTCTTCATAACTCAAGCCCTCGATCTCGCGCAACGTAATCGCCGTGCGCAGGTCCTCGGGCAACGCGTCCATCGCCTTGTTGACGGTGGTCGCTATCTGCTTGCCATGCAGCTCGTCCTCCGGCGTCGCTGCATCGCGCAACTGCTCAGCATCTTCGAAATTCTCCGCCTCCTCATGATCGAACCCGGTCGACGTCGGTGCCCGCCGGCCCATCGCGACCAGGTAGTTCTTGGCGGTGTTGATCGCAATCCTGTACAGCCACGTATAAAACGCACTATCGCCGCGAAACGAAGGCAATGCGCGATAGGCCTTGATGAATGCCTCCTGCGTCACGTCTTCGACCTCGCCGGGATCGCGAACCAGCCGCGCCAGCAATCGTCCCAGCTTTCGCTGGTATTTCAACACCAGCAGCTCGAAAGCGTGCTTGTCACCTCGCTGCGCACGCTCCACCAGCTGCTGATCTACTTCGCGGTCAGCCATCCGCGGGCGGTCCCTGAGTCATTCGTTATTATCGCCGCACCGGAGGCCGGCGGAAATCCGCCAGCAGTATAGCCGAGCCTTCCGGCAGCCCGATGTAGCGCAGGAGCCAGCCTGCACCGCTAGACCGCTAGGTGAACCGGAAGTTCAGTCAGCTCAAGGGCTTTAAATACGATCTATACACTATACGTGTTCCTCCAACACAAGGACCGGTTCAATGCGGCCGGTGACGATGCCGCGGTAGTTGCGAATCGCGGGAGCACCCCATGCGCAAAGCTCGGTGCGCTGCGCCTCATCGAGCAAACCGAGTTGATCGAGCACTGCGACGGTGGCAGGGTGCAATCCCCGAGCGTTACCGTCGACTACTTTGACGGCGATTCCCCAGCGCTTGCTGCGCACTCCGATCGCCTGCACCCCTTCGGCGCCGACCTTGGTCGTCCAATCCCCGCGTCCTGCTCGCATCAGGATTAAGTCGTTACGTTTCTCTCCGGAAACCATTTCAGGATGCGCCGTCATCGCGGCGGCAAGCTTCGCGGGTGCGCTTGCATAGCGCACGTCGCCACGGTCAGTCACCATTCGCGCGTAAGCGTAGGCGAGCCGGTCCAAAGGCACGGCATAGTTTGGAGCCGAACAGCCATCGATGCCGGCGACCAGCTGTGATTCCGGCACACCGGTCATATGCGACACCGCCTGACGAATCGCCTGTTGCAGCGGGTGCTCGTAAGTAAGGTATGAATCGACGGGAAGGCTGCACATCCGGCAGTACGCGAGCATTCCGGTGTGCTTGCCGGAGCAATTGTGATGCAACGCATTGAACTTAACACCGTAGGGAGGCAGCTCTTCGTGCGCCGTGTAGTACAAGGGGGGGTGTACACCGCATTGAAGCTGTTCCCTGGTGCAACCCGCGCGGCCGAGCATGTCTTCCACCGCTTCGACGTGACGCGGCTCTCCCGAGTGGCTCGCACACAGCAACGCGACCTGCGGCAGGGAGTATCCGAAGCGCTCGATGCCGCCGCCTGCCGCCAGGGGCAGCGCTTGCAGAGGCTTCAACGCGCTGCGGGTGGTCGTAAGATAGTGCGGATCACCGGCAGCGAACTTGAGCCGCCCTTCTGCATCGACTACGGCGACTGAGCCATAGTGAACGCTGTCGACGGCATTGCCGCGGGTAACCCGAGCAAGCGGAACGTGCGGCGGTGCCGCGCTGAGGGGAGAGGAAGGCACGGGGTGGTTTTGGACGCGCATTGTAGCCTGCGTTGAGGCGCAGCCCAAATCCTTAGAACAATGGACCCCTGCCTCTGTCATCCCGGCCCCGGGGCGACAGGTTTCGCAGTATCCGCTCAACCCCGGCTGGCTACCTAGCGCAGCAACAACGCCTGTCGAATCTGTTCGAGCGCGCCTGGATCCTCGATGGTGGTGAGATCCCCCGGATCACGACCTTCGGCCAGCGCCTGGATCGAGCGGCGCAGCAGTTTGCCGGAGCGCGTCTTGGGCAACAGGCTTACGAAATGAACGGCTCCCGGTCGCCCGATCGCTCCAAGCTCTCGGTCCACCGTATCCATGATTTCCTTGCGCATCGCTGCGACGCCACTCGCATCGGCGACTCGCGCGGGGTCCTTGACCACGGCAAAGGCGACGGGAAGCTGGCCTTTCAGAGCATCGGCGACGCCCACGACCGCAACCTCGGCGATGCCCGGATGCGCCTGCACCGCCTCCTCGATCTCGCGCGTGCCCAGCCGATGGCCGGCGACGTTGATCACGTCGTCGGTGCGCCCGAGCACGAAATAGTAACCATCTGCGTCACACGTCGCCCAGTCGAAGGTTGAATAGACCATCCTGCCCGGCACTGTTTCGAAATAGGTCTTGACGAAGCGTTCATCGTCGCCCCAGACGGTGCTCATGCAGCCGGGCGGCAATGGTGGGACGATCGCCAGCACGCCCTTTTGATCGACGCCGACTTCCTTGCCCGTCGCCTCGTCGAGCAGCTTCACTTCGTAGCCGCACGCCGGAAACGACGGGCTGCCGAATTTCCGGGGCGTGTCCTCGATGCCCGGGGACGCGGTGAGGATCGGCCAGCCGCTCTCGGTCTGCCAATAATGGTCGACGATCGGTACGCCGAGCGATTCTGACGCCCAGCGCGCGGTCGGCTCGTCGAGCGGCTCACCGGCAAGAAACAGGTAATTCATCGACGACAGATCGTACTTTTTCATGTACGCCGGATCCTGCTTTTTGAGCACCCGAATCGCCGTGGGTGAGCTGAACATGGTGCGCACTCGATGCTCGGCGACGATCTGCCACCAGATTCCCGGATCGGGGCGAATCGGGAGCCCCTCATACATGATGGTCGTCGAGCCGTTGAGCAGGGGCGCATAGACGATGTACGAGTGGCCGACCACCCAGCCGATGTCGCTGGTGGTGAACATCGTCTCGCCGGGCTTGACGCAAAAGATGTCGCGCATGGAAGCGTTCAGTGCCACCGCGTAACCACCGGTGTCGCGCTGCACGCCTTTGGGTTTCCCGGTGGTGCCCGAGGTGTAGAGGATGTACGAAGGCTCCGAGGATTCCAGCCACTCGCAGGGCACGCATGCGCCGGCGTGCTCGGCGGCGAGCGAGGCATAGTCCATATCGCGCCCCGGCGTGCGTTTCATCTGCCTGTCGAGTCCGCGATCGACGATGATCACCTTGGCCGGAGGATGCTTGGCAAGCCGCAATGCTTCGTCGACCAGATGCTTGTAGGGCACTGACTTGCCGCCGCGCATGCCGGCGTCCGCCGTCACCATGACCTTCGGCGTGGCGTCGTCGATGCGCGTGGCAAGGCTGGCCGCGGCGAAGCCTCCGAAGACCACTGAGTGCACTGCGCCGATGCGCACGGTCGCCAGCATCGCGAACACGGCTTCGGGAATCATCGGCATGTAGATGAGCACGCGGTCGCCTTTGCCGACGCCCTGCGAGTGGAGCATCGCCGCCAGGCGGTTTACTTCAGAGGCGAGCTCGCCGTAGGTGTAGCTCTTGCGCTGACCGGTTTCGGTCGATATGAAAATGAGCGCGGCCTGTTCGCCGCGGGCCGCCAGGTGGCGATCGACAGCGTTATGGCAGAGATTCAGACGGCCACCGACGAACCAGCGAGCAAACGGCGGCCGGTCATAGTCGAGCACCCTCGAAAATGGGGTCTGCCAATCGATCAGCGCCGCACGCTCGCGCCAGAATGCATCCCTATCGGCGAGCGAGAGGCGGTGGGTTTCGGCATAGGTGGCCATCGCGTTCTCCCTGGACGCAAGGCTAATGCGCGTCCACCATCCTCACTTTGCGCCCGATCAAGCAGCGCGCCGATTGCCGCGGTGTTGCCCGAACCGCCTTAAGGAACATAGTTGCCAACCGGGTCAACGCCAATGCGTACTACGGTGCGTCCCCGAATCGTCCCCTTCAAGAAAGCGTCGAAGTGAGTCGGAAGCTCGGCAAAGTCGATGGTCCGGACTTTGGCCTGAACGCGCGAAGGCCTCCATTCCCGCGCCAGCCGGTCCCAGACCTTCTGCCGCAGCGGCATGGGCGTATTGGCTGAATCGACGCCCAGCAGATGCACGCCACGCAAAATGAAGGGCATCACCGTGGTGTTGAGCTTGGCGTCGGCAGCCAGCCCGACGCTGGCCACGGTGCCGCCGATCTTCATGGTCGACAGCAGCCAGGCAAGCAGTTCTCCCCCCAGATTATCGATGGCCCCTGCCCAGGTGGCTTTGTCGAGCGGCCGGATCTTGGCCGGATCAATACTCTGGCGGGCGAGAATCTCAGCGGCGCCGATCGAGCGCAGGTAAGCCTCTTCCTCGGCCTTGCGGGTCAGTGCGACAACGCGGTAGCCGAGCTTTGAAAGGATGTCGATGGCGACACTGCCGACACCCCCGGTCGCACCGTCGACGATCACCGGACCGTTACCGGGTTTCAGGCCATTGTGCTGCATGAGCTCGATGGCCAAGGCCGCCGTGTAGCCCGCAGTGCCGAGGGTCATCGCCTCGAAGGCGGTCATGTCGGACGGGCGGCGGACGATCCAGTCCGCCGGCGCGCGCACATATTCAGCATAGCCTCCGTCGTGGGCGACTCCCATGTCGTAAGCGTGGACGATCACCTTGTCGCCATGTCGGAAGCGTGGATCTGCGGAAGTCTCCACGGTACCCGCCATATCGATCCCACCGACGGTCGGATACTTGCGCATGATTTTCCCCGCGCCGTTGTACGACAGAGCGTCCTTGTAATTGATCGTGGAGTACTTGGTCCGAACCAGGACGTCGCCCGGATCCAGTTCATTGGCGGCCATCTCAACGAAGCGACTGCGGATCACCCCGTCCTCCTGGAAGGTCCGATACGCCTTGAAGTGCTCAACGGTCTGCA
>VBCY01000610.1 GCA_005882995.1 Betaproteobacteria bacterium
CCGGCCGTCTTTGAATTGCGCGAAATGGGCGAGCCGCAGCTGGATCGGCTTGTTGGAATCCAGCCCGGTCAGCGAATAGCGCAGCATCGACGCCGCCTGGTCAAGGCCCAGCATGATCGACTCGCGATCGAAGCGGTGGATCCGGACCGTCTCCGCGATCCGCCTGACAACCTCGAGCACGGCGGCCTTGCCGCGGCGCGCGCCGAGAAACGGAAACATCTCGATCGGGCCATGAATGGCCCAATCGACTTCCTCGTCGATCAAGGCTTCGAATTCTTCGAGCTGGCGTTCGTTGATCGCGCGATGCAACGCGCGTGAGAGACGCCAGAGACTGTGCTCTGTCATGATGTCTGATCTTTCCTCAAGCTGGATTGGCGTCAGCAAACGGTCGGGCGTCATTGGCGGCGCCGTGCCTGGATGCGGTATTCAAGTATTTGAAGCTTCAAATACTGGCATTGGCCCAGAATGCAATCGGCATTTTTGCATTGCACAAATGCGGATTGGTTCCCGGAATTAGCGGTCGCGCCGGCGCGCCGGCTCCTGTTCGAGCGCGATTTCGGCATCGCGGATCGCGATCACCCCGAACAGCAACGCGCCGCCCAGCCCGCCGATCGCGGCGCCGAGCGGCATGAAGGTAAAGAACACCAGGATGCCGCCATAGCCTTCAAAGCCGGTAGTTCCGAAAAGCTGCGCCCAGGCGAGTCCGGCGCCGATGCCGAGCGCCGCGCCGCCGAGCGCGCCCACTACTAAACCCAACAGCACAAGCAACGCGATTTTCATGGTGTGTTTTCGCCGTCCGCGAGAAGCCCGGCTGTTGGTAGGGGCCCGGCGCGGCGCGGTTCAACACGGCGAGAAGGATAAAGGAAACGTGATTCCGTTCGGTTCCGCTGCTGATGTCGGGCACGGAGCGCGAACCCGAGTGCGCTGCGCAGCATCCGGGGCACGCTTCCCTCATCCTGAGGAGCCGCGCATCTTGCGCGGCGTCTCGAAGGATGGGCCGCAATCGCAAAATGTCATCCTTCGAGACGCGCAAGCGCGCGGCTCCAGCGATAACGGCGAAGCCGTTACGCGGGGATGACGGATTTGAGATACAAGAGGAGTCTGATTCAGCGGAGCTGGATCGGACTCCTGACTTCAGCTCTTCTTGCCCATCGGGTTCTGGGCGGCCTGCATCTGCATCTTGGCGGACGAGAACGGCGACGGCGTCGCGCCGCCCTTCTTGATGTTCCTGTCGGCCTTCGGTTTCTTCTTTTCCTTGTTGCTGCGCATCTGACCCTTGGCCATCACGTTCCTCCCTGCGCCCGGTTGAAAGATGTGGCGCGCGCCGAGCATAGCAAATGCGCGGGCGTTTGTATGCGGGGGGGCGGGGGCGCACGCGGTTCTTAACCTCGCCCCGCTCTTGCGGGGAGAGGTCGAAGCCGAAGGCTTCGGGTGAGGGGCTCTTTCGCCGAGTCCGGTGGCTCGTAGGGTCACCCAGAAGCGTGACCGTTGAGCTTCCCGCGATGCCCGGAACCAGCGACCCACGATGGCCGTTAAACCCGCGAACCGCTTCGGAGATATCGCGTCATGAAAATCCTGGCCGCATTTTTCGCCTTGGCCGCGCTCGCCGTGGCTTCAACCTG
>VBCY01000612.1 GCA_005882995.1 Betaproteobacteria bacterium
CGAAGGGATGCCCAAGGAGTACCTCGTCGTTCAGCTCAACGACTTCCAAAAGGGAACACGACGCAACGACAGCCATGGTCAGATGCGCAACATGGCCCGTTCGTTGTCGGCCAAGGAGATCGACGAGGTCGCCGATTTCTATGCGCGGCGGCAGAAGGGCGAAGGCGGTTAGGATTTGCTAAGGGCGTGCCGTTTTTTCGCAGGGGAGGCGCGGCTTCGTAGCCGCCTTGGCGGTGCTGCTCGATGTTTGTTCATCCGTGCCCAAGGGCGTTCAAAAAGTCGCGCAAGGATTTTTTGGCGACTGCTTCGACACGCCGATGCGTTCGCCACGCTGTCGTCGCATTGAGGACGTGGCTAAGTACACGCAATGCTGCTCGCGGTCGCGCGGGGCACGGGCGGTGTGCTTGCCAAC
Organism: Betaproteobacteria bacterium; assembly: GCA_005882995.1. Lineage (GTDB taxonomy): Bacteria > Pseudomonadota > Gammaproteobacteria > Burkholderiales > Casimicrobiaceae > PALSA-1003. The sequence goes on from VBCY01000612.1 coordinate 413, forward strand.
CCGCCCCGCGCGTTTTGCAAATCGCACTACCGACTTTTATGTCGAATATCGACTCGTTTGCCAAGCGACGCCCAGCGCCGGCGTCCGCGCGCCGAGGTCACGTCGGTGCTGAACATGAACATCCAGAATGTGTAATGAGCTTGGCGTGCAGGCGAATAGATTCGCAGCGTCTTATCGTTGTTCTTGACCTCTGCCTGGCGCACCTCGAAGCGCTAACCGGTACTCGGGTCGGCTTGGGTGATCGGCGGGTTGACCGGACGGGTGGCGCAACCGCCGAGCACGATCACAGCGGCCAGCAGTACGAACGATGAGACCGGAGACGGGTTCAACTAAAGCGTTTCACTTTACCGTGTTCGCGCGCACGACGACCGTGCAGCGTTGGCGCAGACGATCGCGCCTTTCAGAACTTGAATCCGACGCCGAAAATCGGTCCGCTGAACGCGAGCTTGTCGAACGGTTGCTCACCATGGAAGTTGTACGCGAGGTGGCGATAGCCGAGCGTCACGTCGCCCCACGCGAATCGGTAGCCGACGCCGCTAAACGCCTGCCAGGTGAAGTTGGACGAGCCGCCGCCTATATCGACATAATAGGGCAGATACCAACTATCCGCGAGATCGGTTCTTCCGCGCAAACCTACGACGCCATCCCAAATGTCCTTCGTGACCTCCGTGTTCCCCTGCGCCGGCACGCCGCCAAGCGGTCCGGTGAGCTCCCATTCAAGTCGCGTCTTGATCCGCAAATAACGCGCGCCAGCGACGAGATCGACATTGGCTGTCGGCGTCTGCATCAGCGAATAACCGCCTTCAAGGGCGCCGGCAAACCCTTTTAGATCGGTGCGAATGTTGGCCGTGGCGGGAACCACGATCATGCCGCCGGGTCCCTCGATGGATCGCAGGTTCGATTTGAGATTGCCGAAGTTGAGATAAATGGCGTCGCCGAGAAACGACCACGGGCCCTTCCGCGCTTCAAGCGTGCCCATGATCGTGAATTTAAGATTAGATAGGTAGCTGCTTGGATTCGTATCGGTGTTGATGCTTTCGCCTCCGCCAATGTTCAGATCGCTTGTCGAGTGCACGCTCGGGAACCAGCCGTACAGCGTCGCCCGCCAGCTCCACGCATCGGACACCGAGCTTTGCGCTGTCGCGGCGCCCGAGATCGCCAACAGAATCCAGGCCGCCGGGCCTATCCGCGTCTTAATCGATGTCAATTTTTCGCCGCCCCTTCGAGTGTGATCGCAAGCGCTTCAGTGTAGTTAGCCGCGGCCTTCGAGGCATGCCGACCGCGCTTTGCCGTAAGCGGCCTGCTGTTGTTGCGTCTGCTGGCTAGCGGCTTGCTGCTGTTGTTGCGCAGCGGTTGCGTTCTGCCTGCGACTTTGCGCGCGCGCGGCAGCGGCTCCAGCAGCAGCACCTGCACCGGCGTCACCGCCAACCACTTCACCGACGATCGCACCCCGCGCAGCACCGCGAACCCCGGCGCCCGGTGTCGTACCCGTTGCCGTCGTGGGCGACTTGGCGGCCGCTTGCTGAGGCGGTTTTGCCGGATCGAATCCGGACTGGTTCACCGCCCAGACATGGCACTCGCCTTCGTCTTGCTGCTGTTGCTGCGGCGATTGCCCTTTCGCCGGATACACGAATTGCTGCGCGCCGGCAGCCGCTGCGAACACCAGTGCAACTGCGCCAACACACCAACGGGTCAAGCGATTCATCATTTACTCCTAATGGCTTGCGCCAAAAAATTGCAAATCGCGCGACGATGGCGCTAGAAAAGCTTCCGGCAGTAGACGTCGTCAATTTCGAATCGCGCCGCGACCCTCATTGCTAATGCTGGCAAGCGGTGCTCATGAGGGAAGACATTGGACCGCGATGAT
>VBCY01000613.1 GCA_005882995.1 Betaproteobacteria bacterium
GAGGACTACCGCGCGGTCGACCAAGTCTTTCGCCAAGTCGTATTGCTTGCCAAGGTTCGCCAGAACATGCGCTGCTCTGGCCATCGCACCTGCGTCCTCCTGCGCCAACTTCGCAGCCATCCTGGCTAACCGAATGGCCTCCGCGCGAGCATCGAGTGACAGAGAGAACGCTTGGTTTTGTTGAAAAAGTAAGCATTGAGCCGCCATCGCATACGCGGCTGCATAGTTGGGATCGAGCGCGAACGCTTTGGCAAAAACGTCGTAGGCTTCATCGAAGCGACGGTCATATCGAACCAGAGCCACGCCTTTCAGATACAAGTCGTAAGCATCAAGGAGCGCTGTGGGCTTGCTGTTGACCTTGTCAATTTCCGCTTGCTCCAGCCTATTGGATACAGAGCTGACGATCTTCATCGTCAATGTGTCTTGAAGAGCGAATATGTCGCTCAAGTCCCCATCCAGCTTCTCCGCCCACAGATGTTCATTTTGTGCTACCTCAATCAACTGAGCAGTTATGCGCACGCTGCCGCCAGCGCGACGCACGCTACCTTCGAGCACGTAACGCACGCCTAGTTCACGGCCGACCTGCTTGATATCAACGGCGTTGCCCTTGTAGGTGAAGCTGGAATTGCGGGCGATAACGAACAAGGACTTAAATCGCGACAACGCGGTGATGATGTCCTCGACCATTCCATCTGCAAAGTACTCCTGTTCCGGATCGCCGCTCATGTTCTGGAACGGAAGGACGGCGATTGAGGGTTTATCTGGGAGCGCTAGAGGTTGCGCAGCCTCGACTACCGCTCTCTTAGGCAGCGTTGGAGAACAGTCCCTGTCGATCTGTAACCGCCAAGCCCGCATCGGCTCGGCGATATTCTTCAACGACTGCGGACCCATATCATCGAACGCCAGATCGATCTTGCCGCGGATTTGACGCTGCGCGTCATCTGAAACGCATATGCCGCCCGGCTCGGCAATCCCTTCAAGGCGCGCCGCAATATTGACGCCGTCGCCGAAAATATCGTTGTCGTCGATCATGATGTCGCCGACGTGAATGCCGATCCGGAATTCGATCCTGGCGTCCTGCGGCACGTTGGTGTTTTGTTTTGCCATACCGCGCTGGACTTCAGAGGCACCTCTCGCGGCATCCACGGCGCTCGCGAACTCGACCAACATGCCGTCGCCGGTGGTCTTTACTATGCGTCCTCGGTGCGCCGCGATGGTTGGATCGACAAGGGTTTTCCTGATCGCCTTGAGCTGGGCCAACGTGCCTTCTTCGTCCGCACCCATCAGGCGGCTGTAGCCGGCGACGTCCGCCGCCAGCACCGCCACAAGTCGCCGTTCCACATGCTCGCCCGTCAAAGGCGGCCCCCTAAGTGGCTAATTGTTTACCTCATCAAAGCACGTCGGGCTGCTCTCGGGCTAGGGCCAAAATGTCGGAGATGGGTCGAGCGCGTCGTTCTGACCGCGCGCCCGGCACTTCCGTTCTTTCCCGAAAAGCGGACAGCCTCAGAGCAGGTTAGGATGACTCAAAAGTGCCAAGAACTGATGCACGCATCGCAGCAAACAAAACTCCCTTTTCGATCTCATCAGCCCTCCCAACCGGCTTTTTTGAGACCGTCGAGCATGTGGGAGTGCTCTTCTGGCCGAAACCAGGGCGGGCGTTGCCGGACTTGAAAGTCGAACGAGTCAGGGGAAACGGTGATGGCCTTTTCTAACGCCGTCTTCGCTTCTTCAGTTCGACCAAGTTCGCCCAGCGCGGCGGCGAGCCAGCGATAGGGCGATGGAAAATCAGGAAATGATCGGATCGCCCGTTCAGCTGCTTCGACGGCGGCCTCGTAGTCGTGGCAGAAATAATGGGCCAACGCGAGCTGGTTCAAACGGTTCACCAGAGAAGGGTCTCGCGGGTCGAGACGAATGCATGCTTCAAGTGCTGCAAGCCCATCCGTCGGTCGCCCCGAATAGGCCAAAGCGACGCCAAGCGCTCCGTGTGCAGCAGCCAAATTCGGGCAAATTGCGAGCGCCCGCTCGGCTTGGGCGCATGCGCCCTGATGATCGCCGCCCGCGAGCAGTGCAAGAGCAAGGCGGGAGTGGGCTTCTGCGTCGCCACCATCGAGCGCGACTGCGCGCCTCGCCAGTGCTTCTTCCCTGCTTTGTGTCCCTTTCGCCCTGCTGAGGACGGCGGAAAGCCCGACATATCCTCCCACAAACATCGGATCGAGATCGATGGCCCGTTGAAAGAATTTCTCGGCGAGGCCGTTGTCCTCAGCGCTGGCCTTACTGAGATGCCACATCCCGCGTTGATAGGCACCCCAGGCATCAAGGCTTGCTGGTGGTTTGCGCATCGCCCGTTGCTGCTCGGCGTCAGCGATGGCCGGTGCGATGGCGATGGTCGTGGCCTGAGTGATTTCGTCCTGCACGGCGAAAATGTCGGCGAGATAACGGTCGTAGCGCTCTGCCCAGACATGGTTGCCAGTCTCGGCCTCAACAAGCTGCGCGGTTACCCGGACGCGGTTGCCCGATTTTCGCAGACTCCCTTCGAGCACGTAGCGGACGCCGAGTTCACGCCCGACTTGTTTCACATCGACCGCACGGCCCTTGAAGGAAAAAGACGAATTTCGCGCGATCACGAAAAGCGAGGGGTAGCGAGACAATGCCGTGATGATGTCCTCGGCAATTCCATCGGCGAAGAACTCCTGCTCCGGATCGCCACTCATGTT
>VBCY01000137.1 GCA_005882995.1 Betaproteobacteria bacterium
GACCCGGGGAACGCTGTCGTAACTGTTGAGAATGGCGCGGAGTCCCTGCCCGGCGCTCGTTCGCGGAACGACGCAGTCGTAGCGAGACGCGCCGAGCAGTCGAGCAAGGCGCGTGCGGTAGGCGAGGAGCTCCGCCGACCAGGCGTCCCAGGCGTCACCCAGCCTTGTCTGCCAGAGCGCGACCGCTTCTGCCACGTCGCTCGCCGTCGCGTCGAGCGGGCGGCCCAGCGAATGATTGGCGAGGTAGATTTCCTTGCGCGCGAGCACGCGTGAAAACAGTGGCGCAATGTGAGTCGCGATGCCATCCGCCGTCAGTGGGCCTGGACCGAGCGCCGTGATCGCCGCCTCGACGCCGAGTGCGGTATCCACGGGCGCATTCACGGCGTGCCGATCACCGTACGGACATCGATGAGCTCAGGGAAGAACGAATGCTCGATCGCGCGCTTGAGGAATGCGACGCCGCTGGAACCTCCCGTCCCCGGCTTGTTGCCGATGATCCGTTCGACGGTTTTCAGGTGGCGGAACCGCCACAGCTGAAAGCTCTCCTGGACATCGACGAGCTTTTCGGCCATCTCATAGGCGTCCCAGTAGCGCTGTGGCTCTTCGTAAACGCTTTTCAGCACCGCGACGACGCCGGCGTTACGTGCGTGCGGCTGCGACCAGTCGCGCTCGATGCACTCCGCCGGAACGGGTAGCCCGCGTCGCGCGAGATGGCGCAGATACTCATCGTAGAGCGATGGTGCCTCGAGGAGCGCAATCAGCTCGGCATGCGTCTGCGCATCGTGGGCAAAGACATCGAGCATCACTGCGCTCTTGTTGCCCAGCAGAAATTCGATCGCCCGGTATTGTGCCGACTGGAACCCCGAGGAATGTCCGAGAACCGGGCGAAACGCGGCGTACTCGGAAGGCGTCAGGGTTTCGAGCACCGCCCACTGCTCGAAAAGCTGCTTCTGGATGAGCTTAACGCGCGCCAGTATCTTGAAGCACGCATCGAGCTGGTCGACGCGCACGAATCCTACAGCGGCCTTGAGCTCGTGGATCATGAGCTTCATCCAAAGCTCCGACGTCTGATGCTGGATGATGAACAGCATCTCGTCGTGCCTCGGCGGCGAGTCCGTTCCGCCGGAGAGCGGCTTCTGCGCCGTCAACAGCGCATCAAGGCACAGATATTCCGCATAAGTGAGCGAATCGCGGAAATCGGTGACGATGCCGGGTTCGAGGGGTTGCGACGACATGGCAGGCAAATCAAGGGAATTGCGCAGTATAGGAAGTACCACCTGACCGTGTCCAACGTGGCTTGGCGCTCAGCCTTCTTTTCCGCTTTACTGCGTCGATCGTCCGTAAGCTAGTACAATGCGTGACACACAAAGCTGGCACTTTCACTGCCGAGGTCGGGGTGCAAGCGGGTCATTAGTTGAGAACAATAGACGAATCATGATGGCACATGATCGCCACTAAGTTCGCCGTGGATCTTGCGCGGTTTCGCGACAGAGTGCTTGGATCGCGGCTCCCCATTACGTCGATAGACGCGTGCAGAGCTCTGGCGACTCCTCCCGCCATGCTATCCCTAGGACTTGCGCTAAGTTCGGTTTCATACGCGCAGTCGATGGAGGAAGGCTCGTTGCGTCAATCTCTCGATCTTAGGCTCGACGTCAGCTACATGTACGACACGAATGTCAACCGCGCGCCGAATGGTCAACAACGCCTTACCGATCAGTTCTACAGCCTGACTGCGACTGCGGGCGGACTGACTTTGCCTCTCAATACGTCGACCCGGCTGGTCCTGGACGGCGCCGTCGGGGGCGATATGACGCGATTCTTCCCCAAGCTGGGGCGCGTCTTCGGTGAATTCGGAGCCGCGCTTCAGTACCGCAAATCGGCTGACTTCTACGATCCAACATTTTCGCTGTTCGGACGTATCACTCCAGAGCACTTTGGGTCATCACAGCGAAGAGGCTACCAGTATTCTGTCGGCGTCTCAGCACTCCAACCGGTCACCGACCGCATCAACTTGTTCGGCGTGTTAGCGCATCACGAGCGCAACGCCAATAGTTCGGTGTTCGATGCCAACGACAACTCAGCGCAAGTCACACTGGACTATTCGATCGGACCGCACGGTACGTTCTATCTGACCGGCGAATATCGCAGGGGCGATGTCGTCTCCACGGGTCCAGAGTCGCTTGTTAATCTCGACATCGCCAAGGTGTTCGTACAGGACGACGCATACACAAATCCGCAGCTAATCAGCTACCGATTCGAAGCCAAGAGCTACATCACTATGCTTGGCTACAACGTGCCCGTGGGACCGAGCGGCTCCCTGGATTTCTCCTGGAGATGGGCGCAGTCGACTCCGACCCAAAGCGCGGGTTTTCCCGGGGCTGAGACGCCGCGCTACGTCGACAACCAGTTCATGATCCTTTACGCGATGCGCTTCTGAGGACTCAAGAGTGATCTATAGATGTGCGATTGCCTGTGCGGGCTCGATCATGCTGGCGCTTCTGCTCGCGGGCTGCGGTGGAGGGGGTTCCGGCGGAGACATTTTTCCATCGCAACCACCGGTATCTACTGCCACGGGGTCCGACACATTCCTGCTGTTTCCCAACCCTCAGGTGCAACCCGACGCTTCGTTGCAGACCAACTCACTCGCATATGCGCAAGCCTATTATGCGGCGATCGACCCTGCCAATGCGAAAGACACTCTCGCCAAGTGGAAGGTAGCAAACGGATTCGACACCAATACCGGAACTCAGGTCACGGTTGCTTTTGGCGATAGCCGCGACCTGGGCTACGGGCGGCGGATGATCGGTCGGCGGAATCCCGACGGGACTATTGCATTCCTAGTCGAAAACTATCTGGCTAATCCTGGTTCCGCATATGCCTTCTCGCCGCTGAGCCTGGAAGCGGCAGTCGTTCAGGATACGCGGTGGCTATTTCTGATCAATGCCATCGAATTCAGTCGGGGACCCGGAGGGGAGGTAAGTTTCGCGAAGTTCTTCAACTTCGATCCCAGGACAGGAGCGCGGCAACTGACCGTTGACCTCGACTTGCGTGGCGAAAAGGCGATGCCCGGCCCCTGCATTACCTGTCACGGCGGTCGCGGCGATGCACTCGTCCCGGATGCCACCGGCAAGCTGATGTTCAGCGTTGTGCAGAATTCCGCCTCCGGCCCGCGCGGCAATGTCCAAGGTCCCGGCGCTCGTGGCGACGTCCAAGCCCGCCTCGCGCCCTTCGAGGTGGGTGCCTTTCAGTTCTCCACCAAGAGCGGATTCACCCGATTCGAGCAGGAAGCTGCGCTGAAGAAGATGAACGAGCTGGTGCTCTGCACGTATCCGTTGTCGATGTCACAGCCCAGCGGCGTCTCCTCGAACACGTGCACGCGACGCGATGCAGTGGCCAGTGAATGGCAAGGGACCGCAGCCGATCTGATCATCAACGCGTACGGGGGCGACGGTTTACCTGCCGCAGCTTACTCGGACACGTTTATGCCGCCCGACTGGTCCACCAGCGGACAGACTGCGCTGTACCAGAATGTCGTGGCTCCTTCCTGTCGCGCTTGCCATATGCTTCGAGGCAGCGGCGCGCAGTCGGACATTGATCTGAGCACGTTCGACCACTTTCAAGGCTATGCCATCTTCCCGGGCGCTGAGTACCCAAAGGTTCAAATGTTCGACGATCGAATCAAGACTCACGTGATCGATCGTGGGAATATGCCACTGGCAAAAATCGTCTATGACACGTTCTGGAGCTCGACCAGTCCGGCTCCGCAGACGCTCGCCACGCTCCTGCAAAGCCGAGGATTCACGGTACGCGACGCCGCGGGCAAAGTGCTGCAACCGGGGCGTCCAATTGCCGATCCAGGTCCCGATAGGACCATTAATCAAGGGCCGACAATTCTTTCAGCAGGAGCCAGTTTATTCGCCAACGCCTACGCTTGGTCAATCGTGTCCAGTCCGATGGGAGCCGTGCCGAGCCTGACCAGTCCCAATTCCGCAAACCCGACTTTCAGCGCGACGACGGACGGGGTCTATGTCCTGCAGCTCGTGGCGAGTAACGGTACCGCGCAAAGTGCGCCGGCGCGGCTCGCATTGGTTGTCAATAGCTTGCTTTCCCGCCCACCCGGCCAGGTTCATTTCTCCGATATCAAGAACGTATTTGCGTCGGCCTTCTGCATGGGCTGCCATCTGCCCACGCCGGGCAGCTCGACGCCCACACCACCCGTGTTTTTTGCCGACGACCAGGGCAACCTAAGGACCGACGATGCTGCGTTTTACGCCGAAATACGCAGCCGGATCAACTTTACCGACCTCGCTGCAAGCCCGCTGTTGCGCAAACCCTCCGGCCATCATCATGGCGGAGGACCAGGCTCATTTTCCGGTTTCGACGCAACGGCACTTCCGGGTGATTTGGCCCGCGCGAACTACGATCTTGTCCTTAACTGGATCCTCAACGGAGCGCCTCAGTAGGCGGCAGAAACGCTATGGTCGATAGCCGCGACCCGGTGGTCCGTATCTGCTGTCGGGAAAGACGAAGCTTGGTGGGAGTACGCGTCCGACCAGCGTCTCGATAAGTGCCAATTCCTGGTCGGTGTGGTTGATGAACGGGGCCGCGCGGATGCTGCTTCCGCGGTTCTTGGCGCCCGCCAGGATGTAAAGCGGTTTATTGTGGTGTGTGGCCGTGACGGTCTCTCTGCTGTCAGGGTCATCGTTGGCGGTCACTTCGGTGAGGCCAAAACAAGTGCAGAAGTATGTCTGCTCGCTGTCGCTCTCGACATACACACCCGTCCCGCGTATCCGGGCCGTGGCGGTAGCCGTCTGAATCTGCATGGGGGCCGGCGGATACACGGAAAGCATCCTGCCCTGGAGCAATTTCAGGCTTGCAAGTCGCGTGGTCGCCGCGCCCTTCTCGGTCTCGAGAACGACGTGGCTCTCGGCGCGCAGCATAAAGGAGCAGTCAGTAACGACGAATACGATCTCGCTGTCCTTTCCCGTGCGCAATGTATCACCCGGCCGAATTTGAGTCTCCTGTGTTACCGGCGCATTGTTCACAGTGACGGTGCCCGTACTGCGATAGATCGACGTTCCCGACGGAAGTTTAGAGGGTCTGCCACCCACCATTTGGGCAGCGAGGGGGCTGCATGCGCTAAGGCCGCCCGAAAACAGGCCAGCCGCAAGGGCTTGGATCAGCAATCGGCGACGCGGGTCATCAGGCTCGGCAAGGGGATTCACGGAAGTTCCTGTCGTTCAGAGTTTAGTCGGCTGTCGCGCTCCGTGTGACTGTCGATCTGATCCACGGATAGCGATCGCGGCCACAGTGTCCGCTTTTTTACCTGGGCCGGGAAGCCCGCTGCGCGGCGTGCGCGTGCAGGATCGTTCCTTGCTGCATGAACATCAACGTCCGGTCCGGATCGGCATCCCTGACGCGACATCCAAGCTACGCACCAACGCCTAATCACACAAAATTGCTATGCTTACTGCTCCGGCGTTCTGACCCTACCGCATAGTTCCAAAGTCTCATGAGCTACGTTCGTAACTGCCAGAGCGACTTGTTCATCAGCTACGCGCACTTCGACGACGAGCCGATGTTCGACGGACAGCGGGGTTGGATCGAAGTATTTCATAAAGCGCTCGAGGTTCGACTACGCCAGCTTCTCGGTGAGGAACCCGACGTGTGGCGGGATCCAGCGTTGGGGGGAAACGAATATTTCGAGGATAGCCTAAAGAAAAGGCTTCTTAATACGGCCCTGCTCCTGTCGGTTGTCACGCCGCGCTACCTGAAGTCGGAATGGTGTCTGAGGGAGGTTGAGGAGTTTTGACGCGGAGCTGAAAAATCCGGGGGAATACGCTTCGAGGACAAGGCGCGCCTTCTCAAAGTCGTGAAGACGGCCGTAGCCCGAGAGAGCTTGCCGGCTCCGCTGCAGCCTCTCTTGGGTTATGAATTCTACGCTTTGGATCAAACAAAGCGGCCGCGCGAATTTCGGCTTCCGCCGAATGCAAGCGACGAAAACTACCAAGCCTGTCTGAATACCCTCGAAGATTTGGCTTACGACATCAAGATGACGCTGGAAGCGCTCCGCACGGTCACGTTGGAGCAAGCAACAAAGCAGCCGGTTAGACCCGAGCGCGCGGTCTATGTCGCTGAGACCAGTTCGAATCTGCGCCCACAGGCGGATCAGCTCAGACGCGAGTTGCGCCAGCATGCCTTCGCGGTATTTCCCTGCGAAGCCTCCCCGGCGACCGGCACCGCATATCGCGAATTCGTGGCCAACCAACTCGGGCAAGCGAGTCTGTCTTTGCACTTGTTAGGAGACGAATACGGCACGATGCTCGAAGGCGAAACTCGATCCGCGGTCGAGATACAGATCGAGCAGGCAGGACTGATCGCACGAACAGGTGCATTGCGCAGGGTGTTGTGGCTGCCCGAGCAATTCACGCCAAGCGAGGATCGACAGCAGCGTTACGTCGAGACGCTTCTACAAGAGGCTGCCAATGAACCCAATACCGAGCTGCTCCGGACGAGCATCGAAAACCTCAAGGCGTACGTGCTGCGTAAACTTGCTGAGGTGCCCAGGCCACAGGCGAGCGGAAAGCCTGTTGGTGCGCCGCTGGTCGTCTACGTTATCCACGACCAGCGGGACGCCGAAGCAATCGATCCAATCCGCGATTGCCTGATTAGCGTCGGCCACGAGGTGAAGCCCTCTTACTTCCATGGCGATGAGAAGGAGCTGCGTGAGTATCACCAGGAGAGCCTGGTTCAGTGTGACGCCACGATAATTTACTACGGCGCCACCAATGCCTTGTGGGTGCAGCGCAAGCTATATGATTTACGCAAAGCTTTCGGCCTCGGCCGCCAACGGCCGTTTCTGGCGAAGGCCGTGCTTCTGGGCTTGCCCTTGAATCAGGAGAAGGAGCGCTTCAGGACGCAAGATGCGATGGTCCTCTCCGTGGCGCAAGGATTCTCTGCGGCCGCACTCGGGCCATTCATCGGCCCGTTGACCTCGCACTCATGAGCGAGGCGCCGGGCGACACCATCCAAGTCGCCTTCAATCCCTTCGTCGGACTCCGCCCGTTCGACGAACACGAAGGCTACTTGTTCTTCGGTCGAGACGGACAGAGTGACGAACTGGTCAAGCGGCTGGGGAAGACGCGCTTCCTCGCCGTAGTCGGCGTCTCGGGCAGCGGTAAATCGTCGCTTGTACGTGCGGGTCTCTTTCCGGCTCTGCGCGGCGGTTTCATGTCCGCAGCGGGAGCAAATTGGCGGATCGCATTGTTGCGCCCGGGCAACGCGCCGATCACGATCCTTGCACAGAGGCTCCATAATGTGCTGCGCGACCCTGAAGGCAGAGACGACGAGGGTCTTTCGGCGGACTTGATAGAGGTCACGCTGCGGCGTGGATCGCTGGGACTAATCGACGCAGTCCGGCAAGCAGGTCTCGCGGCCGATCAGAATGTGTTGGTGGTCGTCGACCAGTTCGAGGAATTGTTCAGATACAAGCGCATCCGCAAAATCGCGACGGGCGAGGACGACGCCGCTGCTTTCGTGAAGCTGCTTCTCGAAGCGCCAAATCAGTCGGTGGCACCGGTCTATGTGATGTTGACAATGCGCTCGGATTTTCTCGGCGATTGTGCACAGTTCCGCGGTTTGCCAGAGACGATGAACAATAGCCAGTATCTCATTCCGCGGATGAACCGCGATGAGCGACGCCAGGCGATCGAAGGTCCGATTGGCGTCGGAGGTGGTCAGATCAGCTTGCGTCTCGTGCAGCGGTTATTGAACGATGTTGGCGAGGATCCGGATCAATTGCCTGTGTTGCAGCATGCCTTGATGCGCACATGGCAGCATTGGCACCAACATCGACAAGACGGCTCGCCACTGGATATCCAGGACTACGAAGCTATCGGGACGATGACTCGAGCGTTGTCGATGCACGCCGACGAAGCGTACCAGGAACTCAACACCGACGGAGGTCGGACGATCGCCGAGAAAATTTTCAAGCGATTGACGGAAAGAGGCCCTGACAGCAGAGAAATTCGCCGGCCGACGCCGTTTGAAGAACTGTTTCGCGTGGCCACGGCAGAGCCTAAGGAGGTCGTCGAGGTGATCGATAAGTTTCGCAATCCGACTCGATCCTTTCTGATGCCACCGTTTGAATCGCCGCTTAAGAACGAGTCGATCGTAGATATTTCGCACGAAAGCCTGATCCGCAAATGGAAGCGCCTCGACACGTGGGTCGACGAGGAGAGTGAGTCCCGTGCCATGTATCTGCGCCTTGCTGATGCGGCGAATCGGTATTGGGCAGGCAAGGCCGGCTTATGGCGCAATCCCGATCTCAAACTGGCGCGCGATTGGTTTGGCCGCGCTCAACCCAATACCGAGTGGGCCGCGCGATACGGCGGCGCCTTCGACCGGGTCGAAGCGTTTCTGCGCAAAAGCAAATGGAAAGCTTTTGTCGTCAGGAGCTCCGTTATCGCCGTGATGATCGCACTCGTCGGCCTTAGCGCTCTCGTGGCAATCGTCAATAGGCGAGCCGCGATTCTCAGCGAGCGAGCGAAAGAACAGGCCGAGCGCCAACTGGCGGTATTCGACACGTTAAGATCATTCACCTATGATTTCGCCGACAAACTTCGCAAGGTTCCCGGGTCGGACGATCTCGTAATCGAACTGCTAAGTCAGAATGTTCGCACTTTGGAACAGATAAGCAGACTCAGCGGGGAAAGCCAGGCGTCTGCCCGAGAGCGGGCAAGCAACTTGCTCAAACTGGGCGATCAGTATTTGTTGCACGGTAATCCGCGGCTAGCTCGAGACGCGTTCGAAAAGTCCCGGCCGCTCATCCAGATGTTGATCGACTCCGATCCCGCCAATCTTAACTGGCAGCGCGACCTTTCCATCTATCACGAAAAAATGGGTAACGTGCTGATGGCCGAGAGCAATCTCGGTGGCGCGGTACAAGAATACCGCACGAGCATGGATATCGTTCAGCAGCTCGTCGAACAGGACCATCGGGACGCCAGTTGGCAACGCGGCTTGTCGGTCATCCATGAGAAGATCGGCGACGTTCTGATGACGCAGGGTGACGTGGCCGGAGCTTTGAACGAGTATCGCATTGATCTGCAGATGGCAGAGCAGCTTGCTCGACAGTATCCCGGGAACGCCGACATGCAACGTGATGTCGCGATCAGTCACGAGAGAATCGCGGCGGCACTCGGCCGCCTGGGGCAAAAGAGAGAGGCTGATCTGCATCAACGACTGGCACAGCAAATTCGCGAGCATCTCACCAAGAATTAGTGCGCGGATGTAGCCTGCAGCCAAACTGCTGCGATCGCAATCCGCCGATGGTACCCCAGCAAGTTTTCGGCCTATCCCTGGCGGCTCAACCAGCAGTTTGGCATGGGCCTTCAGATCGAGTAGTCTACAATGTGAATAATCGCGTCGTGGCTAGCGGCGATTAGGCTCATCATGAGGGCCGTCACCCGCCGCAAGGGAGGCTCGCCATGAGATCCAGCGTCCGAATGTCTATTCTTGGATGGGCCTGCATTTTGGTGGGCTTCGCGGTGCTTTTCCGAGCTCTGCCTGCCCACGCCAATACGACTACGATCCTCCCCGCATGGCAGACGAAGTATGGGTCGCAGGCCCCCTCCTATTCTAACGCGCACTGCGCACTCTGCCACACCGCCAAACTCGACCAAGACGTCAACAACAACACTCTGTGGAACAGCTACGGCAACGCCATCCGGGCGTGCCTCCACCCAACACCACTCCCAAACCCACCCCCGACGCCTGCGAGCTGTCTCGCGACCACAGAAGGCGCAAATTCAGACGGCGATGCGGCAGGCAAAACAAACCTGCAGGAAATTAATGCAGGCGCGCAGCCCGGCTGGACAGCGGGACCAAACAATGCAACCTACAATTCGACAGGAGTTCTCCAGAGCCACATCCCGGCCCCGAGCGGAATCGGTGACCTCGACCCGACGGTGTGCACGCTTTCAGCCAGCAACACATCTCCGACAGCGGGGACGAGCATTAGCCTGACGGCAAGCTGCTCGAATAGCCCAACCAGCTATACGTGGAGCGATGGGGCTGCCGGCTGCTCCAGCACCTCGGCGACCTGCATGGCCATGGCGGCCGGTGCCGGTCCGGTAACCTACACCGTGAAAGCGACTACCAGCGGCGGCACTAGCGGTCCCGTAAGCGTCATAGTCAACTGGCAGCCACCGCTGGTTGGTGCCCCGGCGTGCACGCTTTCGGCCAGCAGCACGTCTCCGACAGCCGGGACGACTATTACCTTGACGGCGAGCTGCTCGCCCAACCCAACGAGCTATACGTGGACTGGCTGCTCGAGCAATACGGCGAGTTGCATGGCCACGGCTCCGAGTCCGGGCCCGGTGACCTACTCAGTGAAAGGGACTAACAGCGGTGGAACCGGCGCTCCGGCAAGCGTCACAGTCAACTGGCAGCCTCCGGGGTCGGGCGTTAACCTCAATCAGCACGGTCTCACCGGCTCATGGTACAAGCCTTCGACCAGCGGCCAAGGTGCCGAGATCGAGATCTATAAGGACCTGATCGCCCCGGGCACCGGCTTGCTGCAAGGCGCGTGGTTCACCTACGACTATACAGCCGCAGGGGGTGCAGCGAGCCAGCGCTGGTACACCTTTAGCGGCAACGTAACCACTGGACAGTCGAGCGCGACGTTCACGATCTATCAGAACGTGGGAGGCAACTTCAACGCCTTGCCGGTGACTTCCGCCGTGCCGGTCGGAAGCGTCGTATTCAGTGTCACCGATTGCACCCATGCCACCATGGCCTACACGTTCACCGACGGCAGTGGGCGCTCTGGCACGATCGCGCTAGTACGGCTGCTACCGAATGTCACCTGCTCGACCAGCAGCGCGAGTGCGACAAACGCCGACTTTGGTTACTCGGGCAATTGGTACGTGTCGGCCACCTCGGGCCAGGGCATCGTGCTGGAGTTGAATCCGAATCAGCCGTTTGTGTTCTTCGCCTGGTACACCTACGCGCCGAACGGCCAATCGCAAGGTGCGGCGGGGCAGCGCTGGTACACCGGGCAGGCGAATTACACGCCTGGAGCGCGCACGTTGCCGATGACGCTGTTCGAAACCACGGGCGGGTTGTTCGACAGCGCAATGCCGACGCCGAACACGGTGCCGGTAGGGACGGCTACTGCGACGTTTACGAGCTGCAATGCGTTGCGCTTAAGCTTCGCCTTCTCGGGAGGCAGCAGTGCGGGGGCTTCTGGGACGATCAACTTTACGCGCGTGGGTCCGACGCCCGCGGGATGTGGTCCTTGATATAAGTTGAGTGCACGGTGCCCCGCGTGTTCCGCGCTCCCGGAACCGTCTGCCGGTAGCGGCTAGGCTCCAGGCACGATCCTCCTGTTGCTTCACGCCACTTGTCGCAACACCGCCAGCGGCGGCTGCTTGAGCGTGCCCCGCGTTCCCAGCCAACCGGCAAGCGCAACGCCTGCCGCGCCGCCAACAACGCCGATCACCCACAGCCAGGCGTCCCAATGAAACGCGATCTGAAACACATGATCGGCAAGAACATAGCCGACGATGGTTGCTCCAGTTGCCGCCAGCAAACCGGCAAGGCCACCCAGCGCCAGAAATTCCGCGATGTGCGCCGACGATAGCTGACGTTCGCTGGCCCCGAGCGTACGCAACACCGCCGCGTCGTAGCGACGTTCATCCTGCGTCGAGGCGATTGCCGCTTCGAGCACCAGCACGCCTCCGGCCAGGGTGAAGAGAAAAACAAACTCGACCGCGCGTGCCACCTGCTCGATGATCGACTGCACCTGGTGCAGCAATTCGCCCACATCGATCACCAGCACGTTGGGAAATTCTCGTACCAGCGCGGTCAACCACCCTGCGTTGTTCGAAGGAGCGCGCACCGCAGTGATGTAGGTCTTGGGCATCGCATCCAACACCCCCGGAGGAAACACGGCGAAGAAGTTGACCCTGAAACTATCCCAGGCGACTTTGCGCAGGCTAGTCACCTTAGCATTCACCCGCGAACCCACGATGTCCCAGGTCAGCGTATCGCCCACCTTGATGCCGAGGGTTTGCGCGATGCCGTCTTCGAGCGACATGCCACCCGTTTCTCCAGGCTTCCACCATTGACCGGCGACCACGCGGTTGGCCGGCGGTAGATCTTTCATCCACGACAGATTGAATTCGCGCTCGCCGAGTCTGCGCGCGCGCTCATCAGAGAGCTGCGTGGTGTCGAACGGTGCGTCGTTGATTGCCACCAGACGTCCGCGCACCATGGGCAATTGCTCCGCGTCAACGCCGATTTCACGCTTCAGCAGGGAGCGCACGCCGTCGACCTGATCGGGAAGCACATTGATCAGGAACGCCGTTGGTGCGTCCGGAGGCAAACTCGCCCGCCAGCTCTGCATGAGATCGCCTCGAACCAGGGTGAGCAGCAACAGCGCGAGCAATCCCAAGGCCAGCGCGCCGATCTGCATGCTGGCGCCCAGCGGCCGGCGGCGCAAATTGGCCAATCCAAAGCGCCAGCTGTATCCGCGCTGTGGCAACAGACGAAGCGCTGCGATGAGCGCTCGGGCCGCCAACGCGGCCGCGCCGAGCAGCGCTGCGATGCCGCCGATCATGATGAGCCCCGTCTTCGCGTCCTGGGCGGCGGCGGCAATCAGCAACCCGACGACTCCCGCTCCGAGCGCGTAGGCCATCGTGCCGCCGGCGCGTGGCATGGGCAAATCACGCCGCAGCACCCGCAGAGGCGGCACGCGAGACAGCGCCATGAGTGGCGGCAGCGCAAAGCCGAGCAGTAACATGAGTCCCGTCGTAAGCGCAGCAAATGCGGGCGACCATCCTGGCGCCGGCAGATCGGTGTGCACGATCGACGCCAGCATCGCGACGAGAAGCTGCTGCCCCCCGAGCGCGATCGCACAGCCGCCGATGCTTGCCACCAACCCCAGCGTGACAAATTGCACCGTGAACAGCGCCAGCACCTGACGTTCTCCTGCGCCGAAGCAGCGCATCATGGCGGCGGCGTCGAGGTGACGGCGCAGGTAACGCGAAGCGGCGAGAACCACGGCGGCCGCCGCCAGCATGGCCGCGACCAGTGCTGCAAGCCCGAGGAACCTGTCGGCGCGTTCCAGCGTTTGTCTCACCTCGGGACGAAGATCACGGATCGACTCCAGCCTTTGGCCACGCTGGAGCCGCGCTTGTGCCCAGTCTCGGAATGCTTCGGTCGCCGGCCCCGCGACCAGGAGCCGCCACGTCGCACGATTGCCTGGTTGCAAAAGCTTGGTCGCTGCGACGTCGTCGAGATTCATGAGCAGTTTTGGACCGAGCGCAAGCAGTCCTCCGGCGACCTCAGGTTCCTGCTGCACGATGGCGGTAATGGCGAGCGTTCTGTCACCCACATTGAGCTTGTCGCCCTCGCGCACGCCGAGCCGGGCGGCGAGCCGCGTATCCACCCACGCCTCGCCAGGCTGCGGAATGCCGCGCGCAGGCTTGCCGTCGGGTTCGCTCGCATCGGCGAGCAGAATCGCGCCGCGAAGCGGATAACCTCGCGCCACCGCCTTTACGTCGGTGAGAAGCGCGTCGACGCTCGCGGCTCCTCCCGAGCGTTGCACCATGCTGTTGAATCGGAGCGCCGGCACCACGGAAAGGCCGAGTGCACGCGCTTCGGCAGCGAACTCATCGGGAAGCGGACGATCGCCGGAGAGCAACAGATCGGCTCCCAATAGCACGTTGGCCTGACCGGTCAGCGCCTGCTTGACGCGATCGGTGAAAAACCCCACCGTGCCCACGCTCGAGACGGCGAGCAACAGCGCCGCCATGAGCACCGAGAGCTCACCCGCCCGCCAATCGCGGCGAAGCATGGTGAAGGCGAGACGCAAAGTGTTCTTCACGCAGTGCCCTCGTCGCTGACCAGGCGACCGCCGGAGAGCGCCAGTCGCCTGCCGCAGCGCGATGCAATCGTCGGTTCATGGGTGACCAGAAGCAGCGTGGTGCCGCGCTCGCTATTGAGACGAAACATCAAATTGGCCACATCGGTCCCGGTGGTCGCATCGAGATTGCCGGTGGGTTCGTCGGCCATCAGAACTTTGGGCTCGCCGGAGAATGCGCGAGCGATGGCGACGCGCTGCTGCTCGCCTCCGGAAAGCTGCTTGGGGTAATGCGTCAACCGAGCGCCCAAGCCGACGCGCGACAACCAATCCTTTGCCCGTGCCAGAGCGTCGGCAATGCCGGCAAGCTCCAGAGGAAGCATCACGTTCTCAAGCGCGGTCAGCGCGGGCAGTAACTGAAAAGATTGAAACACGAAGCCGAGCCAGCGCTGCCTCAGCGCGGCGCGGGCATCCTCCGACAATCCATTGAGCGCGGTGTCACCGAGCCAGACTTCCCCCGTCGTCGGCCGATCCAGCCCTGCAAGCAGTCCAAGCAACGTCGTTTTACCCGAGCCGGAAGCGCCGACGATGGCGACAGTGGCCCCGGAAGCAATTTCGAAGCTCACATCGTCCAGGATTTTGAGCGGCGCGTCACCGCTGCGGACTTCCTTGCTCAACCTGCTGGCGCGAATGACGGTGCCGGACATGTCAGGGATCGGTCGATAGGCGGCAGGTTGGGCCGGGAGCCGGCAGTCGCAAGCTTCGGAGCGCCGCCCGAGCATTGTACCCGGGCAACGCCGCCCGACCGGACCGCAAGGTGGATCCGAGGCCTTCTTTGCTTGTCGCGAACGGGAACCTCTGGAATGCTTACGCCACTCCAAGATCTCAAACCATGCTCCGCCGCGCCTTTCTCGTTACGATACTGGCAACCGCCGCCGCGACGGTGCTTGGCGCGCCCGACGAGCGGGTCATTCTCGTCCTGGGCGACAGCATTTCTGCAGGTTATGGCCTCACGGCGGGAAGCGGCTGGGTGACCTTGCTGCAACAGCGGCTGGCCGTGGAACATCGTCCGTACACCGTCGTCAATGCGAGCATCAGTGGTGATACCACCGCAGGAGGACGCGCGCGGCTCGATGCATTGCTCACGCGATATCGGCCTGCAATCACTATCATCGAACTCGGCGGCAACGATGGGTTGCGTGGCGGAAGCATCGACGCGATGCGCCAGAACCTGGACGCGATGACGGCCGCTGCACAAAAGGCGGGGTCGCGCGTACTGCTGGTCGGCATGCGCATACCTCCGAATTACGGCACTGCCTACGTACAGCGCTTCGGCGCGACCTTCGGCGAGGTCGCCAGCGCCCGCAAGGCCGCGTTGGTGCCGTTCCTGTTCGATGGATTCGGTGAAGATGAAGCGATGTTTCAGCCCGATCGCATCCATCCGCTGGCGGCGGCGCAATCGAAACTGCTCGACAATATCTGGCGAGGCCTTCAGCCTCTGCTCGATGCCGCGGGAAAAACCGGATGAACGAACGGCAGGTGAGCGGCCAGCGCGTCGGCATCGCTATGCTCGCCGATTACCCGGAGCGGATCGATGTGCGAAGCCCCGCCGAATTCGCGCGCGATCACATTCCCGGAGCGCTCAACCATCCGGTGCTCGGCGACCTCGAACGCTCGCGCATCGGTACGCTCTATGCCAGCTCGCCGTTCGAGGCCAGACGAATGGGAGCCGCACTGGTCGCGCGTAACATTGCACGCACGCTGGAGAGCGCGCTCTGCGACAAGTCACGCGAGTGGCGGCCACTGGTGTACTGCTGGCGCGGAGGCCAGCGCAGCCGGGCTTTGGTGCATGTGCTGAACGAGATTGGCTGGCGTGCGCGCCAACTCGACGGCGGATATCGCGCGTACCGTCGCGATGTGGTGGCCCGCCTCGCCTCGCTCCCCGAGCGATTCGACTACGTGGTCATCTGCGGCCTTACCGGATCGGGCAAGAGCAGGTTGCTGAGCGCCCTCGCTACGGCAGGGGCGCAGACGCTCGACCTCGAAGGGCTCGCTCGCCATCGCGGCTCGCTGCTCGGCGATTGGCCAAACGCGCCGCAGCCTTCGCAAAAATGGTTCGAAAGCTGTCTGCTGGCGTCTCTGGAGGCCTTTCATTCCGATCGTCCGGTTTTCGTTGAATCGGAGAGCAGACGCATCGGCGCACTGCAACTGCCGGATCTGCTCCTTTCGCACATGCATCGCGGCCGAAGGCTGACGCTGGTCACCCCGCTCGAGCAGCGAGTCCAACTCCTCAAGCAGGACTATGGTCACCTTGTTGGCGATGCCGTGCGGTTTCGCGAGCGTCTGGCCCCGCTGGCTCCGCTCTATGGCAAAGCTGCGCTCGCCCGCTGGGAGGCTCTGGCAGCGTCAAACGACTGGGACACACTGGTTGTGGAATTGCTCGAGCGGCACTACGACCCCATGTACTCACGCTCGCTCGGCCGCTTTGCCCCTGCCGACGATGCCATGTGCCAGGTCGAGGTGCGCGACGTGTCCGCTGAAGGCTTCTCTACGCTGGCGCGCGAACTGCTGTCCGGATTCGAGGCGCGCGAATTGCTCACAACGAGTGCATCATGAGTGACTACGCCTTTCGCATCGTCAACGTGTTCGCTGAACAACGGCTGGGCGGCAACCCGTTGGCCGTCTTCGAAAACGGCGTCGATTTGTCGAGCGAGACGATGCAGGCTCTGGCGCTGCAATTCAACCTCTCCGAGACGACATTCATCTTGCCGTCGACCGTGGCGAGCGCGCACGTGCGCATATTCACGCCGACTTTCGAGATGCCGTTTGCGGGTCATCCCACGCTGGGAACCGCGCACGTGGCGCGTGCGGCGGGGCTCGCCGGCGATGAGGTCACTCTGGAGATGGCGGTCGGAATCGTACCAGTCATCGCCGACGGCGATCGCTGGACGTTGGAAGCGAAGCCGCCGCGCACCCGCGAGGTGGCGGCGTCCCGGGCAGAGCTCGCCGCCATGCTGCGCCTCGCTCCGTCAGATCTCGGCGAAACGCCGCTATGGGTCGACACCGGCAGTGAGCAAATGGTCGTTCCACTCGCAAGCGTCGATGCAGTGCGCCGATGCTCGCCGGAAGCGGGATTGCTCTCCCGCCACGGCACGGCAACGCTCGCCGACGGCACCAGCCGATCGATGGCGTACGTCTGGGCGATGGCCGGTTCCGATCGTGTGCTTTGCCGGTTTTTCTTTTTGAAGCACGGCGCCGTCGTGGAAGACCCCGGCACCGGCTCGGCGTGCGCCAACCTGGGCGGCTGGCTGCTTGCGACGTCTGCGAAGCGCCCACTGGCGTTTTCACTGAGCCAAGGCGAAGCGGTCGGACGTCCCTGCCACCTCCAACTCGCAGTCGATGGTTCCGGCCGCATTTTCGTCTCCGGGCGCGTGATCGAGCTTGCAGGGGGCACGCTGACGCTCTAGTCGAGCTCGGTCGCAATACCCTATTACAACCGGCGGGGCGCCGAACGGTCAACAGTTCTCTACCGTGAGCCGTTCAGGGTGAGCGGGAGATCACTGCCTTTAGTTCCGGAGGCCCATGCGTTTTCTGGTAGCGCCTTTTCTGCTGGCGGCGGTGTGCACGGCGCACGCTGTTGCACTGCCGGTCACAACGGCTCTCGGCTACGACGATGCGAGGCATCTGCTCACCCGCACGGGCTTTGCAGCAACGCAGGCGGAGATCGAGCGTTACGCGGGTTTGACGCGCGAGCAGGCGGTGAAAAAGCTGCTTGCCGAGTCGACGCGCACGGCGCTCACGCCGCCGCCCTCGTGGGCTGCCGACTCCGATGTCTTTGCTCAGCGTCCCGGTGTCGGTGCATCCGAGATGGAGCGCAAGCGCTTCCAGCAGGAAGAGACGCGCAAAGGTCTCGAGCTGCGAGGCTGGTGGGTGACTGAAATGCTCAGCACACCCTCGCCGCTGACCGAGCGCATGACCCTTTTCTGGCACAACCATTTCGTTTCAAGCCAGCAGAAGGTCAAGCTTGCTGAGCTCATGTACCGCCAGAATGTGACGCTGCGCGCCAACGCACTGGGTGACTTCGGCGAGCTTCTGCATGCCGTCGCCCGCGATCCGGCGATGGTCGTCTATCTCGATAGCGTGCAGAACCGGAAGGGAACGCCGAATGAAAATTTTGCGCGCGAAGTGATGGAGCTGTTCACGCTGGGAGAGGGCCAGTACAGCGAGCAGGACATCAAGGAAGCCGCGCGTGCGTTTACGGGGTGGAGCATCGATCGTTCGACTGGCGAGTTCACGTTCCGTCGCCTCATCCACGATGACGGAGTGAAAACGGTCCTCGGCCGAAGCGGGAAACTCGACGGGGACCAGGTTCTCGACATTCTTCTCGCAGAGCGCCAAACCGGGGAATTCATCACCCGAAAGCTCTGGCGGGAGTTTGTCTCTCCCAATCCTGACGATGCCGAGGTCAAGCGGATTGCCGAACGCTTTCGGGAATCGCGCTACGACATCAAGTCTGCGCTCTATGCTTTGCTCACCTCCGACGCGTTCTACGCGGCCGAAAACCGCGCGACACTGATCAAGTCACCGATCGATCTGGTCGTGGGAACGCTCAGGCAATTCGACATGAGGCCTTCGGCGACGATTCCGTTCGCGGTCGCCGCCGCGGCGATGGGTCAGAATCTTTTCGCGCCGCCGAACGTCAGGGGCTGGCGAGGACAGGACGCGTGGATCAATTCGACGACGCTCCTCGCACGCAAGCAGTTTCTCGATCGGATGTTTCGCGCGGGCGATGGCGGATCGCAAACCTTCCTCGCCACCGACACTTCGATGGTTCAGCCACCCGGAAGATCAATCATGCCCGCCGGCGCGCAGGATCCGGATGCGATCCGCCAGATTCAATTCAGGCGCGCCATGGACCGCGGGCTGAACAGCGTTCACTTCGACCGCACGGCCTGGTTTGAACAATTCAGCTCGCCCGCCAACAGCGATGGTCATGCACGCGCAGCCATCCGGCTGCTTCTCGCGACTGCGCCGCAAAACAGCCTGGATCTTCAGGAAGAGCCGCTCGGCCTGGTGCGAAGCATCGTTCTCGATGCTGCCTACCAGCTCAAATGACACCCAAGCCAACCATGGATCGCCGCGGCTTCTTGAAAATCAGCGCATCGACGCCGCTGCTCGCGTTCCCGTTCGGCTTTGCGACGCCCGTGGCCCACGCCGCCGTGCCGGCGGCTGCTGACTACGACAAGGTGCTGGTGCTGATCGAGCTCAAGGGTGGCAACGACGGACTGAACACGCTCGTCCCGTTTACGGATCCGGCCTACTACGTTTTGCGCCCCAAGCTGGCCGTCTCGCGCGATCGGGTCATCGCGTTGACGGACAGTGTTGGATTGCACCCTTCGCTGGAGCCACTGTTTCCTCTGTGGAAAGAGCGCGAGCTGGCGGTGCTTCAGGGCGTCGGTTATCCGGAGCCAAACCTTTCGCATTTCCGTTCGATAGAAATCTGGGATACCGCGTCGAAAAGCGCGGAGTACATGCAGGAGGGATGGCTCACGCGAACCTTCGCGGCGGCGCCCACGCCGGCGAGCTTCGCTGCCGACGGCGTGATCATCGGCTCACCGGATTTGGGACCGCTCGCGGGCGGCGGAACGCGAACGATCGCACTTTCCAACACCCAGCAATTCCTGCGTCAGTCGCGTCTCGCCACGCCCGAAGGCGAACCGCACAACAAGGCGCTCGCCCATATCCTCAAGGTCGAAGCCGACATCATGCAGGCGGCGCTGCGGCTGTCTGCCGATTACCCGTTTCGCACCGAGTTTCCGCAAACGGCATTCGGCAACGCCATCAGGACGGCTTCACAAGTAATCGCCAATCGCGCCGGCGTTGCCGTCGTTCGCGTTACGCTCTCGGGCTTTGATACGCACAACGCGCAATACGCAACGCAGGCGCGACTGCTTTCCGATCTCGCCGATGGTATCGTCGCCTTGAAAGGCGCGCTCGTGGAGCTCGAACGGTGGCATCGCAGCTTGGTGCTCACCTATGCCGAGTTCGGCCGGCGGCCGAAGGAAAATCTGTCCAACGGCACCGACCATGGCACGTCGAGCGTCCATTTCGCGCTGGGAGGACGCGTTGCCGGTGGACTCTACGGAGAGCAGCCTTCCCTCGATCGGCTCTCCGGCGACGGCAACACCTCGTACGCGATCGACTTTCGCAGCGTGTATGCGACGGTGCTTGAACGTTGGTGGGGTGTGCCGTCGTCGGGTGTGCTTAACGGCCGCTACACCGCGCTGCCGATGCTGCGGTCGTAGGCACGCGCGGGTGGCTGCCGCGGGAATGACGGAGCTTCTGTCACGCCCTTAACGTAATTCTCGATAGGGCCGCGCCTACGCGATTTCCCTTGAGTCCCATGCGGCGATGAACTCCTGCCAGTGCGGTTCCTTCGAGGCAGTGATCCGTTCCCTGGCAAACGACACTTCCGCCGCGTATTGACCGGCGGAGAGCGTGCCGCGCAGCTGCAAAAAGCGCAGATACAGAAGGTACGTATTCATCACGTCGGTCTCGCAGTAGTGGCGGATATCGTCGTGTCTCCCCGCGAGATAGGCTGCATGCACTTCGTGACCTTCCATGCCCAACTTTCCGGGAAATCCGGCGAGTCGTGCCATCGAGTCGAGCGAGGCGTTGCATCGAGGCTGATAACTCGCCAATACGTCCATCAAATCGAGGTGACGGGTATGGTAGCGATTGAGATAGCTGTTGTACCTGAATTCGCGATCGTCGTCGCCCCAGTCCCAGAATTTCGCTGCCGCGACACCATGAATCAGAGCGCGATGGTTGAGCACCGGCAGGTCGAAGCCGCTTCCATTCCATGAAACGAGCTGCGGCGTGTAACGGTCGATGCCGTCGTAGAACCGACGGATCAACTCCTCCTCACGATCCGTTGCCTCGCCCAGCGACCAGATGCGGAAAGCGTCGCCCTCGCGCAGCGCACAGCCGATGGCAATGACCCGGTTCAAGTGAGGTTGCAAAAACTCGCTCCCGGTGGCGACCCGCCGCTGCTGTGTCACCCACGCGAGCACATCGGCATCGGTCAGCGCTGCGGAGAGCCTGTATATCCGGCGCAGGCCGGCGACGTCCGGAATCGTCTCGATGTCGAAGATGAGCGTCGGAGTCATCGTGCCGACAAAAAGCTCGATGCCATCAAGCCGGGAATACGCCGGTGGTCAAATAACGATCGCCGCGATCGCAGACGATGAACACGATGGTTGCATGCTCGATTTCGTGAGAAATTCGCAGCGCCACGGCGCAAGCGCCACCGGACGAAATCCCCGCGAAAATGCCTTCCTCTCGCGCGAGTCGGCGCGCAACCTCCTCGGCATCGGCCTGAGAGATGTATTCCAGCCGATCGACGCGTCTAGCGTCGTAGATTTTGGGCAGATACGCTTCGGGCCACTTGCGTATCCCCGGGATTTGAGAACCCTCCGAAGGTTGGCAACCGATGATCACAACCGCCGGATTTTTTTCCTTGAGGAAGCGGCCCGCTCCCATGATCGTGCCGGTCGTTCCCATACTCGACACAAAATGCGTGATCCGACCCTCCGTATCGCGCCAGATCTCCGGACCCGTGCCCCGGTAATGCGAGAGCGGATTATCAGGATTGGCGAACTGGTCGAGGATGATGCCCTTGCCCTCGTCGCGCATCTTTTCCGCGACGTCGCGGGCGGTCTCCATTCCACCGGCCTTGGGTGTAAGGATGATGTCGGCGCCAAAGGCACGCATCGTCTGCCGCCGTTCCTGCGACAAATGTTCGGGCATGACCAACACCATGCGGTAGCCACGCATCGCGGCAGCCATCGCGAGCGCAATGCCGGTATTGCCCGACGTCGCCTCGATCAGCGTATCGCCGGGTTTGATCTGTCCGCGCTTTTCAGCTTCGACGACCATGGACAGCGCAGGGCGATCCTTCACCGATCCCGCAGGATTGTTGCCCTCCAGCTTGGCGAGGAGAACGTTACTCGTCGATCCCGGCAGCCGCTGAAGCTGGACGAGCGGAGTGTTGCCTACGGTATCTTCGATCGTCTTGTGCATGTGGCGCTCAGACGGTTGCTGTTATTCACAAACGCGATTCGATTGTACCCGACGCCTCAGCATCGCCGCTCGGCTCGCCGGACATATCGATAGCGAAATGGGCGATGATCCAAAAAGCAAACCCCGCCACGCGGGCGGGGCTCGATTGAGCGATGCCAATTACTTCTTGGCCTTGTCGTCTTTCATTTCCTTTTCGTCCTTCGACTTGGTGTCCTTCGTCACATCTTTGGAGGACTTGCCGTCGTTCTTGGTTTTGGAGTCGTCTGCGGCCGCCTTGTCCTTGCTTGATTTTGCTTCCTTCTTGTTTTTTGCCTCGGTTGCCTTCGCCTCTTTCTTCGCCTTGTCCTCGGCGGCCTTGGCCTCCTTCTTGGCCTTCGCCTCGGTGGCCGCGTCTTCCTTCGCTTTCGCTTTCGCGGCCTTGTCGGTTTCGGCCTTGTCCGCCTTGCTCATCTTCTCGTCTTTGGCCGCAGTGCTCGCGTCCTTGGCGGCAGTGCTCTTGTCCTTGGCCGCAGGCGCAGCCGACGGGACGGCAGGCGCAGGAGCTGCCGCAGGCGCCGCGGTCTTCGGTGGCGGTGCAGGGGCCGGGGTCGATGGTGCCGGCGCCATTGCAGGAGCCGCCGCCTTGGTTTCGGTCCTGCCGGGGCCAGCCACGGGCGTCGACGCGCCGCTGACTGAAATCAGACCCTTCAATTTGGAGAATTCGCCTTCCTTGATGCCCGACACTTTCATGATGTCCTCGGGCGTCTTAAACGGTCCATTCTTGGCGCGGTAATCAACGATCGCTTGCGCCTTGACCGGGCCGATCCCAGGCAATGCATCGAGTTCCTCTTTGGTCGCGGTGTTGATGTTCACCGCAGCCAGTGCGAGCGCCGAAAAAATCAGCGTCACGAGCAACAGCACAAGTCTTTTCATGAATGCCTCCGAGCGGGAAGTTTGGGTCGGCGCTCAAGTATCGGTCTTTCGCCGCATCAACTCGCGCCGGCGCGATATTACGGGTTGGTCGCCTTACCGGCAAGCAGCGAGCGCACGCAGCGAGGAACACCCTCATCGACGCTCAGCATTGGCTTGCGATAACCGGCTGCCTGCAGGCGACCGAGATCTGCCTGGGTATAGTTCTGATATTTCGCAGCGAGCCCGAGCGGAAACGCGATGTACTCGAC
Organism: Betaproteobacteria bacterium; assembly: GCA_005882995.1. Lineage (GTDB taxonomy): Bacteria > Pseudomonadota > Gammaproteobacteria > Burkholderiales > Casimicrobiaceae > PALSA-1003. The sequence continues at coordinate 23,110 of VBCY01000137.1, forward strand.
CATGCCCTCCCGGTGCAGCGTTTCGAAGGGCAAGGCCTCTGCGCCGTCGGCTGCACGGCAGGTATTGATGGTGGCAGTCGCCACGGCGTTGAACGTCGTCGCAGCTCCCGTTCCGAGGTTGAACACACCCGAGCGCTGCGGATGGTCGAGAAAATCCAGATTCACCGCGACAACGTCTTCGACGCTGACAAAATCCCGCCGCTGCTCGCCCGCTGCATAGCCGCCCGAACCCGCGAAGAGCTGCACCTTTCCGGAATTGCGATACTGATTGAAAAAGTGCCATACGACTGACGCCATCCTGCCTTTGTGCGCCTCACGCGGTCCATAGACGTTGAAATAGCGAAAGCCTGCGATCTGCGCGGTTCGCTCGGGCAATACGCGACGCACGTAGTGATCAAACAGGAGCTTCGAATAACCATAGACGTTGAGCGGCGCTTCGCACGCGCGATCTTCGCGGAAGTCCGGGCCGGTGCCATACACAGCGGCCGTCGACGCATAAAGCAAGGGAATGTCGTTTTCCTGGCAATGTTCGAGCAACGTGACGGAGTAGCGGTAATTGTTGGCAAGCATGTACCGGCCGTCGGCTTCCATGGTATCGGAGCAAGCCCCCTGGTGAATGACGGCCGCAATGTCGTCATCGAAATCGCCGTTGGTGAGCCGATGCAGAAATTCATCCTTATCGAAATAATCGGCGATCTCGCAGTCGACCAGGTTGACGAACTTGTCGGCGCGCCCCAGGTTGTCGACGGCGATGATTCTCGCCTCGCCTCGGGCGTTCAACGCCTTGATCAGGTTCGAGCCGATGAATCCGGCGGCGCCGGTGACGACGGTATACACTCGCTTCCCCTAAACCTCTATATCCACTCGGCCAAACTCCGTGCTGACGCAAGGCACTCGGGGAGCTATTGCGCACAACAGCTCGTACCCGACCGTGCTCGCGGCGGCGGCGACGTCGTCGACCGACAATCCTTCGCCCCAGAGCACGACGGAACTGCCGATGGTTGCTTCGGGTACGTCGGTCAAGTCAACCGTCATGAGATCCATCGATACGCGGCCCGCGGTCCGCACCTTCTTGCCGCAGACAAGCACTGGTGTGCCGTTGGGCGCATGTCGCGGATAACCGTCGGCGTAACCGCACGCGACAGCGCCGATGCGGTGGGCGCGCGATGCGGTATAGCCGCCTCCGTAGCCGACGCTGTCGTTGGCTTTGAGTTCTTGCGTTGCAATAATCTCGCTGCGCAGCGTCATCACCGGCGTGAGGCCGAGCGTTTCGGCGGTGTCGTAGGGAAAGGGCGACTAGCCATACAGCATGATGCCGGGGCGGACGTATTCTCCGCCGACCTGGTCGTAGCGAATCACTCCGGCCGAGTTGGCAATCGACCGCGGATAAGGCAAGCCTTTGCACGCCGTTTCGAAGGACTTCAGTTGTTCATGCAGACCGTCTTCCTCATCGGCACGCGCGAGATGCGTCATCAAGCGAAGCGCTGCGACATTGGTGGTGCCAGAGAGCCTCTCAGCAATGGCATGAACTTCATCCGACCTGAAGCCCAGGCGGTTCATTCCGGTGTTGACCTTGATGAACACTTCCAGCGGTCGTGCCAGCGCAGCGGTTTCGAGCATACGCACGTGCTCGGTGTGGTGCACAACTACGGCGAGGCGGCGCGCCGCAATTTCGGGCAGCTCATCGACGCTGAAAAATCCCTCCAGAAGCAGGATGCGCCGAGCATAATGGAGTTCGCGAAGCGCGATCGCCGCGTCGAGCTCGAGCAATGCGAGCCCGTCGGCGTCGGTCAGCGCTGGAAGCACTCGCAGCAAGCCGTGCCCGTACGCATTGGCCTTCACCACGGCGAGTATTTGCGCCTGATCTGTGCGCTCGCGCGCGA
>VBCY01000614.1 GCA_005882995.1 Betaproteobacteria bacterium
AGTCCCGTGTTGATATCGCCTTCCCAACCGTTGTCGACCAGCGTGAAGCCCTGCAGCTCGAGGAAGCCGTCGCCCAAATTGTTCGCGTCGCCGCCGATGTTCATCTCGGGGCTGCGAATCGCACCGCGATTGGGAACGTCGTGCAGAATCGTCCCGTTGCCCTTGCTCATGTCGACCGGCTTGGTGATCACGACATCCATCGAGTACTCGACATTGCCTCGAATGTTCCGCGGCGCGAGCTGGATATCGGTGATGATCGCGTTGAGCGGATCGTTCGGGTCGACCTCGCCGGATGCCCTTCCGACGATGGTCTCGTACTGGCCGACCGTTCCGAACGACATGCCTCCAAAGGCCACGGTTCGGCTCGTAATCTGGAGTTGGGTGATTCTGGCGTCTACCAGCGGGGCAGCGCTCAGCAATACCCCTGCGATACCGCCCAAAAGGGCTGCGCAGGCACGCGGCGCACACGGGTTATGGCCTGTTATGCCCTTGAATTGTCTGATCATTGTTCCTCCTGGAGTAATGTGCTGGCCGTTGGGCGACTTATCCGATTGAATACAGGGAGGCAGTCTTTGTGGCTTTTGGCCGCCTTCCTTGTACACAAGATAGGACTTTAGGCCTGTTCGCGTCAACTTGTGCCGAACAAAGACGGCCGTCCAGAGATCCGACCGACTCGCACGGTGCGCGTTGTCATCCGCCATCCCGGCGCAGGCCGGGATCTAATTTGCGGGTCGGACCTTGGGCCCCGGCCTACGCCGGGGCGACTCTGTAACTACGCCTCGATCTGCATCTCGAGCAGCGCGTAGGAGAGCGTCTTGCCGTGGGCATCAAGCGCAAGCGAGGTGGTGACGCCGCCGCTCAACGCGCGCTCGCAGACGAATTGCAAAGCGCCCAGCGTCGGCATTTCGTAGCGGCGAACCTTCCCGGTGATGATGCCGGAGAGATGCTGCGCCACTGCGTCGGCTGTCACATGCTCGCGAAGCAGGGCATAGTCCTCCTCGCGATACGCGATCAGCGACAGGATCGAGGTGTCGCCCTTGTCTCCCGCGCGGCAATGCGCGAGGTCATACAGTCGCCGGCTCATTCGTCCAGTCCTTGAGCGTCACGGAAGTCGAGACTTCCGAGCGATCGAGCAGCGTCGAGACGATGCCGATCTGCTCGACGACGTATTTTCGCGCGCCGCCGCCACCCGCGGGACCATTGAGATAGAGCGCTTCCACTTCCTCGCCCACGAGCGAGGCTTCGTCGGCGGAACGGGCTCGCGCCGCCACGCGCAAGCGGACTTCGTACGGATGCTCGCTCGCGTCGAAGGAGCGGCCGTGGGAGGAAGTACTGCCGATGTAATCGATACGCAACTCGGAAAATGAATGCGCCAGTCGCTCGCGAATGATCTTGCCGGCGAGTTTGGCACGAGCAAGCGCGTTGCGGCCTGCATAGCTCAACTCGCCTTCGCCCAGGTAGCCCGCGAGATAACCGATGCTCACTTTAAGAGTCGGCGATTTACCGTTGGCGCGAGCGCCTTCTATCGAGACCCGGTCATGGGCCACTTGTCGCAATTGGATGGCGGTGAAATCCGCAGTGACGTCCGGCGTCAAGTAGGCGCCAGGATCGCTTGCCTCATAGAGAAGCTGCTCCTTGACGGTTGCGAGCGTGATTGCGCCGCCGGTCCCTTCAACCTTGCCCAGCACGGCGTTGCCTTCGGCGTCGACATCGGCAAACGGAAAGCCGATGTTGGCGATGTCCGGAACGTCCTTGCGACCCGGATCGGCGAAGTAACCGCCCGTTACTTGCGCAGCGCATTCGAGCAGATGTCCTACCGCGGTCGCACGCGCCATCCTGTCGAGGTCGCTCACCCGCCAGC
>VBCY01000139.1 GCA_005882995.1 Betaproteobacteria bacterium
GGAACGCTTACGCTGCGGCGGCGCTGGATGACAGGCAGAGCGACGCTGCGATGGCTGTTGGGGCACGCACTTGGTTGTGAACCCGCCGCCATTCCTCTGCGCCGCGGAGTACGTGGACGGCCGGAGCTGGACACGGCACGGGGGCCGGACTTCAACGTCTCTCACACAGGCGAGGTGGCTCTGATTTGCATCGGGACGGCTCTCGAGCGCGCAGAGCGCGTGGGTGTCGACATCGAGCGCGTCGATCGGCGTGTCAATACGGACGGGCTCTCCCGAAGAGTGCTTACCGAGCATGAACGCGAAGCACTCGCTGCTTTCGATGATGACGCACGAAGACGCCAGCTGTTGCGCTTATGGACCTGCAAGGAGGCGATGAGCAAAGCAACGGGAGACGCGTTGTCGGCGCCGTTTCGCCGAATCCATATCGCGACCGATGAGCGGCTACGGTTGATCTCTGGTCCTGAGCCGTACACGCCGGGGCGCTGGAGACTGTTGTCTGTGGCAGTGCCCGAAGAGTTCTTCGCAACGCTTGCGGTGTGGCGAAGCCGTTAGGTTTTCTTTTCGGGCTTAACTGCTATGAGTTGATCCGCAAACTGCCGCGCTGCCACGGTCCTGTTACGCGGGTGTCTCCTTCGCACGCTGGATTTTGCTTGGCAAAGCGTCCCTATGCCATTAGCATGACGATCGCCCGTCGGCATGTGGCCGTATCAGGCCGCAAGGCTGGCGCTTTTCGCGAGGGGAGGGACATGCTGATACCAGGGCGTCGTATTAACTTTTTCGGCAGCTTCGGCGCCTGGATTTCCCTCCTTCTATTAGTCATCCCTGCGCGAGCCCACGTCGGCGCCGACGCAGTCTTTGCGGCGCCACCGCCGCCGGCTGATACCGTTCCTTTAATCTCTGTCACCGGCGCTACGGCTGAGCTGATCGTCGACAATCGGGTCGCGAATACCGTCACCCGATACGTTGTGCTGAAGCTCGACGAAGGACGCAAGCTCGCGCTCGATGGTGCGGCATCAGGGGCTCTCGAAGGAGGCGCGCGCGTCGAGGCCCTCGGTCGCGCGGTCGGGAACACCTTGTTTGTCACGCGCGTGAACGTCATCGCAGGCGCTCCGCGCGACAAGGCCCTGAGTGGCGGTGCAACGGGAAGCGCATCCGCGCAAGGGACGCTCAGCGTCGTCCACGCCGATTATTTCGCGCAAGGTCGCGGCGAGTACACGCTTGTCGTTCAGGGGGCAGACGGCACGGCAACGCCGCTCGAGGTCGCGGTCATCCCGGATTCACTTCGCGCCGGGATGTCGGTGATTGCGACGGGATCGATTGCCGCAAACGGCTTCTCGCTCGATGCCAGCAATATCACCATCCTTGCCATGCCTCCGGCTGATTTCGATGGGCCTGCAGAAGCTCCAACGACCAACAATGTGCTGGTCATGCCGATCAAGTTCACCGACTCACCGGCGAGCGACGCATTTTCAGGCGACACCATCAACACCGAGTTCCAAACGAGAGTCGCGCCTTTTTACCAGGAGCAGTCCTTCGGAGCGCAACTGCTCAATGTGACGGTGGCCTGCAATACCACGGTTCCGGCGGGATGTGCGACGCACGCGTCAGTCGGCGGCTGGCTCCTCGCCGGCGCAGCCACACCGGCGAACTGCAACTACACGTCAGTCGCCAGTCTGGCCGATAGCGCTGCGCAGGCAGCCGGCTACGTACTGTCCAACTACAGGAACCGCTTCTACATCATGCCGTACAACAGCGTCTGCGGCTGGTCCGGTCTCGCTTACGTCGGCAGCCCCTATCAAGCCTGGGGTAACGGCTACTACCAGCTATGGGTGAGCGGCCATGAGCTCGGTCACAATTTCACACTTTGGCATGCGGGCAGCCTCTATTGCCCCGGGCAGTCAATCGGCTCCAATTGCGTGGGCAACTACAGCGTCAATGAATACGGCGATCCCTTCGACGTCATGGGCAACGTTTATCCCGGACACTTCAACGCAATGCAGAAGTCGAAACTGAACTGGTTGCCCGCCGGATCGGTGAAGACGCACAGCTCAGGAACAGCTAGTTACACGCTGTCACCGCTGGAATCTCCCGGACAAGCAACCTACGCGGTGAAGATTCCAGCAGCAAGCAATCGCACCTACTGGATCGAATATCGTCAGCCGATCGGTTTCGACGGTGGATTCAGCTCCAACGGCGCACAAGTCCGGGTTGCCAGTCCGTTCGAATTCCCGTGCACCAACTGCGGCGCCGACGATACCGAAATGCTGGACATGTCGCTCGGCACACCGGCGAACTTCGGGGATGGCGCATTGCTGCCGGGGCAGAGTTACACCGACAGCCAGAATGGGATCACTCTCAATGTGACCAGCGTTGTACCCGGATCGAACGGCTCGCTCACCCTTTCGGTCTCGATAGGAGGCGCAACTGCCACCAGCACCTCTTTGACGTCTTCGCTGAATCCGTCGCTCTTTGGAACGAGCGTGACCTTCACCGGAACGGTCTCCGGGTCGGCACCGACCGGCACGGTCGCGTTCACATCGGACGGATCGACGATCGCGGGCTGCGGTGCCGTCGGCTTTAGCGCTGGCAGCGCCAACGCGCCGAGCGCATTCTGCAGTACATCGATTCTCGCGGCCGGCACCCACAACATTGTCGCAAGCTATAGCGGCGATTCCGGCAACATCGCGTCGAGCAGCCCTGTCTTGGCACAAGTTGTTAATTCGGGCGTGCCCCCCTCGTCTTGGGTCAATCCAAGCTTCGAGATTCCGGCTCTGGGCGGGAGCTATCAGTACACGCCGAGCGGACCCGGCGTCGGCTGGAGTTTCGTCGGGGGCAGCGGCATCCAGGGTAATGGCAGCGCCTGGGGCGCGGCGACAGCGCCCAACGGCACGCAAACCGCGTTCTTCCAAGGCACGGGGAGCATGTCTCAAGCGCTCACACTCAGCGCCGGAAGCTACACACTCTCGTTCCAGGCAGCACAGCGCTGGTGCTGCGTCGCGCCGTATGTTCAGCCAGTCAGAGTGAGCCTCGACGGTTCGCAGATTGGCTTGGTGTCGCCGGCGAGCACGAGCTTCGGGCTGATCAGCATCTCCTTCTCGGTAGCTGCCACCGGCGCCCACACCCTGAGCTTCTCCGGTACCGATGCCTCTGACAAGACGACCTTCATCGATAACGTCAGCTTGACGAGCGCAGGCGTCGCTAGCACCACGATCCTTGCAAGCTCGGCCAATCCGGTCAACGCCGGCGCGATGTTGACATTCACCGCGACGGTGAATGGCTTGTCGCCCAGCGGCACGGTGGCATTCATGTCCGACGGATCGACCATTGCGGGTTGTGAAGCCTTGAGCTTCAGCAGCGGCTCAGTGAATGCTCCGACGGCGGCGTGCAATACCAATAGTCTCGCCACCGGCACGCATAGCATTGTCGCGAGCTACAGTGGCGATGCCGGCAACACGGCGTCGAGCAGTCCAGCATTGCAGGAGCAGGTCACAAGCTCCTCATCCCTTCTCAATACCGGATTTGAAATCCCGGCTCTCGGCCCAAGTTATCAGTACACGCCCAGCGCGCCAGGCGTCGGCTGGAGCTTCGTCGGCGGCGCCGGCATCCAGGGCAATGGCAGCGCGTTTGGCGCAGCGTCCGCGCCGGAAGGGACGCAAAGCGCCTTCATCCAGGGGACTGGCAGCATGTCGCAAACGCTCTCCTTGACTGCGGGCAGCTACACGCTCTCGTTCCAGGCGGCACAGCGCTGGTGCTGCGTCGCGCCATATGTTCAACCAGTCAGGGTGAGCCTCGACGGTGCGCAGATCGACAATCTCGTGTCACCCGCGAGTACCAGCTTCGGGCCGGTCACCATCTCTTTCTCCGTCGCAACGACCGGCGCCCATACGCTGAGCTTTACCGGCACGGATCCCACCGACAAGACCACTTTTGTCGACGGCATCAGCCTCGTATCCAACGCTTCATTCGTCAACGCGAGTTTCGAGACTCCCGCGCTCGGTGCGGGATATCAGTACGCTCCGAGCTCGCCGGGCATTGGCTGGAGCTTCATCGGCGGCGCCGGTATCCAGGGCAACGGCAGCGTGTGGATCGCAGCATTAGCTCCCGACGGCAGCCAAACCGCGTTCATCCAAGGCACAGGCAGCATGTCTCAAGCGATCAGCTTGAACGCCGGCAGCTATACCCTCTCCTTCCAGGCTGCGCAGCGAATCTGCTGCGTACCACCTTATCTGCAGCCCGTGAGAGTGAGCATCGATGGCACGCCGATCGGAAATCTGGTAACGCCTGCGAGCGCCAGCTTCGGCCAGGTCAGCATCTCCTTTTCACTGCCGAGCAGCGGCATTCACACCTTCAACTTCGCCGGCACGGATCCCACCGACAAAAGCACCTTTATCGATAGCGTCACCATTCAATGACGCGCGTCTCATCCTGGCGCTCGCTTGTGAAGCGACTGAGGCGCGCCGCTGAATCCGCTCAAGCGGAGACCGGCTTTCTGATCTTCCACTTGTTCTGGATCCACAGCCAATCGGCGGGGCTCATGCGAATGTCGCGCTCCAGACTCTGCGCGTAGCGTTCCACGATCGCCTCATTGGAATCGGCGTCGTAGGGCGGCTCAGCCAGTACCGAAAGCCGAACCGAGTAATACCCTCGGCGCACGCGGCGCATCGTCACGTAAAGCACCTTGGCATCGAGAAACTGAGCGATCTTGCCCGCGCCCTTAAAAAATGCCGTGTCGCGACCGAGAAAGCGCGTCCAGTGTTTGGGATCGTGCTTGTGCTTGGGCGTCTGGTCAGCGATGAGCGCATAGGCACGCGGCTGTCCGGCGCGGCTCATCAGATTGAAGATAAATTCCTCGCGCGGAATAAAGCGGCTGCCGAAACGGCTGCGGGCATCGCGCAGAAATGCATCGATCCACGCCACCCGCTGTCGCTGGTAGACCACATCGATGGGAATGCCAAAGCGCACTCCGGCGGCCAGGGACAGCCATTCCCAGTTGCCGTAGTGCGCCGTCAACAGCACGACCGACTGGTTGGCCGCGACGCACTCATCGACAATCTCAGGATTTTCGAAAGCTACGCGCTTGCGCAATGCGTCGGCGCTGGCGCCGAAGCCCCAGAATGCCTCGACCAACGTATCGGCGAGATTGCGATATGCATTGCGAACGATGCGCGCGCGCTCGGCGGCGTCCCTGTCGGGGAACGACTGCGCGATGTCTGCTTCGGCCCGTTGCCGGCGCCAGCCAAGCAAGCGAAACGCAACAAAATAGGCCAGCGAAGCGGAAGGATACAGCAGCGACAGCGGAATGCGCGTGAGCGCTTTGAGAATCGACCGCACCAGGCAAGCTCTGGTTATGCCACCGAGACGAGCCGGTCAAGCGTTGAGCGATCGCGGAGAAGCTCCTCACTGGTGCAGCGATGCACGACACGGCCTCGGTCGAGCACGATCGTCTGCTGCGTGAGCTCGAGCGCAAGCCTCGCGTGCTGCTCAACGACGATGACTGCGAACTCGCCGGCGCGCACGATCTGCCCGATCACCTTCATCAGTTCCTGCACAATGATGGGCGCCAGCCCTTCCATCGGTTCATCAAGCAAAAGCAGGCGCGGATTTGTCATGAGAGCACGCGCGATCGCCAGCATCTGCTGTTCGCCGCCGGAGAGCTGATTGCCGAGATTGCGTCGACGCTCTTCGAGCCGCGGAAACATCTTGTAGATGCGTCCCAGGTTCCACGGTCCACCGGGACGGGCTACCACGCTCAGATGCTCTTCGACGGTAAGGGACGGAAACATGAACCGTTCCTGCGGCACCCATCCCAAGCCGGCATGCGCGCGGCGGTGAGTCGGCAGCTGAGTGATTTCCTCGCCGTTGAAAACGATACGGCCTTGGCGAAGGCGGGCAAGACCCATGAGCGTGAGCAGCAGCGTGGTCTTGCCAACGCCGTTTCGTCCAAGCAGCGCGAGGCTTTCGCCGGCGGCGAGATTGAGCGCGATGTCCTCGAGGATAATCGAGTCGCCGTAGCCCGCGGTAATGCCGTCCGCTCTCAGCAATTCAGGCATGCTGCGCCTCGCCCAGGTAGACCTCTCGCACGCGAGGATCGGCGGCTATCTGCTCCGGCGATCCTTCGGTGAGTACTGCGCCGCCGACCAGCACAGTGATTCGCTCGGCGAATTTGAACACCAGGTTCATATCGTGCTCGATGAACACGATCGTCACCTCCCGAGGGAGCGCGGCGATGACAGCAAAAAGCTCGGCGCTCTCGGCCGACGGAATGCCGGCTGCCGGTTCATCGAGCAACAGCACCTTGGGGCGGGTCGCGAGCGCAAGCGCGATTTCCAGCAACCGTTGTTTGCCGTACGGCAAGGCACGGGTCTCTCTCCCTGCGTCAGCCTCGAGCTTCAGCCGCGCCAGGATCTCCTTCGCTTCGCCGATTGCCGCGCGTTCGCTGGCAACCGTGCGCCACCAAACCCAGCCGCGTCGCTCGCGCTCGCAACAGGCGAGTACAACCGACTCCAGCACCGTGAGCCCGGGGAACAGCGTATTGATCTGGAAGGTGCGCGTCATGCCTCGCTTGACGCGCGCGTGCTGTGGGAGCGTGGTCACTCTTTCGTCGCCGAGATAGACCTCTCCGGCCGACGGCGCAAGGAACCCGGTCAGGAGATTGATGAACGTCGTCTTCCCCGCGCCGTTGGGCCCGATCAGCGCGTGACGCGCGCCTTGTTCGAACGATAGATTGATGTCGGAGTTGGCCTTGAAGGCGCCGAACGACTTCGCGAGTCCCGCAGTGCGCAGAGCGCTCACGAGCGGCCTCGGGCGAAACGCCGGCGCAGCGCGATGAAACCGCCCATGAGGCCGCCACGGGCGAACAGGACGATGAGCACCAGCAAGAGTCCCAGCCAGAACTGCCAGTACACCGGATTCAGATTGGAAAGGTAATCCTGTAGCAGCATGAACAACGCGGCGCCCAGCAACGCGCCGTAGAGATAACCCGTGCCCCCCAGGATCAGCATGATCATCAATTCGGCGGATCGCGGAAAGCCGAGCGAATCGATGCCGACGAACTGGGTGGTCTGCGCAAGCAGCGCCCCAGCGACGCCCGCGATACCGGCGCCGACCGTATACACGGCGATCAGCTTACGCGGCACTGAAGCACCAATTGCGGGCATGCGCCGTTCCCCTTCGCGAATGCCCCGAAGCGACAGACCGAAGGGCGAGCGCACCAGCGTTCGCGCAAAACAGAACACCACGAACAACACCGCGAGGCTGTAGAGGTACGCGGTTCTGCCGTCAAGTCCGAAGGAGAAAACACCAAAGAGTTTTTTCATCTCGACGCCGGAAAGGCCGTCAACCCCGCCGGTGAGCCAGGACGCCTGGTTCGCTATTTCGTAGAACATGAGCCCGATCCCAAGCGTCACCATGAGCCGCGTGAGATCCTGGCCGCGCACGACCAGGAAGCTGGTGACCAATCCTGTGAGCGTTGCAACCGCCGCTGCCGCGACCAGACCCGATATCGGTTCGCCCCAACCGTATTTGGCCAGCAACCCGGCGGTGTACGCGCCGATTCCGAAGAAAGCGGCATGACCCAGCGAAATAATGCGGGCGTAGCCGAGGATTAAATCGAGCGAAAGCGCGAACAACGCTGCAATCAGAATCTGACTGCCCAGTGTCAGGTATTTGGGAAAAACAAAGAACGCGACCATCGGTATCAGCCAAAAGCCGATCTCAAGCTTGCTCCAACGTTGAGTCGGTAGAGCGCTCATCGGTGTATATCCGCAGCTTCGAGCGCACTCAGCGTGCTCATGTCCGCCGTCCCGCCAGCCCGTGCGGAAAAACGATGAGCAGCACGACCATCGCCACGTAGATGACGAATGCGCCGACTTGAGGCACGTAGTATTTGCCGGCAACGTCGAAGATACCCAGGATCAGCGCCGCGAATAACGGACCTTTGATCGTGCCGGCGCCGCCGACCGCGACGACGAGCAGGAAGTAAACCATGTATTTGAGCGGGAACGTCGGATCGAGGCCCAGCACATCGATGCCGAGCCCGCCGCCAAGGCCGGCCAGCCCCGAACCCAACGCGAAGGTCAAACTGAATACACGATAGACATTGATGCCGAGACCGGCAGAGGCTTGCTGATTGTCGACTGATGCGCGGATCTCAGCGCCGAAGCGCGTGCGCTCGATCAGCCATGTGAGCGCGACCGTGATGATGATGACGACGGCGATCAGGAAGAGGCGATAGGTTCCGAGATCGAGTCCGAGTACGTGCACCTGTCCGCGAAGGAATTCCGGCAACTGAACCGGTTGCTGCTGCGGGCCGAAGAAATAGGTCGTCGCGGCAATCGACATGAACACCAGGCCGATGGAGAAGAGCACCTGGTCCAGATGCGTGGCGCGGTAGAGGCGGCGATAGAGGCTGCGCTCGAGCACGATGCCGGCTGCAGCGGCGGCGACAAAGGCGATGGGCAGCGAGGCGAGGAACGGAACACCCAGCCGCGTCATCACGACGACACAGGCATAGCCGCCAACCATCGCGAAGGCGCCATGCGCAAGGTTGACGAAGTTCATCAACCCCATCGTGACCGACAGTCCGATGCTGATGATGAACAGCAGACTGCCATACGCAACGCCGTCGAACAGAACCCCGATGAAGTTACCGAGCACGGCGATCCTTCCTCGCGGACGACCCTTTTAGGCTCCGGGATCCCGGACGTTGTCGACCTTGTCGAACTCGATGCTCCAGTAATGACCGTCCTTCGTCTCGACCTTGCGAATCTAGACGGTCTGCACCGGCTCGCGGGTTGCGGGGTCGATCGACACGGGCCCGCGCGGACTCGTCCACGACATGCTCCTCATCGCCTCGACCAGTTTCTCGCCGTCGTTGCTGCCGCCTGTCTTCTTCTCCGCTTCGTAGATGAGATGCATGCCGTAGCCGCCGATCGACATGAAGTTGGGCCGCATGCCGTTATTGGCCTTCATGAACGCGTCAACGTAGGCCTTGTTCTCAGGCGAAGGATGCGCGGCGGAATAATGAAACGACGTAACCACGCCGAGCGCGGGGGCACCGATCGCGTCAAGAATATCGTCGTCGACCACGTCGCCGGTGCCGATCAGCTTGATGCCGGCGGCGGCCAGCCCGCGGTCTCCGAACTGCTTCATCACCGCGGTGCCCTGCCCCGAAGGCACGAACACGAACAGCGCGTCGGGCTTGGCGTCCTTGACGCGCTGCAGGAACGGTGCGAAGTCTGGATTCTGCAACGGCGTGCGTATGCTCTCGACGATGGTGCCACCGCCCTCGGTGAAGCGTTTGACGAAGGTCTTCTCCGCGTCGAGCCCCGGCCCGAAATCGGTCACCAGCGTCGCCACGCGCTTGACGTTGTTCTTCAGCGCCCATTCCGCTATCGGCGCGGTGACCTGCGGCAGGGTGAAGCCCGCGCGCACGATGAAAGGCGAGCGCGTGGTGATGACCGAGGTCGCCGCGGCCATGACCACCATCGGCACTTTCGCTTCGGTCGCGACCGAAGCGGTCGCCAGGGCGAGCGGCGTCAGTCCGAACCCGGCGAGGATGTTGACCTTCTGCTGCACGATCAGGTCCTGCGCGATGCGCTTGGTCGTCTCGGGCGCGCCGGTGTCGTCCTTGACGATCAGCTCCACCTTGCGGCCGGCCACAATGTCGCCATTGCGCGCAATGTAGAGCCGGCACGCGGCTTCGATTTGCCGTCCCGTCGAAGCGAATGGGCCCGTGAGCGGCAGGATGAGGCCGATCTTCAGCGGATCAGCAGCCCATGCGATTCCCGACGTCGAAAGCCCGACGGTTGCGGCCAAAACGCTCGCAACAACAGCCCGACGGGAGACAAAGAGTGAAGAGCGCATGTCATCCTCCTTGGTTTGACGTGTTTGTGCGGCCATCGAACCGGCCCTCTTGTAGGCAGTACGGCTCGGAATCGCGGGCGCTCAATCATAGCGCACCGGCCGCTACTCAAGACAAAACGCGAACGGGCTGGCATCACGGGTCGCTGCTTGACAATCGCCCTCCCGTCGGTCATCAATGGGAACGCGAAGAGTCCCCAGGAGAAGCATCGATGTCCGCCCGCGACAAGCCGCCGTTCCGCGCCGACCATGTCGGCAGTTTTCTCCGCCCGCCGGAGCTGCTCGAGGCACGCGAGCGGCGCAGGAATGGCGAGATCAGTCGCGAGGCGCTGCGCGCCGCGGAGGATAGTGCCATCCGCGACATCGTTCATTTCCAGGAAGAGCTCGGGCTCACGGGCATCACGGATGGCGAGTTCCGGCGCACGTACTTTCATATCGATTTTCTCGAGCAGTTATCGGGTGTCGAGACCAAGGGCGGTATTGCTGTGCACTTCCACAGCGCCAAGGGAGACGTCGATTTCGCGCCGCCGATCATGCACGTCAAGGGAGCGGTACGTCACGTCAAACCCATCCAGGTCGACGATTTCAAGTTTCTGCAGTCGGTCACGAGGCGCACCCCCAAAGTGACGATTCCTTCGCCGACCATGCTGCATTTCCGTGGCGGACGCGAAGCGATCAGCCGCGAGGCGTATCCCGACCTCGAAGCGTTTTTTGCAGACGTCGCCGCGGCGTACCGCGCAGAGATCCGTGCACTCGGTGAAGCCGGCTGCCGCTACCTGCAGCTCGACGATACCAATCTCGCCTACCTCTGCGACGAGAAGATGCGCGAGGGGGCGCGGCAGCGCGGCGACGATCCCAACGAGCTGCCTCGGCGCTATGCCCGGCTCATCAACGCTGCCATCGCGGATCATCCGCCGGATATGGCGGTCTGTGTGCACCTTTGCCGCGGCAACTTCCGGAGTGCATGGGTGGCCGAAGGAGGCTACGAACCGGTCGCCGAAGTTCTGTTCAACGAGCTGGCGGTCGATGGCTACTTTCTCGAATACGACGACGCCCGCTCGGGTGATTTTGCTCCGCTGCGATTCGTCCCCAAGGGTAAGACGATCGTGCTCGGTCTGGTGACGACCAAGCTCGATCAGCTCGAGTCCATGGAATCGCTCAAGCGCAAGATCGATGAGGCGGCGAAGCTCCTCCCGCTCGACCAGCTATGCCTGTCGCCACAGTGCGGATTTTCGAGCACGGTGCACGGCAACCAGATTGCGCGCGAAGCGCAGGCAGCGAAGCTGCGCCTGGTTGTCGAGACGGCGCGGGAAGTGTGGGGAACGGCGTGATGCCGTCAGAGCCTCACTTCTTGCCTGGGTCCTTCTGGTCCGGGAACTTGTCAAATTCAACGTTATAGAGGCCTCCCCCGGTCTTTTCCACCTTGCGGATGTAGACCGTCTGCACGATGTCGCGGGTTTCCGGATCGATCATGATCGGTCCTCTCGGGCTCGTGAGCTTCATCCCCTTGAGCGCAGCGACCAGCTTGTCGGCGTCTGTCGAACCATTGGTCTTTTTCAGCGCCTCGTAGATCGCCGCCATCCCGTCATAACCTGCAGCAGCCATGAAGTTCGGCCGCAGCTTGTCGCCGTTCGCCTCGCTGTACGCCTTTTTGAACGCCGTGTTTTCGGGTGAATTGTGTGCGGCGGAATAATGGAAGCTGGTGATGAGTCCCAGCGTCGGATCCCCCATCGCCTCCAGAACGCCGTCGTCGGTGATGTCCCCTGTGGCGATCAATTTGATTCCAGCCTGCTTCAAGCCCCGCTCTTCGTAACCCTTCATGAAAGCGATTCCCTGTTCGCCTGCAGGCAGGAACAGGAAAACCGCTTCCGGCTTCGCGTCCTTCACGCGTTGAATGAAGGGACCGAAGTCGGGGTTCTGAAGCGGCGTGTGGATGCTGCCAACAATCTCGCCGCCGGCTGCCTTGAACGCTTCGCTGAAGGCCTTTTCCGCGTCGAGCCCCGGACCATAGTCGGCGACTACCGTGTATACCTTCTTGATCGCATTCTTAGCCGCCCATTCCGCCATGGGTTGCGTCACCTGCGGCAGCGTCATCGATACCCGAACGATGTAGGGTGACTTGGTGGTGATGATCGAGGTCGCGGCATTCATGATCACCATCAGCTTCTTACCCTCCGTCGCCACAGGTGCGACCGCGAGCGCATTCGGCGTCAAGCCAAAGCCGACGAGTATGTCAACGTTGTCTCGGGTGATCAGCTCCTGCGCGAGCCGCTTGGCGACATCGGGCGAAGGTCCCGTCGTATCCTTCTGCACAATCTCGATCTTCTTGCCCGCGACCATGTCGCCGTGCTGCTTCATGTAGGCCTTCATCCCACCGAGTATCTGTTGACCGTATTGCGCGAACGGGCCCGAAAACTCTCCGATCATTCCCAGCTTGACGACGCCTTGCCCCAGCGCGGCGCCGCTCACAGCGAGCCATGTTGCACCCATCAGCGCGACCTGCACGAATCGTAGGCTGCTCATCTGTTCCTCCTGGTTCAGGTAATACAACGTAGCCGTCGGCTTGGAGCGTGGCGTCCATCAGTCCAAGGGCAGGCCGACGTAATTCTCCGCAAGCGACGCAGCCGCAGCGGGCGATGAAACCACGTATTCGAGTTGTGAGCGCTGCAGTCGATGCTGGAAACCGTCATCATCCGGAAAGCGGTGCAGCATCGAGGTCATCCACCATGAAAAGTGCTCTGCCCGCCAGACGCGCTTGAGGCAGGTCACAGAATACGCGTCGAGCAGGTTACGTCGCTGTTCCTTGAAGAATGCTGTCAATGCGCGCGCGAGCACGCGGACGTCGGCCACCGCGAGATTCATTCCTTTGGCCCCTGTCGGCGGCACGATGTGCGCCGCGTCCCCGGCGAGGAAAAGGCGACCGTGCTGCATCGGCTCGACGACGAAGCTACGCATGCCGGTGATGCCCTTTTCCAGAACGCTTCCCTCGCGCAGCTTCCAACCATCCGCTGTCTCCAGCCGGGCGTGAAGTTCGCGCCAGATGCGCTCATCGGGCCATTTGGCGATATCTTCGTCGGGCGCGACCTGAAGATAGAGTCGAGTGATCTGCGGCGAACGCATGCTGTAAAGGGCGAAACCGCGCTCGTGGTACGCGTAGATCAGTTCGTCGTGCGTTGGCGGAGCCTCGGCAAGAATGCCTAGCCACGCAAACGGATAGGCCCGCTCGAACACGCGCAAGATCTCGACCGGGATCGCCTGCCTGCATATCCCGTGAAAGCCGTCGCATCCGGCGATGGCGTCGCAGGATAGCTCGACTTCATCGCCACTGTCGCGAAAGGTGATTCGTGGAGAACTCGATTCGATCTGGCCCACGGCGACGTCGGAAACCTCGAACAGGATCTGCCCATCCGCTGCAAGCCGCGCTGCAATCAGATCCTTGACCACTTCCTGTTGCCCGTAGACGGTAATCGAGCGTCCGCCGGTGAGTGCAGGGAAATCGATACGGTGTCCCGAACCGCCGAAGCGCAGCTCGATGCCGTGATGCAGCAAGCCTTCGCGCCGCATCCGCTCGCCCACGCCGGCTTCATTGAGAACGTCGACGCTGCCCTGCTCGAGCACACCCGCTCGAACGCGATGCTCGACGTAGTCGCGGCTTCTATTCTCTACGATCACGGATTCCACACCGTGCAGATAGAGCAGTTGGGACAGCAGCAGACCCGCCGGACCGGCGCCGACGATCCCTACCTGAGTACGCAGCTTTCGCATGGTGCGGCTGCCTTATCGAGATTGTGCAAGTGAGCGACCTGCGGCCCTCACCCTGGCCCCTCTCCCACGGGGAGAGGGTTCCTGCTATCGGGTTCCGGGCTGCTCCTGCGGCCCTCACCCTGCCCATCTCCCACGGGGAGAGAGGTTCCTTCTATCGGGCTCCGGGCTGTCCCATCTGCGCGAACACCTCTTCTGCAAGATGAAATGCGGTGTTTGCGGCCGGCACGCCGCAGTAGATGGCCGCTTGAAGCAGCACCTCCCGGATCTCGTCGCGAGTCACGCCGTTGTTGAACGCCGCACGCACATGCAGGCGGAATTCGTCCGCTCGATTAAGCGCGACCATCATTGCCACCGTGAGCAAGCTGCGCGTATGCCTGGGAAGGCCGGGGCGGGTCCAGATCTCGCCCCAGGCGTAACGCGTGATGAGCTCCTGGAATTCGCTGTTGAAATCGTTGCGTCGGGCGAGAGTTCGGTCGACGTGCGCGTCGCCGAGAACCGCGCGGCGCACTTTCATTCCGGTCTCGTAGCGGTCCCGTTCGTCCATTGGGTCTCCTCCTGTGACGTCAAGAAATCGAGCACCGACCTGGTGAACGGAGCCGGAGCCTCGACATTCGAGATGTGCACCGCATCGAGCTCGACGTAGCGCGCGCCTTGAATGCGTTCCGCCATGCGCCTCCCCTCGGCGGCGGGGGTCGTAATGTCGTGCGTCCCGGCAATGACCAGCGTCGGGCGCCGGATCGCTGGCAGCGCTTCGCGTTGGTCCATGTCGCGTAGTGCGGCACACGAGGCGATGTACCCGTCGCTCGGTGTCGAGCTCAACATCGCTCGCATCCAGGCAACGGTTCGAGGCTCGTGCTCGCGAAAGCGCGCGGTGAACCAGCGCTCGAGCACTGCGTCGGCGATCGTTGCGACGCCTCCCCTGCGCACGGCGTCGATGCGCGCGTTCCACAATTCAGGCGTACCGATCTTGGGGGACGTGTTGCACAAGATGAGACGATCGATGCGCTCGGGCGCGTGCGCTCCGAGCCATATGCCGACCACGCCGCCCATCGAGAGGCCGCAAAAGCATGCGCGTTCGATGTCGAATGCGTCCAATAGCGCCAGTGCGTCGCCTGTAAGTTGCGCGATGGAATAGGGTCCCGGCGTTACCGCGGATGCACCGTGACCGCGGCTATCGTAGCGCAGCACACGAAAGTGCCTCGCAAACTCCGGGATCTGAGCGTCCCACATGGCGAGGTTGGTGCCGAGCGAATTCGAAAGCAAGAGCACCGGCGCGGCTGGAGAGCCGTCGAAGCGGCAATTGAACCGCGCGCCGTGGATCTCAACCGACGATGTCGTCACTGGATTGCTCTAACCCTAAGCCCTGGATGCGGCGAGCGCGCGTTCCACGAAAGCTTGCGCGTGGCCGAGATAGCGCCGTGGATCGAGCAGAAGGTCGATGGCTGCCACGGAGAGATGCGCTGTCACCTCGGCGTCAGCAGCGAGCAGTTCCCGCAGCGGCTTGTTCCCGCTCACACACCGCTCGCAGGCCCGCTCGACCAGAGCGTGAGCGGCACGCCGTCCAATGTATTTTGCGAGCTCGATGCTCACTGCTTCGGCCATTATCAAACCCCGCGTCAGGTCGAGATTCGCTGCCATTCGGGACGAATCGATTTGCAATCCTTCGATCATGGCAACGGTGTTCGCCAGAGCGCCGGCAGCGACCGTGCAGATTTCCGGCAGCGTCTGCCATTCCGCATGCCAGCCTCCCAACCCACGCTCGTGCTCCTGCACCATGGCGGCGAGCATCGTCGCCACCAGGGGCGGAACGCGCAAGGCCGCGGACAGGACCACGGCCGACGCGACGGGGTTGCGTTTGTGAGGCATGGTCGATGAGCCGCCGCGACCGGGGGCCGCCGGCTCGGCAGCTTCACCCACTTCGGTCTGCATGAGCAGCGATACGTCGCGCGCGATTTTTCCCAGAGTGCCGACAATGAGACCGAGTGTAGTCGCCATCTCGGCGAAGCGGTCCCGCTGCGTGTGCCACGGCAGCTCGGGTAACGCCAGCTCGAGCTCTTTGGCGAGCGCCGCCATG
>VBCY01000138.1 GCA_005882995.1 Betaproteobacteria bacterium
GACTGAGATCAAATGCGATTGGCGAATAGAGCGACGGACCGCATTAGACCCCACCAAGAGCGCTTGAAGAAACTGATATCAAATGCAATTCGGCGCGTAGAGCGACGGACCAAGCAGACCCCAGAAATAGACCCAGGTTAGCGGGCGCTATCGCTGGAAGGCAATGTGGATGGCTCCCCGACCAGGGCTCGAACCTGGGACCTGCGGATTAACAGTCCGTCGCTCTACCAGCTGAGCTATCGGGGAACAGCCGATTATTTTATCGTGCTGCGCGCGCTCGGGTCAATGCGAGCGCTGCTCTCCGATGGCTGTGCAGGTGGCGTGACGCCTCTCAAGTGTGGCGCTGCCAGCCTCAAATAATGAAACATCGACCACAAGGTCAGGATCGCCGCGACCCATAGCGCAATCGTGCCGAGCACCATTGTATCGATGCCGGGTATCGCGGGTTGATAGAGCAATAGCGCGATGATCGCAGTGATCTGCGCCACGGTCTTCACCTTGCCGATGAAGGCTACCGCGACACTCTTCGACTGGCCCAACTGCGCCATCCATTCTCGCAGCGCCGAGATCGCGATCTCGCGACCGATGATAATCATGGCAAGCCAGACATCGGCGCGATCGAGCCACACCAGGACGATCAGCGCAGCGACGATCATCAACTTGTCGGCGACCGGATCGAGAAAAGCACCGAACGCTGAGGTCTGTCCCCATTTGCGCGCGAGATAGCCGTCGGCCCAATCGGTGATCGCCGCAAGCGCGAAGATGCTCATCGCCAGCCAGTTCTTGGCGGATATCGAAAGCAGCGTTGCCGGCAGGTAATAGACGCCGACGAACACCGGGATCAGGATGATCCGCAGCCAGGTAAGCGCGATAGGAAGATTGAATGCCATCCTTGGTGAGCTCGCATGCCCGATTTTACTCCGGTGATCTCAGGCGCCCCTTTTAGTGCAGCTCCGCGAAAATGCGCTCGGCGAGCGCTCGACTGATGCCCGACACCCGCGCAAGATCGTCGATACTTGCCGCCTGCACGCCCTTGAGGCCGCCGAAGTGCGCGAGCAGCGCTCTGCGCCGCGCGGCACCGATGCCACCGATCGCCTGCAAGGACGAGGTCGTGCGCGCCTTGCCCCGACGTGCGCGATGGCCCTGGATTGCGAAACGGTGCGCCTCATCGCGGATCTGTTGCAGCAGGAGCAGTCCTGGGTGATCAGCGGGCAGTCGCAGAGACTGCGCTCGATCAGGCAAGACGATTTCCTCGAGACCGGGCTTGCGCTCGGGGCCTTTCGCCATCCCAATGAATCGCGTCGAATGCATTCCCTGCTCGGCAAGGACCTCCGCCGCGATGCCCACCTGTCCCTTGCCGCCGTCGATCACCAGCAGGTCCGGGGCCGGGTACTCGCCGGCGACGATGCGCGCAACCCGACGCGTCAGCGCTTCACGAAGTGCCGCATAATCATCGCCCCCGGTTGCAGGCTTGACGTTGAAGCGCCGGTATTCGCCGGTCTGCATCGCCAGATGATCGAAGATAACGCAGCTCGCGACGGCTGCTTCTCCCATGGTGTGGCTGACGTCGAAGCATTCGATACGTTGCACCGTGGCTGGCATGGCCAGCGCTTCCTGCAACGATGCCAGACGCTCTTCCTGCGTCGTCTTTTGGGCGACCTTCTGCTGGATCGCGAGCTCCGCATTCTGCGTGGCCATGGTGACCCACACGCGCCGTTCTCCACCGGGGTTGGTGGTGATTTGCACGTTGCGTCCTGCCTGGGCGGAGAGAACTTCTGCCAGCACCGGGTCCTCTGCACCGTGTTCAGCGATGATGGTCGGCGGGGCCGGGTGATCGATGTAGTGCTGCAACAGGAAGGCCGAGACGACCTCATCGAGCGTCGCGCCGTCTGCATGCTGCGGAAAGAAAGTGCGATCGCCGACGTGACGCCCGCCGCGGATCATGACGAGATTGACCGCGGTCAATCCTCGCGCAGCAACGCCGGCTACGACGTCGACGTCTCTGGCAGTTGCGCTCTCGACAAATTGCCGCGACTGCAACACGTTGAGCCTCGAGATCTTGTCGCGGATCCTTGCGGCCCGTTCGAATTCGAGAATGGCGGCAGCTTCCTCCATCTGCCTCTGCAAGGCTTCGAGCACCTCGTTGGTCTTGCCCTGCAGAAACAGCATCGCGTTGTTCACGTCCTGTGCGTATTCTTCTTGCGAAATCAGGCCCACGCACGGGCCGGTGCAGCGCTGGATCTGGTGGAGCATGCACGGCCGGGAACGATTGACGAACACGGTGTTCTCGCAGGTGCGGATCTGGAACACCTTCTGCAGCAACGCCATGCCTTCGCGTACCGCGTGAGCGCTGGGAAACGGACCGAAGTACCGATGCGGCTTGTCGAGCCTGCCGCGATGGAAGCGCAACTGCGGGAAAGGATCGCCGCTCACACATAGGTAGGGATAGCTCTTGTCGTCGCGGAAAAGAACGTTGTAGCGCGGCTGGTGCGCCTTGATGAGATTGTTTTCCAGCAGCAGCGCTTCGCCTTCGGACCGGCTCACCGTGGTCTCTATCCGGGCCACCTGCGTGACCATCATCGCAGTGCGCGGATGGTGATCGGTCTTCTGGAAATAGCTCGCGACGCGCTTTTTCAGGTCGCGCGCCTTGCCGACGTAAAGCGTCTCGCCTTCCGAGTCGAGCATGCGATACACGCCGGGGCGATTCGGCAGCGAAGCGATCGCCTCTCGCGAATCGAAAGCCTTTTGCGCACCACTTTCGGATTTGACAGAGCTCATGGCTGCATACCGGATGCGCAGCATGCTGCTTGTCAAGATGTCTTGCAATCGACTCGAAGACACGCTCGAACATGGCAGTCGTCAGGCGCCCGGTGTTGGTGTTGTAGCGGCTGCAGTGATAGCTGTCGAACAAACGCACGTCGCCGCGAAGAGTGTGCTCGGCGCCGTGAGCGAAAACATGGTGTCTTCCCGGCGCCCCGAGCGCACGCAGAGATCCTTCGTGCGCGATGCGCCCCAGCGCCAGAAGGACCGCGCCCTCCGGCAAAGTCGCGAGCTCGGCCGCAAGATACGCGTTGCAGTTGCTGACCTCCACCGGAAGCGGTTTGTTCCCCGGCGGCAGACACTTTACCGCGTTAGTGATGCGCGCGTTGACAAGGCGAAGGCCATCACCCGCGGACGTCGATTGAGGACGCGTAGCGAAGCCAAATTTATGCAGCGTCGCGTAAAGCAGGATCCCGGCGTAGTCGCCCGTGAACGGCCGGCCGGTCGCATTGGCGCCGTGCTTGCCTGGAGCAAGACCAACGATGACCAGTTCGGCCTTAGCATCGCCGAAGGGCGGCACGGGTCGGCAAAAATAGAGTGGATGCTGGGCACGCACTTCGTCCAGGTGTTGCGCAAGACGCGAACAGCGGCGACACGCGGGATCGTAGGCTGTGCTTGGAAACGCTGCGGCGTCGCGGACGGCGGCTCGAGTCATGTAGAATTGCGCGCTTCGCGGGGGCGCGGTACCTGCGGCGGCGGATGCGATATTAGCACGCCGCTCGCGCGTCTTGAGCCGCGGGGACCAGGGCGATGCTGCCACCCGAAAAACGCCTCGAAGTGCGCTCGCGGCTGCCCGCAAAATCCCCCGGCAAGCCGCCTCTGCTGTTCGTTCACGGCGGCTATTGCGACGGCTGGTGCTGGGAGCCGCACTTCCTGCCCTGGTTCGCCGCGCGCGGCTATCCCGCGCACGCCTTGTCCTTGCGAGGACACGGCTCGAGCGGGGGACGCGAATCGCTGTTCGTCGCCGGCCTCGATGATTACGTTGCCGACGTCGAGCATGTCGTCGGCACGCTTGGCGCGCCGCCTGTGCTCATCGGACACTCCATGGGCGCCGCCGTCGTCGAACGGCTCATGGCAACGCGCCCCGTGCGCGCGGCGGCGCTGCTCGCGCCAATCCCGCCGGGCGGGCTCGCTCCGGTAGCGAGCCGGCTGCTGATCTGGCAGCCGGAATATCTGGTCAATATGCAGCGCTTCGATGCTCCGCACCTGGCTGGAGACATGCTTGCGGCGCTGCGGCCCATGTACTTCAGCGACGACGTCGCGCCGGCAATTCTGGTTCAGGCGGTTGCGCGCCTCACGATTGAGTCGCCACGCGCGCTTCTCGATCTCACCCTGCGGCTGCACGACGGGAAGCCGGTCGCGCCGCTACCGCTGCTGGTGCTCGGAGCCAGCGGCGACCGCATATCGACTCCGAGAGACGTCAAGGCGACGGCATCGCTTTACGGTGTCGCTCCGTTGATAATCCCGGGTCTTGCCCACATGATGATGCTCGAGCGCGATTGGCAGACAGCGGCTCAGCCACTGCTCGACTGGCTGGAGAAGGAAGTCGCTGCGGATTAGGGCCTGTTACAGTAACAGGCCCTAATGACGACTCTTAGTGAACTCGACCAACTCAACAGGCGGTAGCGCCGGGCTTATCCAGAATCCCTGCAAACAGTGACAGCCGCGCAATTCGAGGAATTCGAGTTGCGCCTTGGTGCCAACGCCTTCGGCGACGACGCGCAGTCCGAGGCCGCGCGCCAGCGCAATGATGGCTTCGGTAATCGCCGCGTCGCCGGGATCGGTCTCGAGATCGGCGATGAAGGAAATATCGATCTTGAGCGTATCGATTGGGAAATGCTTCAGGTGGGAAAGGCTCGAGTACCCGGTACCGAAGTCGTCGATCGCGACCGAGAAGCCTTCCTCGCGCAGCTGCTGCAAGACCTTCTTGATCGAGTCGAGATCGTGAAGCAGGCTTGATTCTGTGACCTCCAGTTCGATCCACCCCGGTTCACATCCCGCGCCGCGGACGATTTCCGTGATTCTTTGCGCCAGGCCGTCCCGATAGAATTGCCGCCCGGAGAGATTCACCGACACCTTGAGCGGCGTTCCCGCTTTGCGCCAGGCGACACATTGTTCCGCGGCGGAGCGCATGACCCAGTCGCCAAGGAGATGGATCAGACCGGATTCCTCGGCGAGCGGAATGAAGACCTGCGGCGCGACATTGCCGTGCTCTTCGTCGTGCCAGCGCAGCAGCGCCTCGGCGCCCACGATCGCCTTGTCGGCAATCCGCATCACCGGCTGGTAGTGCAGCTTGAGCGTGCCCTCCTTCACCGCGGTGCGGAGCGCAGTCTCAAGCGTATGCTGCTTCAGGCGGTGTTCAGCCAGGCTTGCGTCGAAGAACTGGTAGGTATTTCGCCCGAGCTCCTTCGACCGGTACATCGCAACGTCGGCGTGCTTGAGGAGGCCTTCCGGGTCATCGCTATCGTCGGGGTAGACTGCAATGCCGATCGACGAGGTCACGTAGATGTCGTGCTCCTCGATTTCAAAGGGCTGTGCAATCGCGTCCTGCAGCTTCAGCGCGATGCGGTTGAGCACCGACGAATCCTCGAAATCCTCGACGATCACCATGAACTCGTCGCCGCCGAGGCGCGCCAGCAGATCGGTCTCGCGCAGTGCCGCCGAAAGCGACGCCGTAACGCGCTTCAGCAGCTCGTCGCCGATGCGATGGCCCAGCGTGTCGTTGACGTTCTTGAAACGATCGAGATCGATGAATAGCACACCAACGCGGCGGCGGCTGCGTTTGGCCTGCGCGATCGCCTGCGCCACGCGCTCCTGCAGAAGCAGCCGATTAGGAAGCCCCGTGAGCGCGTCGCGCGTCGCAAGGTATTGCAGCCGTTCTTCCGCCTGGATGCGCGAGCTCACATCC
>VBCY01000615.1 GCA_005882995.1 Betaproteobacteria bacterium
CGGCCAACGTCATACGTGAGCGCACAGGCGCCACGACGTTCATTCACCCGGACGACGCCGACCATGCCCGAAGCCAAGGCACTGAACTTGACGGTTATCTAAGCGTGGGTACAAAGATCGGCCCGTTGAGCGTTATGGCCGTCCCCGGAAAATCACCTGGAGAAGTCGCGTTTCACTGGCCCGAGCGCAATCTGCTGATCGTGGGCGACGCGGTGATCGGTAATCCGCCGGGACATTGCGGGCTACTGCGCGAGAAGGTGATGGACGATCCGGCGCGCCTCAGGCAAAGCGTACGCAAGCTTCTTGACCTGCAATTTGACATGCTTCTGTTTGGCGACGGCGTGTCGATTCTCCACGATGCCAAATCGCGTCTCAAGGAACTCGTCACTACGTTTCCAGATACGTGACGACTGCGCCCCGAGAAGATTCCAGTCTTTCAAGCGCTCAGCAAGCCCAGGGCGCGCGCACGATCCACTGCATGCCGGCGACTGCCGGCGTTGAGCTTCCCGAACAGGTTCTTGAGATGCCATTTGACGGTTTCCTGCCCGACATCGAGCGCACGCGCAATCTCCTTGTTCGACATCCCGGCGGAGAGCAGCTCGAGGATCGCGCCCTCTTTGGCGGTGAGGAGCGCCGGTGCCTGCACTCGTTCACGTGGGCGCTGTACTTCGGGGCGTGGCGAATCGCGCGCCTCGCCGAGCACGCGCCCGAGGAACGCCTGCGATACGCCGATGTCCGCCAGGGAACGTCGCGCGGCAAAAGCGCGCACGGTGTCGAGCAGTTGGGGGTGCGCGTCGGCGAACAGGCGCACCAGCCCGTTCGCTTCGGCGATGCTCAACGATTCACGCAGCGACGCGCTGGTTTCGGGATCCTCAGGCTCGGATACCAGCGCGAGCAGGACTCGCGCCTCGAGCCATTCGCGTGTGCGTCGCCGCTTTCGGGCAAGCGATCGCGCCGTGACGAACGCCTTGCGTGCACGGTGGAAGTCGCTGGTGGCAATGTGCATACGCCCGTGTGCCATCTCTCGGAGCGCGCCGAATCGGTCATCCGCAAGCTTTGCTTCGCGCAGCCGCTTGTCGAGTCGGTCGCTGAGCAATTCACAGCTCTCGCCGCGGCGGAGTGCCGCCTGGATCCGGATCTGCTCGACGAGGCTTTGCACGACGAGGCGCGGCTGGTGGCGCTCATCCCCCAGTGCTTGGAGACGCTCGAGCACCTCGATCGCCCGGGCCTCATGGCCGGCGGCGAAGGCGGCGCGTGCCTGGATTGTATGCGCGATCGCAACGACCTCAGGAACACCAGTGCGTTCGATGACGTCGATGCGGTACGCGAGCGCCGATTCCGCATCTTCGCGGCGATCCTGCTCCCAATGCGCGGCGGCCAGCGCTGGCGCCAGGATGCAGGATGCCGCGTTGCGCCGGCCGGTCATGGCTTCCACCCACTCCTGGGTGGGCCGGGCGATCTCTTCAGCGAGCCGCGGCCGGCCTTCGTGCAGGTAGGAGAGCGCCACGGCCATGGCGCCATGAATCTGTGGCATCGTACGGTCGCCTTCCGTTCGCGAGATCGCTTGGCGGTAACGCGCACGCTCCGCTTCGCCCTGCTCGAGCATCAGATACGAAGCGATGTTGGCGTGGATCTGGCGCAGCAGTCTCTCGTCGAACGGTGATTCGTCGCCCCAGGGCTCGATCACTTGCCGCGCGAGATCGAGCTCGTCGGCATAGATGGCGATCGTGGCGCGAATCAAATTCC
>VBCY01000616.1 GCA_005882995.1 Betaproteobacteria bacterium
TCAGAATCGATGGCAGAAAAACCAGGTACACGAAGCCGAGCTGCATGCGAGTCAAGGCGATCGGATCGCGCACGAGCACGAAGTTGACGTAGGTGAACGTACCGATGAATGCGTACAGGATCAGAAACCCGATGGCGAAACTTGCCCTCAGTGAAGGATTGCGCAGATGTTCGGCCCAGTACGAAAAGGGCGAACGTCCGGTCGCTGCGACCATCGGCATCGAGCGGGTTCTTCCGAGGGTGAAATAGACGAGCACGGCGCCGGCGAGATTGAGCGTCGCGAAGACATAGAAATTTCCCGCCAGACCCAGGTGATCGGCGAGCGCGGCCGACATGATCCGGCCGAAGAGATTGCTTGCCACATTGCCTGTGATGTAAGCGGCGAAGGCGCCGGCCGTGTCGCTGGCGCTGCAACGCTCCGCCAGGTACGACAGCGTCAAAGCGAACGCCGTCGACATGCACAAGCCTTGCGTAATGCGCAGCGCGGTGAATACCGTCAGATTCGGAGCAACGGCCAGCAGCGCTGTCGGTATCGAGAGCAGAACCAGGCTCGCCAGTACACCGCGGCGGCGATCGATGCGACCGCTGAAGAATGCGACTGCGAGCCCCGCAATCGCCATGCCGATGGTGCTCGCGTTGACTGCAAAGCCAATCGCCGCCGGGGTGACTCCGTAGGCCTTGGCCAGCGACGGGAGAATCGCCTGCGTCGCGAACAGGTCGACGACGGTGAGAAATGCGGTCAGGCCGATGACCACTGAGCGCAGCAGAGCACCTGTGGTAGCGTTGCTGCTTGGCGCAGCCATTGCATGAATGTCGGTGCTGCTCGTCATGATCGGCCCTCCCTAGAATGATTGCATCGTTGCGTCGAGGATCTTTCCCTCACCCCCTACCCCTCTCCCCGAGGGAGAGGGGTTCATTTCGTCCGCTTCTCCCCGAGGGTGAGGGGTTCATTTCGTCCGCCTCTCCCCGGGCGAGAGGGTTCATTTCGTCCGCCTCTCCCTTTGGGAGAGGCCGCCGCGCGACAGCGCGGCGGGTGAGGGTACCCGCTACATCATGTGCTGATCCTTCATGTTGTCGACCGGGAAAAGGTCGACCGAAATAAGGACCACCGGCGTGCTGCCGTTGTTCTGCCACCAGTGCGAAGTCCCTTTCTTCTCCGGCGCCACGTCACCGGCCTTATGCACGATCGGAGCGGCGCAGTTGCTCGCGTATTCGACGATCTCGCCGGAAACCACGTAGATGAGCGCGGGCCGGTTGTCGTGGCTGTGCCATGGGACGATGCCGCCAGGCTGAATGTCGAGCTGGCGCAAACGGAACTGCCGACCATCGATGGCAGCCGGTTCCTTGGAAAGATCAGTGCTGGCGCGCACGACATCGGTCACGCCTTTTGCTGCAGCAGTGCTAGGTTTCTGACCCTGCCCGTCGGCAACGCGCTTGTCGGCCGGACAATCGCCGGCATTTGCCACGGTTGCGGCGATTGAAAAAGCACTGGCGATGGCCCCCGCCAGTGCGACACGCCGCCACGTTGATCCGTTCCTGATGATGCTCGAGCTGCTCATGATGTCGATCTCCTTTGGGTTGATGTATCCGTGGTTAGTAAGCCACGGGGTACCGATTCGTCGTTGCGGATTTCGTCTGCTTACAGCGATGCGCGCAGTATCAACGCGGTTCGGGAGAGCGGCGCTGCGGATGATCGCCGGCGAGACCGTTCACCAGCACGTGCTCGCAGGTCTTGAAGAGTATGTAGAACAGAAGGCTCAAGTATCCGTAGGCAATCAGTTCTGCGAGTTGCAGCAATGCACCGTCGGCGATGACCATGCGGCCGTAGTCGAGGAATAAATCGATGTTCGCTTTGAGCAGCACGAAGATGTTGGCCGTCATCACGCCGAAGAGCAGGAAGAACACGCCCATGAGCAGAAAGGTCAGCCACTCTCGCTTGCACAACCAGGCGATAAGATG
The DNA here is from genome assembly GCA_005882995.1 of Betaproteobacteria bacterium. Taxonomy (GTDB): domain Bacteria; phylum Pseudomonadota; class Gammaproteobacteria; order Burkholderiales; family Casimicrobiaceae; genus PALSA-1003. The sequence continues at coordinate 1,959 of VBCY01000616.1, forward strand.
GCGCCGCATCGTCGCTCCCGGAATGATGAGTGTCTTTCGCTGCGGCGCTGGTCGCTGTAGCGAATTGCGCCGCAACTTAAGGCTCGAGTGGGACCTACTGTGTCTTGCCGGAAAAGCCGTCGACTCCGACCGCCAATGGCCGTTCGCCCGGAGCCCCGTCGTGAATAACGACGCCCTCGATCGGATCGACTGTCGCGTGCCAGGGCTCGCGTTGCAGGACGCGTCGCGTTGCTTCGTATCCCGCTTTCCAGCGCGCGCGAATACCTGCCGGAGTGAAGTCGATGTCCTTGGTGTGGTCCTCGCCGTCGAGCCGGGGAGCCACGAGCCGCACGACGTGCATGGTGGTGCCGCACCCCCAGGACGCGAGCTCGCGCACTTCGTCGGAGCTTCGCGAGCGTTCCGGCACGTGCTTGGCAAGCTCGCGGATGATGTGACGCAGATGATGGATCTGCTTCTGGCGGGCGATGTGGCTCTTGGCGCGACTTGCGTACTGAATGTCCTTGTGCCGTCCCACCACCTCCCAGAGCGTCTCCGGTTCAGTGCCCTCGGGATTCCACATGTGCACCGCGAAAATCAGCGAATCCTTGCGCGGCTTGTCGTCGAGCACCGCCTCGATCGGGGTGTTCGAATAGATGCCGCCGTCCCAGTACGGATCGCCGTCGATGCGGATCGCGGGAAAGGCCGGCGGCAGTGCGCCGGAGGCCATCACATGCTCGAGCGCGATCGGGTGGTCGCGGCTGTCGAAATAGCGCATTTCACCGTTGCGCACATTGACTGCGCCGACCGTCAAGCGCGGGCGCTGCGCATTCAGCTGATCGAGATCGACCAGTTCGGCGAGACTGTCGCGCAGCGGCGCCGTCGTATAGTACGCGGCATTCTCCACTCCGATAGGAACATGCGGGCCGAACCACGACGCGTAGTTCGGGCCGAAAAAAGTCGGGATGCCCTGGGCCATGGTGGCCATATTCGCCAGCGCATTGCCGAAACCGGGCAGGAGCTCCAGCGCCGCGACGCCGGCGCGCTGCTCAACGCGGTCCCAGAATGCGTGCAGGCGTTCCAGGCGATGGTGGGGCTCGTTTCCAGCGATCAGCGCGGCGTTGATGGCGCCGATGGACGTTCCGATGATCCAGTCTGGCTCGATGCCCGCCTCGTGCATCGCCGTATAGACGCCGACCTGATAGGCGCCCAATGCGCCGCCACCCTGAAGAACCAGGACCACCTGGCCCGGAAGCGCCGGACGGCCGCTGCTGCCATTGCCGCTGGCAGGTACTGCACCCTTCTTGTGGGACTTGGCCATCTCAAATTCCTCCTCAAGACTGCAATCGCTTACTGGGCGGTCCAGCCACCTTCGATGGGCAGGATCCCGCCGGTGATCGACGCTGCGGCGTCGCTGGCGAGAAATGCCGCCAATGCCGCCACTTCGTCGATCTGCACGAATTTCTTGGTCGGTTGCGCGTGCAGCAGCACGTCATTGATGACCTGCTCTTCGGTGATACCGCGCGCTTTGGCCGTATCCGGAATCTGTTTCTGCACCAGCGGCGTCCATACGTAGCCCGGACAGATGGCGTTCATGGTGATGCCGTGCTCTGCCGCTTCCAGCGCGACCGTCTTGGTTAGGCCGGCGATACCGTGTTTGGCTGCGACGTATGCCGACTTGAAGGGACTTGCGACCAGTGCATGCGCCGAGGCGATGTTGATGATGCGTCCCCATTGCTTCGCCTTCATGGCCGGCAGAGCGAGCCGGATCGTATGGAACGACGCCGTCAGGTTGATGGCGATGATGGCATTCCACTTGTCCACCGGAAATTCTTCGACCGGCGCCACGTGCTGGATGCCGGCGTTGTTGACCAGGATGTCAACCGCGCCGAACTCGCGCAGCGCCTTTGCCATCATGGCTTCGATCTGATCCTGGCGCGATAGATCGGCGGCGTCGTAGCGAGCCTCGATGCCGTGCTTCGAGGCGAATCCCGTGCGCAGAGACTCGATTTCCCTGGCGTCGCCGAAGCCGTTGAGGATCACGTTCATGCCCTGTTCGGCGAACCGGGTCGCAATCCCTAAGCCGATGCCGCTGGTCGAGCCGGTTACCAATGCTGTCTTTCGTTTCATGATCATCACTCCTTGGAAAGCAGATCGGGTCGGGGCACACGACTGCACCTGAGAAACTTTTCCCTCTCGGACGCGCGACGCGAGGGGATGTTACCCGGAGAGTGTGCCGCCCCGTTGCAGCGTTAGTCATGGCGACAGCCGGAAACTTACAACCCTCTCGCGTCTGCCTCGCTCGTAAGCAATGTGCGCCGGCAACGACCAACACGGATCCGCGAGCAAGTCTTTCGAATGGAATCACTTCATTAAGGGGTCAAATCGAATGCAAGCCTCGAAAAACATCGTCATCGTCGGCGGCGGCTTCGCCGGCACCACACTGGCCCGCGCCCTCGATCGCAGCCTGCCACCTGGATACCGGCTGCTCGTGATCAGTGAGGAGAGCTACACGACTTTCCATCCGCTGTTGCCCGAGGCTGTCGGCGCCTCCGTTTTTCCCGAGCAGGTCGTTGCACCGATTCGCCAGATGCTTTCGCTTGGGCGATTCATCATGGGCGTGGTTACGGTCATTGACCCTTTGGCTCGATCGCTCCGTTGCAGCACGCTCGCGGGCGAGATCGATGTCGTCTACGACCAACTGATACTCGCGTTCGGCAATCGGGCGCGGCTCGACCTGATACCGGGAGTCGAGGAGCACGCCATTGCACTCAAAACGGTGGGCGACGCGATGCACATCCGCAATCAGGTGCTGCGGCGGATCGCGCGAATCGAGCTGGAGCGCGACCCGGCGCTGCGCCGCTGGCTCGGCCATTTCATTGTAATCGGCGGCGGCTTTTCCGGAGTGGAGGTGGCCGGCGAACTCATCGATTGTCTGAAGAGCATCCGCCGCTATTATCCGCAGGTCGGCGCCGACGAGCTCAAGGTCACTCTGTTACATGACGGCCCTCGATTGCTGCCTGAGCTCTCGGAGCGTCTTGGAGCAGCAGCGCAGCGTTCGCTCATCCGGCGCGGCGTTGAGGTCCGGACAGCGGCACGCGCTTTCGCAGTGAATGAACGAGGCGTTAGGCTCGAGGACGGCAGCATGCTCGAGGCCGCAACGACCATCTGCACCATTGGGACGCGCCCCAACGCGCTGATCGAATCCGTGGGCGCGCCGGTCGATCATGGCCGAGTCGTCGTCAACGGGGACTTGTCAGTGAAGGGCGTGCCGGGACTGTGGGCGGTCGGCGATTGCGCCCTGGTGATCAATGCGTATGACGGCAAAAATGCTTCGCCGACCGCGCAGTTCGCAGTCCGTGAAGCGCAATGCCTTGCCGGTAACATTCTGGCCGCCTTGTCGGGTCGCTCCACACGCTGCTTCAGCTACCGAGCACGAGGCTCGATGGCGGCGATCGGCCACTTGAATGGCGTCGCTGACGTATTCGGCATTTCGCTCTGGGGCCTGCCTGCCTGGTTGCTCTGGCGCGCTTACTACCTCTCGCAGATGCCCACTCTTGGGCGCAAATTGCGCCTTTTCGTCGAGTGGACCTGGGGAATGTTCTTTGCGACCGACATCACGCACCTGCGCTTCACGCGCAGCCAACAGACTATAGGAACCCTCGAATGAGCTCCATCGCATTGGCGGCTCATTGGTCCGGAGCATTCTTTGCCGGGCTGACAGAAACTACTAAAGGCCGCTATCATGAGCGCCGCCCACCATCGCGACGTTCCATGGCCGACTCGAAATTCGCGGCAGAGTTACAGACGCATCGCGCCTATCTGTTGCGCGTTGCGCAGCTCCAGCTTCGCGACTCGGCGCTCTCCGAGGACGTCGTTCAGGATACTCTCGTCGCTGCTCTGCAGGGCGAATCCGGCTTTTCCGGTAAGTCGTCGCTCAAGACCTGGTTGACCGGTATTCTCAAGCACAAGATCGTCGATGCCATACGCCAGAGGGCGCGTGCGCCCGCTTTTGCTTCGCTCGAAGAGGAATGCCGCATCGACGAATTCGACGCGCTGTTCGATGAAACGGGACATTGGGAGAATCCGCCAGCCGACTGGGGCGCTGACCCCGAGAGCGAGCTTTCACAACGGCAGTTCTTCGACGTCATGCAGTTGTGTCTCGAGAACCTTCCGCCGAATACCGCACGGGTGTTCATGATGCGCGAAGTGATGGAACTCGATGCCGACGAGATCTGCCAGGAGCTGACCATCACGTCGAACCATCTGTGGGTGATTCTGTACAGGGCCAGGATGGCGCTTCGCGAATGCCTTGAGCGGCGTTGGTTCGCCAGCACTGCCGGCGCGCCGGCGCCGTCTCCGGCCGGCGCCCGTGCTGCTTAATCCGCTTCGCTACCTTGCCCGTCTCGTCAATTGCAGGGAGGCGAGCCGGCTGCTGTCACAGGCGCAGGAAAAGCGACTGGCGAGACGCGAGCGGATGAGGCTGTGGTTCCACATTCGCCGCTGCGTCGCCTGCCAGCGCTATCAGCGCCAGCTCGCGTTTCTGCGCGCGGCCGGCCGGCGATTTCGAATGTAGGGCTGCTTCCCGATTACGCGCCTGCTCGCCGCAGACGGCGCTCGAGCAGGTAGTCCACCGATATCTTTCCCGGGCCGAAGAGCAGGATCACGAGAATCATCGTTCCCCAGAGGATGTGGTCCTTCACCGCGATGTCGGGCAATGCAGCATAGGAAATGACGGCGATGATATTGAAGAAGAAAAGCACGAACGCACCAAACCGGGTCGCCAGCCCAAGCGCCAGCAGCAGCGGCATCGACAATTCCGTCGTCGTGCCCATCGCCGCTGCAAGCGCGGGCGGCAGCAGAGGCACGTGGTATTCATTCGTGAACAGCGCCACGGTGATGCTCCAGTCTCGTGTCTTGGTGAGCCCGGACATCCAGAAAACATTGGCCACATAGAGCCGAAAGCCCAGCAAGAGCAGCGGCTGCAGCTTGTCAAGAAGCCCGCTTGCGGCGCAGTAGAGCCTGCCGAGTCTGACGAATCCTGAATTCGATACGCGGGTGTCCACGACGTTAACAGACTCTAAGGCGCGCGGAACGCGACGATTGTTTGACCGGCGACGTGTCGGCGCAGGGTGGCCGCGAGGTCGAAGAGCGCTTCCACTTCTTGGGCTCGACCCGCCGCCTCGGCAAGCGTGGCATTGTCCGCAAGCGCAGCGAGGAATGCACGTTCGCCCGCGCTGATTCTCTCGATGGAAACGCCGGCGTTGCCGCGTGAGACGAGCAGGGTATCCCCGCCCTCGCCGAGATCAACGCGATCCTCTCCGCATTGGTCGACCTGATTGGCTCGCCAGATGCGGAAGACAGGATGCGGCGAGGAGACAATGCGCAGGGATGGATGGAGCGAGAAACGCAGCGCAGCTTGCCTTGACGGGGGAACGGCAGCGAGCGCCTCGAGATCGAAGGGCGGTGCATCGGCTGCAATGGCCGCCTGGTCGATCGCCCATTCCAGTCGCGCCACGTCCGGGAGGTAGACGAGTTCCCGGGCCGGCCGATACGAGACGAGAAACAGTGCGAATTCGCCGCCATAGCGATTGATATCGCCACGCTTCGACGGATATCCGCGCACGAAATAATCGACGGCAGCAGCAAAGAATGAAGCACCCACCAGCCGTTGCACTACCGGGTAGGTCGCGGCCATCGCCTTTCGATAGTTGCCGAGTACGTTGTTGCGGTACACCGCGATGCGAGCCTTCGGGTCGAGCCGGCCGCCGACAATTCCGAGAGAAGCCAGCGCCACGGGGTCGCCGAACAGCGTCGCGGCGCAGAAGGAGCGCTGCAGGTCACGCAGCGACTGCATGGCATGCCTCCAGCATTCGTTGCGCTTTTGCGGCTTCGTCCAGCAGCACCTCGAGTGCCGGAATATCGGTGTCCCATTCGATCAGCGTCGGCTTGGGGCCGAAGCGCTCGATCGACTCGCGGTACAAGTCCCACACCGCCGGGGCGACTCGGGTTCCATGCGTATCAATCAGGCAGCCAGCGCTCGAGTCGAAGCCCGCCAGATGGATCTCGCCAATGGAATCGCCACTGATCGCGGCGAGGTAGCGGCGTGGATCGAACCGATGGTTCACGGCATTGACGTAGACGTTGTTGACATCGAACAGCAGTTTGCAGCCCGCATGCTGCGTGAGCGCAGCCACAAATTCCCATTCGGCCATCGCGTCGCAGCTGAAGCGCAAGTACGAGGAAATGTTTTCCACCATGATCGTACGTCCGAGCGCGTTCTGAACCGCGTCGATGCGCTCGCACAGGAGCGTCAATGCTTCCTCGGTGAAGGGGAGCGGAAGCAGATCGTTCAAGTGACGCCCGTCGACATGGCTCCAGCAGAGATGTTCCGAAACCGCGGAAGGCTCGATACGGTCGATCAGGCCTCGCAGGTTGCCCAGATGGGCTTTGTCGAGCGGATCTGCCGAACCCAGCGACAGACCGACTCCGTGCAACGACACCGCGTAATGCCGGCGGATGTCATCGAGAGCAGCCAGCGCCGGACCTCCATCAACAAAGAAATTTTCGCTGTGTACCTCGAGCCAACCGGTGGGCGGGTGCTCTGCGCGCACCTGCGCCATATGCGCTGCGCGCAAACCGATGCCGGCGACGACAGGAAGCGGCGAGTCAGGCATGGGTTTGCGCGGAGAAAAATGCGCCGGCGGAGCGAGCTGCCCGCCGGCGCGGTCGTTTTTATCAGGAGTTCGGAGCCGTCATCTTGCCGCCCACCTTTTCACACGTGCCTTTGGCGACATACTTCCAGTCCATGGGATCGTTATCGGCCTTGGTCTGTCCGGCGCACGAGTGCTTTCCGGCCGCGCAATCGTTCTGGCCGGCCTTGGAAATGCCATAGCACTTGTCCTTGGTGGCGTCCGGAGCGACCGGTGCTGCAGAGATTGAACCGGCCAGCCCCAGCGCCAGCAGGCCGGCGATCGCAGCTTGAATCGTGCTTTGTTGCTTCATGAATTTCTCCTGTGCAGATGAAGTGAAGATCCTTGGAAGACAGACCGCATCGGGCCTGTCTCACGCCCTTGGTCGTTCGGGCGCGGCTTACCTTACACCATAGCGCGGGCTTGGCGCGAGCGGATCAGAAATCCAGCCATGGCAAACGACAACCGGATCGGGGCTGGCAGCAATTAAAATGTCGCTACCATTACTCGGTCCCCTAAAGTCTTCCCGCCATGCGATTCACCGTTGCCACCTATAACATCCACAAGGGCTTTTCCCAGCTCAACCGCAGAATGGTGATCCACGAGCTGCGCGAGAGGCTGCACGGGCTGGCGGCCGACGTCCTTTTCTTGCAGGAAGTGCTCGGGGTTCATCGCCGCCACGCCGGCCGCTATCTCGACTGGCCCGGCAAGCCGCAGCACGAATTCATCGCCGATACGGTGTGGCGCGAGGTGGCGTACGGCAGGAACGCCGTGACCCGTCACGGTCATCACGGCAACGCCATCCTGTCACGATTCCCGATTGTTTCGCAGGCGAATCAGGATATTTCCGCGCACGCTTTCGAAAATCGAGGCCTGCTGCATTGCGTGATGCAGCTCAGGCGCGACCTGCCGGCAATGCATTGCATCAATGTCCATCTCGGCCTGTTCGAGCGCGGGCGGCGCTGGCAGGTGCACGCGTTGACCGAACGCATCCGCGAGGCAGTTCCGGCAGAGGCGCCGCTCATCGTCGCCGGCGACTTCAACGATTGGAGGCGCAAGGCCGACCGCACGCTGCAGGAGGACCTCGGCGTCCTCGAGGTATTCGCATCCGCACGCGGCAGGCTCGCGCGAACCTATCCTGCCGTGCTGCCTGTCTTCCGTCTGGATCGCATCTATGCTCGCGGGCTTCGCATCGTCGCCGCGGACGTCCACTACGCCTACCCTCTCGCCCGCTTGTCCGATCATGCTGCACTTGCCGCGACCTTCGAGCTGGTAAGGCCGCGCCCGTCTACGCGCTGAAGCTCCCCGTGCTGCGGCGATGAACCGCTTCACTCCAGGCAACCGGGTGACATTGCTGCGCGATGGCGCCGAATATTTTCCCGCCCTGGTGCAGGCGTTCGAGGCCGCAGAGCATGAGGTTTGGCTCGAAAGCTACATCTTCGCAGACGACGCCACCGGTCGCCTGGTCGCGGCGGCGCTTGCTCGTGCGACACAGCGTGGCGTGCGGGTTCGCGTGCTGGTCGACGGTTGGGGCGCCAAGCTGTATCTGAGCACTGCACTCGAGCGCGACATGCTCGACGCCGGCATCCAGCTGATGAAATACCGCCCTGAAGTCGCGCCCTGGCAGTTCCGGTCGCACCGCTTGAGAAGGCTGCACCGCAAGCTTTGCCACGTCGACGGCAAAATTGCCTTCGTCGGCGGGATCAACATCATCGACGACATGAATACGCCGCACCACAAGCCGCCGCGCACCGATTTCGCCGTAAGCGTCGAAGGCTTGCTGGTTCCGGAAGTGGAGCAGACCATGCAGCGGGTTTGGGCCCTGGTGCAGCTGGTGCAGGCGGGCGTGAGCGACGTTCCACTGTTTCCCGAGAGACAGCGCGGCAAACGAGTCGGTAATCAGACCGCCAAGTTCGTAACCCGCGACAACTTGCGCCATCGGCGCGACATCGAGAGCGCGTACCTGGCGGCGATTCGAACCGCCAAGCGCGAAATCATCATTGCCAACGCCTATTTCTTTCCAGGGATTCGATTCCGCCGGGCGCTCGCCACCGCGGCGCAGCGTGGCGTGAAAGTAACGCTTCTCCTCCAAGGCAAGGTCGAATACGTTTTGCTCCACTTTGCGGCACGCGCACTCTATGGGCAATTGCTGGAAGCGGGAGTGGTCATCCAGGAATATCACCGGAGCATGCTGCACGCCAAGGTTGCTGTCGTCGACGAGCATTGGGCGACCGTCGGCTCATCCAACATCGATCCCTACAGCCTGCTGATGGCGCGCGAAGCGAATGTCTTCGTGCGCGACCACGTCTTTAACGAGGAGCTCAAGGGCCAGCTCAACGAAATGATCCTCGCAGGTTCGCGGCAGATCGCACCGGTCGACTGGAGGCTTCGGCCGCGGCTCTACAAGGCCGCGATCTGGATTGCTTATGGCATTGTGCGCGTGGCGATGGGATTTCTAGGCTATGGCGGCAACGAATGGTTCAAGGGCCGATCGGCATTCGGTCGCTCCGGCGGATAGTTCGTGTCCATAGCGTTGACAGGCCTCAAGTTCGCGACCTGCTAAACTCCTCGGCGTATTGAATGGCGTCAGCGCAGGCGCTTGTCGCGCTCGACGGCCGGACTCCTTATGCGTCGCGCTTCATCGCTTCCCCTTCCAGCTCCGTCTGATCGCGCTTTCCGCGGCGATTGGCAGACGGTGCGCGCGCTCCTGCCGTACCTCCTTGCCTACAGGGGCAGAGTGGTGCTCGCACTCGCCTGCCTGGTCGCGGCCAAGCTGGCCAACGTCGGCGTGCCGCTGGTACTCAAGGGCATCGTCGACAGCCTGACGCTTCCTTCCGCGACTCAGGTGCTGGTCTTGCCGATTGCGCTGCTCTTTGCCTATGGAGTTTTGCGCTTGTCGACCACCGCGTTCACCGAGCTGCGTGAATACCTGTTCGCCAAGGTCACCCAGCGCGCGGTGCGCACGATCGCTTTGAAGACCTTTCGCCACCTGCACGCGCTGTCGCTGCGTTTTCATCTTGCCCGCCATACGGGCGGCCTCACCCGCGATGTCGAGCGCGGTACGCGAGGGATTTCGACGTTGATCGGCTTCACGCTTTTTTCGATCCTTCCGACGCTGATCGAGATCGGGCTGGTTTCGGCGATCCTGGTCGCGCGCTACGACCTGTGGTTCATCGGCATCACGGTGGTTGCGCTTTGTGCCTACATTCTCTACACCGTGACCATCACCGAATGGCGCACGGGCTTCCGCCGGCAGATGAACGAGCTTGATTCCAAGGCCAATACTCGAGCCATCGACAGCCTGCTCAATTACGAGACGGTGAAGTACTTCAACAACGAGGAGTTCGAGGCGATTCGCTACGACGAGAGCCTGCAACGCTGGGAGAGCGCCGCTGTGCGCAGCCAGACTTCGCTCTCGCTGCTCAACATCGGCCAGAGCGCGATCATCGCGGTCGCTGTCACCCTCATCATGTGGCGAGCCACGCTCGGCGTTGTCGACCGCAGCATGACCATCGGCGACCTTGTGCTCGTCAATGCATTCATGATTCAGCTCTATATCCCGCTTAACTTCCTCGGTGTCATCTATCGAGAAATAAAGCAGGCGCTCGCCGACATGGAGAGGATGTTCCGGTTGATCGACGAGAATGCCGAGGTGAAGGACGCTCCGGGAGCGAGGCCGCTCAAGCTGACCGCTGGCGAAGTTCGCTTCGACCACGTCGATTTCCACTACGAAGCGAATCGGCAGATTCTGTTCGACGTTTCGTTCACCATCCCGCCCGGAAGGACGATCGCCGTCGTCGGCCCAAGCGGATCAGGAAAGTCGACGCTGGCGCGCCTGCTCTACCGTTTCTATGACGTCACGGGGGGGCGCATCAGCATCGACGGCCAGGATCTGCGCGCGGTGCAGCAGGAAAGCCTTCGTGCGGCGATCGCCATCGTTCCGCAGGACACCGTGCTGTTCAACGATTCGATTGAATACAACATTGCGTACGGCCGGCCGGAGGCGAGCCACCAGGAGATCATCGGCGCGGCGCGTCTTGCGCAGATCCACGACTTCGTTGCCGCGCTTCCCGAGGGATATGCCACGGCGGTGGGAGAGCGCGGGCTCAAGCTCTCCGGTGGCGAAAAGCAGCGGGTCGCCATCGCGCGGGCGATCCTCAAGAATCCGCGTCTGCTCATTTTCGATGAGGCGACCTCCGCGCTCGACTCCAAGTCGGAACGCATGATCCAGGCGGAGCTCGAGCAGATTTCCGCCGACCGCACCACGCTCACCATCGCGCATCGGCTCTCTACTATCGTCGGCGCCGACCAGATCCTGGTGCTGGAAAGGGGCCGCATCAGCGAGCGCGGGACCCACGCCGAGCTGCTCGTTGCCGGCGGCGCCTACGCACGCATGTGGGCGCTACAGCAGCAGGAACAGCGCGAATCGGGCGCTGCTTCGAGCGACGAAGAGGCCACTTCAGCAGGTCGTGTCATCGCTTAGCGGCCTCATGCGTTTAAGCAACCGTTCCACGCGTCGCTAAACGGGCATCGCAACTTGGCGCGAGCTGATGCTCGCTCTTGGAGGGATGCCGCCAACCCGGGGGACGGGGACTATAAGGGTTTGTTTTGCCGGACTATTGGCACACGCCTTGCTCCGTGCTATAACCCTCGGCAACCTTGTATCACGCGGCTTGATGAAAACTTTCCTAAGCTCTGTTTTAATTGTATTAACTGCCAGTCTCTGGGCAGGGATGGCGAGTGCGCAACTGACTGCGGGTGACGCCTTTGCGT
>VBCY01000617.1 GCA_005882995.1 Betaproteobacteria bacterium
GAACCAGAAGCACACCGTCGAAGTCGTCGTTGACCGATTGCGAGTTCGTCCCGATCTCAAGCAGCGCCTGGCGGAATCCTTCGAAACGGCGCTACGCAATGGAGACGGGCGAGCGATCGCGGTGGAGCTGGACTCAGGCACCGAGCACTTGTACTCGGCGCAGTTCGCGTGTCCGATATGCAACTATTCGCTCCCCGAACTGGAGCCGCGACTGTTCTCCTTCAACAACCCGATGGGGGCATGTCCGCGCTGCGATGGTCTCGGCTCGATCAATTTCTTCGACCCCAAGCGGGTCGTCGCCTTTCCACAGCTATCGCTCGCGTCGGGCGCGATCCGAGGCTGGGACCGCCGCAACCAGTTCTACAGTCAGATGCTGCAGAGCCTCGCGCGCCATTACGGCTTCGATCTGGAAAAGTCGTTCGAGCAGCTGCCGGAGCGCGTCCAGCAGATTGTCCTGTACGGCAGCGAAAAGGAGAAGATCGCATTCCAGTATCTCTCCGAGCGCGGCAAGCCGGTGGTGCGTGAGCACGCCTTCGAAGGAATCATTCCGAATCTCGAACGGCGCTATCGCGAGACTGATTCGGTGATGGTGCGTGAAGAGCTCGCCAAGTATCTCAACAACAAGCCTTGTCCCGAATGCGATGGCACCCGGCTGCGCCAAGAAGCGCGATTCGTGAAGGTGGGAGGACGCCCCATCTACGAAGTGAGCAATTGGCCGCTCAAGGAGACGGGCGAGTTCTTCGGCAAGCTGCGACTGGAAGGACAGCGGCAGGCAATTGCCGACAAGATCGTCACGGAGGTCATGAGCCGTCTCCAGTTCCTGAACAACGTCGGCCTCGATTACCTTTCTCTCGATCGATCAGCGGAGACGCTCTCGGGCGGTGAGGCGCAGCGCATCCGGCTCGCTTCGCAGATTGGCTCCGGGCTCACGGGCGTCATGTACGTGCTCGACGAGCCCTCGATCGGCCTGCACCAGCGCGACAACGACCGGCTGCTTGCCACCCTCAAACATCTGCGCGATCTGGGTAACAGCGTGATCGTGGTCGAGCACGACACCGAGGCTATCCTTTCCGCCGATCACGTCGTTGACATGGGACCGGGCGCCGGCGAGCACGGCGGGCAGATCGTGGCGCAGGGCACGCCCGAGGACATTGGTCACGCAGCGCATTCGCTTACCGGACAGTATCTCGCGGGACATCGCCAGATCCCGATCCCGGAGCATCGACATCGCGCGGACCCGAAACGCGTGCTGACCATCACCGGAGCTTCGGGCAACAACCTGAAGGCTGTCACATTGCGCGTCCCCGTAGGCCTGTTCGTTTGCGTGACGGGCGTGACGGGATCGGGCAAATCGACGCTCATCAACGACACGCTGTATCAGGCGGTGGCTCGCCATCTCTACGGCAGTTCGGGGGAGCCTGCGCCCTACACCGAAATTCACGGCCTCGAGTTCTACGACAAGGTTATCAGTATCGACCAGAGCCCCATCGGCCGTACCCCGCGATCGAATCCCGCGACCTACACGGGACTCTTCACGCCGATTCGTGAGATTTTTGCGCAGACCAAGGACGCGCGCGAAAGAGGTTATGGACCGGGTCGTTTTTCCTTCAACGTGAAAGGTGGGCGCTGCGAGGCCTGCCAGGGCGACGGGCTCATCAAGGTCGAGATGCATTTTCTTCCCGACGTCTACGTGCCTTGTGATGTTTGTCATGGCCAGCGTTACAACCGCGAAACGCTGGAAATCCAGTACAAGGGTCGGAATATCCACGAAGTGCTGTCACTCACCGTCGAACAGGCGTTCGCCTTCTTCGAGCCGGTGCCTGTCGTCGCGCGCAAGCTGCGAACGCTGCTCGACGTGGGGCTCGGTTACATCACGCTGGGACAGTCGGCGACGACGCTCTCGGGCGGGGAGGCGCAGCGGGTGAAGCTCGCGCTGGAACTGTCCAAACGCGACACCGGTCGTACCTTGTATATTCTTGATGAGCCGACCACCGGCCTGCATTTCCACGACATCGAGATGCTGCTCACCGTCCTGCATCGCTTGCGTGACCACGGCAATACCGTGATCGTGATCGAGCACAACCTGGATGTGATCAAGACGGCTGACTGGATAATCGACCTCGGTCCCGAGGGAGGTGCGGGTGGAGGCCGCATCATCGCCGAGGGGCCACCGGATCATGTCGCGGGAGCCGCGGGGAGCTACACTGCTCAACACTTGAGACCGGTGCTCGAGCGACACGCAGCGAAAATCGGCGGGCGCGTCGCGATTGAGGCCGGACGCAGCGCTCGCGCCAGGAAGCCACCCGCAGATCTCATTGGTTGAGCTTGAGTGTCAAGCAGGCCCGGAAGTCGTCGAAGGTGACAAGGAGAAAAAAAATGAACCGCATCGCCAACCAATGCCTGGGGGTGGTTTTCGCCGCAACACTTTTCGCGGTGTCTGTCGTCTGTCCCGCCGCCGAAGACAAGGCCTGGTCATACGCCGGCGCGACCGGACCCGCGAAGTGGGGCACGCTCGAAAAGGGCTATGCGCTTTGCAAGACCGGCGAATTACAGTCGCCTATCGACATCCCCGACGCCAAGGTGCGCAAGGGCGATCTGCCCTCGCTGCTCTTCAACTACAAGCCGTCGCCGCTTCACATCATCGATAACGGCCACACCATCCAGGTCAACTACGCGCCCGGCAGCTACGTGAGCATCGATGGCAAGCAATACGAGCTCGTGCGGTTTGATTTTCACAAGCCGAGCGAGGAAAAAATTGACGGCAAAGGCCACGACATGGAGGCGCACATGTTCCACCAGGCCAAGGACGGCAAGCTCGCTGTCATCGCCGTGTTTCTCGATTCCGGGAAGGAAAATCCGCTGATCAAGTCGCTGTGGAGCAATCTGCCGCAAACCAAGGACAAGGAAAACATCGTCGACAGCGTCAAGATCAACGCGCTCGAGCTGCTGCCGCAGGACAAGGGTTACTACACCTATCCCGGATCGATCACTACGCCGCCGTGCACCGAGGACGTCAACTGGTATGTGCTTAAGACGCCGGTGCAAGTCTCTGCTGATCAAATCGCGCGCTTCGGAAGGATTTACCCGAT